>JAHQWA010000368.1 GCA_019634045.1 Saprospiraceae bacterium
GGAGTTATTACATCGTTACAAGTCGTACCTGCCCAGGCTTTGGTTTCTACATCTTCTATGTACGCTAAGCCTCCATTTGTGGAAGTATCACAAAGGAATCGTAGCAAGGGATTGAGCTGGGTCTATAGTTTGAGCGGGACAAATTGAGGGAATGGGAGGAAAGACTACTGACACATGCTAATCTCTCTTGCCAAATAATCTTCAACGCTATAAGACGTCAGTAATATGTTGATCACTGGCAGGTTAGCAAGGAATCCTAAATACTTAGAATGCAAATTTAATAAAAAAAATTAACTTATACTGTTTTTGCACATGTGTAATCTCTTCTTACAGGTCGAATAAAGTGCCATGGACTCCAGGTGGCACAATCCCAAGGTGTTTATAGGCTTTTTCAGTAGCTTCTCGACCTCTAGGCGTACGTTGTAGGTAGCCCTGCATGATAAGAAAGGGTTCATGAACTTCTTCAATCGTTCCAGATTCTTCCGCAACAGCGGTTGCAAGTGTATTTAAGCCAACCGGCCCACCTTTGAATTTTTCTATAATGGTGCTCAATATTTTATTGTCCATTTCATCTAGTCCATGAGAATCTACATTCAATGCGGTTAGCCCATATTGAGCGATAGCCTGGTCTATGGTGCCGTCGCCTTTGATCTGGGCAAAATCTCTGGTACGTCGCAAAAGCGCATTGGCAATCCTCGGAGTGCCACGACTTCTTCTGCCAATTTCTTCAGCACCTTCTTGCGTAATCGGCACCTGCAGAATTTTTGCTGAACGCTTTATGATCTTGATTAAGGTGGCGGTATCGTAATAATCCAAGTGACAGTTGATCCCGAAGCGGGCGCGCATGGGAGCTGTCAATAGCCCCATTCTAGTCGTGGCCCCCACCAAGGTAAAGGGATTCAAACTCAATTGGATGCTTCTGGCATTGGGGCCACTATCGATCATGATATCAATCCGATAGTCCTCCATAGCAGAGTAGAGATATTCTTCAACTACGGTATTCAGTCGATGTATCTCATCGATAAAAAGTACATCCCCCTCTTCCAAATTAGTCAGGAGGCCTGCTAGATCTCCGGGCTTCTCCAACACCGGACCAGAGGTCATCTTTAACTGAGATTGCAGCTCATTGGCAATAATGTGCGATAGGGTAGTTTTGCCAAGACCAGGAGGGCCATGTAGCAGTACATGATCTAATGCTTCCCCTCTCTGCATAGCTGCTGCTATAAAGATCTTGAGGTTTTCCACGATCTTCGGCTGACCACTAAAATCATCCAATTCTGTGGGACGTAAACTCTTCTCTGCTTGTTGCTCCTCAGCGCCAAGGTGCTCTCCGCTGGCATCTAGATTTGGATTCATAAACTAAAGATACGGTCTATCTAAGAATTGCCAAGATACTACTTTATTATGCTTGCGCAAGTGATCTCAATAAAGCCACTTTCGCTCATGCAAATGCTCATCCTTGGCTCGACCTCTTTATAACTAATATTAATCTTCAGGTCTGCTTTAGCAATGGCACTCCATTGATCCCAATTGACCGGTGAGAGTTTCTTCCCATCAGGCGCAACGATCAATAATCCACAACCATCTAGTTGGGAAAAATCTTTTACCTCAGCCTGCATGTCACAGTTGCCGGTGGAATTGGCTTTGGAGGTATTGCAGGCAGAAAAAACGCCGAGTAATCCGAACATTACAAAACACAATATTGCAGTTCTCATAGTCTGTACTTTTGATTGGTAATTGAGCTCGAAATAGGACTTTTTAGGACCTAATACGGGCGTGGGAAGGGGGCTAAAGGGTGGAATAAGCCGCAAAAGGTAATCCACGCCGTATTTATTACAACTTTTGGCCGTTTTAGGACGAATTTTAAATAGGTTCTAGCCCCTAAGTGCCAAGATTTATTACCTTTGTGCTGCTTTTTGTAAACCCATCTGCTTAGTCCTTAAAACTAGGTGTTAAAATAGATAAAAAAAATATGAGTGGAACAAAAGTAACGATTGAAAACGGCAATTTAAATGTCCCCAATGATCCAGTGATTCCTTTTATTGAAGGAGACGGGATTGGCCCCGATATCTGGGCAGCTTCAGAGCGTGTATTGAATGCTGCAGTAGAGAAGGCATATGGTGGTGAAAAGAAAATTCACTGGCATGAGGTGTTGGCTGGCCAGAAAGCATTTGATCAAACAGGAGAATGGCTACCGCAAGCTACCCTGGATGATATCAAATCTTATTTGGTGGCGATTAAGGGACCATTAACTACTCCTGTTGGTGGAGGTATCCGTTCTTTGAACGTGGCTTTGAGTCAGAAGCTAGACCTATATGCCTGTGTACGTCCGGTACAATACTTTAGTGGTGTTCCTTCTCCGGTAAGAAAGCCAGAAGATGTAGCAATGACTATTTTCCGCGAAAACACGGAAGATATCTACGCTGGGATTGAGTATCTCAACGGTACGGAGGAGTTAGAGAAATTGAAGGCTTTTCTTCAAAATGAGTTGGGTGTGACCCAGATTCGTTTCCCTAATTCTGTCTCACTTGGTGTTAAGCCAGTTTCGGTAGAAGGAACGGAGCGTCTAGTGAAGTCAGCTATCAACTATGCGATTGAAAATGGTCAATCTTCTGTGACCTTAGTTCACAAAGGAAACATCATGAAATTTACCGAAGGTAAATTTAAGGAGTGGGGATATGAAGTAGCAGAAAAAGCTTTTGGTGATAAGGTATTCACATGGGCTCAGTGGGATCGCATCGTAGCAGAAGAAGGAAAAGAGGCGGCTAACGCAGCACAGGATGCAGCCTTGAAAAATGGCGCGATCTTGGTGAAGGATGTAATCGCTGATGCATTCTTGCAGCAGATTTTGACTCGTCCAAAAGAATATGATGTAATTGCTACCCTGAACTTGAACGGAGATTATATCTCTGATGCTTTGGCTGCTCAGGTTGGAGGGATCGGAATCGCTCCTGGTGCCAACATCAATTACGAATCCGGTTGTGCTATTTTTGAAGCTACACACGGAACGGCACCTAAGTACGCAGGTTTGGATAAAGTGAACCCAAGTTCTGTAATCCTTTCTGGTGAAATGATGCTTCGTTACATGGGCTGGAAAGAGGCTGCTGACCTTGTCTTGAAGGGCGTGGAAGGAGCTATTACTAGCAAGCGTGTTACTTATGATTTCCACCGCTTGATGGAAGGCGCTACTTTACTGAAGTGCTCTGAGTTTGGTGATGAGATCATCAAAAACATGTAATCTACGATCAGATCAACCTTAAGGCAGCTTATGCCTAAGGAGACAATATAAAGGCCTGATGGGATCCCATCAGGCCTTTCGTATTTTTAGCTGCCAAAGGCTTCAAATTGTTATCGTTGTAGGAAGACTTTTTCTGTCCGCAGTCCCTGATCTGTTTGGATGCGAATGAAATAGAAACCAGCACTTAGATTGGATAAGTCATAATTGAATTTACCTTCTTTAAATCCTTGATATTGGTTACGTTGCAGGATTCTTCCGGCGGCATCAATCACACTGACCTCAAGTCGATTCGCTATTTTTTCTAGTTCGACTTCCAAATTGACGATTCCATTGGTGGGGTTTGGATAGATTTTCACCAAGTTTTCCTCACCTAGGACATCAGGGGCATCTACAGTCTGCGCGATACTCATCCGAATCATTGGAACCACATCTTGACCAAAACCAGCCGTACTCAAATCAGGACTCGGATCAGGTCCAACATTGAGTACGAGAGTGTAACGAGGTCTCAAGCCTGCCTGGGCATAAGCAAAGCTGGTGGCATTGTAATCAATCGTGTTACTCACCAGTATTTCTAGGTCCTGATTGTCTGAGGAGTTAATATACTGGACCAAGGCTAGGTAGGAAGTATTATCTTTTAAGGGGATGGCATTTCCTTCAAAATCGAATGGGATGGTAATCAGTGCATCATCGCTTTCGTCTCCTGTAAACTGATAGGTGTTGAGGGCCAAGGCATCTCCATATTCAGTGGCTTGCGCTACGCCATCATTGTTGGCATCTGCCCATTCATACAGATAGGTCGTGACACTTCTTCCCGCAAGCTCGTCCGCATTGGCCACACCAAAGCTAATGTTCGTAGCTACATAATCTTCTCCGTTTGGACAATAAAAGATGTTACCAAAGGTAAAACTAACATCGTCTGCTGGCGTGGTTCCAGAGGCATCACCGAAAACGAAACCAGCCTCCTTCTGGAAGACGGTATCATTGAGTACGAATTGGAAGCGAATCGTATCATTGTTCGTTACGCTTTCGAGGCTGTCATGACGTATCACGTAGCTGCCTGTATAGATGCCCGGTGCCAAATCCTCAGGGAATAAGGTATTGTTAAAAAGTTGGTTCTCTGCTAAGGAGTCGACTAAAATATTGCCGTATTCTACACTATCCCTATAGATCACAGCCCCATCCGCATCATTGCTAATGCTTAGGTCTAGCACAACGTTGGATGCGTTTAATCCTCCATTGTTTTGAATGTCTGCCAAAAATACAGCTGTATCGGCCTGGCTAATGGGGGTGAATAGATTGGGATATACCGCATAAAAATTATCATTTACCTGCATATCATAGGCAGGTCTTTCGATAATCCGGAAATCGTCAAACCCCCAGAAGTAGAAGTCAGTTCCGAATGTGAGTCGGAGTCTAATAGAGGAAGCATCTCCAATTACGTTGGCTGGTAAGGGAATTGACTCCCTGGTCTCAAACCAGTCATTAGGATTAAGCCTTTCATTGAGTTCGATTGGCACTGACCAATTTGCACCTCCGTCGGTACTAATCTCAAGGGCTGTATTCACAGGTCGAGACAGAGTTTCATTAATGGGAACAGTTGGACCTCCGCTAGAAAAATTCAAAAACCGGACAGCTTGCGTGAATTCTAGTGCCAATGCCCTTTGGGCCGTACTTATATCAATCTCAGGAGAGATTAGGGACGCTGTATACTCCGGATAGTCACCGGGATCATTTGGGATATTGTTATTGTCTTCGAGCCAGGTCTGCATAATGGTGTTTATGAATACAAACCCATTGGTAGCGGTAGCGGACCCAATCACAGTGGGGGCAGTGGCTATGGTACCATAAGAACCGTCGGAAGAATAATAGAACAAGCCCGCGCATACATTTCTGTTAGTCAACGTTATAACGGTATTCCCACTGCTTAATGTTAGGGTTGACCCATCTAGCACCGCAGTCGGATCAGCTATTCCAGATAGCACGGAAGCCCAATCATCAAACACTTCTTGACTCACTTCTAAGACGGTGGAGGTAATAGTGAAATTGTTACCATCCAAGGAAGCGGATTTGCCACTAATCGGAACACTAGCTGCATCCAGATTGCTATCCATGACATCATTTGCTAACGTATAACGGCCGTAAATACTTCCATAGTTGGTCCCATCATCAAAGTTGACATTGTATTCCAAACTGTTCATGATGTTAAACTCTGCAGTAACACCGGTCACAGCATTGCCATTCACGGTAATGGAAGTTAATTCATAGGACCCTACCACACCTCCAAAGTTTCGACCACATTGGTCCGTACGAGTAGACCAACCCCGCAAGCCGTCATCGAAATCTTCTTCCCAAATTACAGTTTGAGCTTGCAGATCAAAAAAGGATAGCGTGATGGCCATCAAAAGGAGTAATAACCTCTTCATAAATATAATAGTTGGTGATTTAATACAATAAATGATTAGTTCTTACTCCATGCAGGAGTAGAACAGTTTAATCAGCAATGGTTAGGTTAGAAATATGTTAGAAATCACCAGAAGTCAAGATAAAAGTATCTAAAATAAGCAGGTGATGCTTGGGGAAGCTCGGAGGAATTTGTCTTTCGTATGCTAAATCTTGTAATAAGTGGCCTGTGAAGAAATGAGAGTGTATCGAGGCCTAGGAAGTACAATATATCGCTTGGTCAGTACTGACAAAAAATAAAGTCCGAAGGACAAGGAATCCTCCGGACTTTAATGTCTTATAATAGTCTATCTACAACTAGCGCTGTAGGAAGATCTTTTCTGTTCTTAATCCGTCATCAGTCAAAATGCGGATGAAGTAGAAACCAGAACTAAGGTTGGAAAGATCATAATTGAATTTTCCTTCCTTGAAGTTGCTGTACAAGTTATTTTGTATTGTTCTACCAGCCGCATCGATCACACTAATCTGTATTTTATTAGAAGTATTCACTAAAGCTACCTCCAAATTAACATCGCGATTAGTTGGATTCGGATATACTTTGATCTTGTTCTCTTCGCTTAAAATATTAGGAGTGTTTACCGTTTGTGCAATACTCATGCGTACCACAGGCACAGGGTTTCCTACAAAAGAGGCCAACGCTAGATCCGGGCTAGGTTCTGGTCCTACGTTAAGGACTACTGGTGGACGCTCTAGTCCCGCCAAAGCGTTAGCAAATTCAGAAGCCCCGTAATCAATGTTTTCACTCACTAGAAAGTTACAAGTCTGATCATCAGCGGAGTTAATATACTGTAGTGCTACGATGTAAAACGAATTGTCCTCCAAAGGCACCTCACCTCCTTCAAAATCAAATGGAATGCTTATTAAGGTAGTATCTGGCTCCGTACCTACAAAAGTATAAGAGTTAAGGGCAAGGGGAGAACCATATTCACTACTATTGGCTAATCCATCTGCATTCTCATCACCTCCCCATTTGTAGATGTATGTATTGACGGAACGTCCTGCCAACTCATCTCCATTACTCACACCAAAACTGATATTTCTAGCTACAAAACCGTTGCCATTGGGCACATAGAAAACATTACCGTAGGTGTAACTTACATCGTCTGCAGGGGAGATACCTCGAACTCCTCTACCATCTTCTTTAGCAAAGGTCGTATCTGTCATAACGAACTCGAAGAAAATGGAATCATTAGTCGTATTGTTATCTGCTTCATCATGCAGGATAGCATAGGTTCCTGTATATACTCCCACCGCCAAGTTGGCTGGATCCAGGACTTCATCAAATAATTGATTTTCAGCGATGGAATCCACCGTGATAGTGCCGTAGTCCTTCGTGTCATTATATATTTCAGCACCATCTGAATTAGCATTGATCACAAGGTTCAGTTGAACATTTGTGGCATCTAGTCCTCCATTATTTTGGATGTCCGCTAGGAATGCAGCAGAATCAGCTTGACTGACAGGCGTTGCATAGTTGGTATATACTGCATAGAAATTCTCATTAATCTGCATATCATAGGCCTCACGTTCAACAATCTGGATATCATCTAAACCCCAGAAATAGAAGTCAGAACCGAAAGTGAAGCGGAGTCTGATTGAGCTGGCATCTCCAATCGCGGTAGCCGGAATTGGAATAGATTCTGCAGTTTCACGCCATGAGTTCGCTGGCACCTCTTCGTTAATTTGAATTGGTGCGGACCAGTTGACACCGCCGTCGGTACTAACCTCAAAGGCCGTTCTCACTTGGCGAGAAAAAGTCTCTGTGACCGGTACAGCTGGTGCTCCTTCAGAAATGTTCAGGTAAAGAATAGCCTGCGTAAACTCCAAAGCCAAAGCTCTAGTCGCCGTGCTAATGTCGATATCTGGTGTAATGAGTGATGTAGTGTACTCTGGGTACTCACTTGGCGGTACATTTAAGTTGTCATTATCTTCTTTCCAAGTCTGCATCACAGCATTGAAAAATACAACCCCGTTGGCAGCCGTTTCAGATCCCATTACTGTTGGAGCAGTAAATGGCGTTCCATAAGCCCCATCTGACGAGTAGTAGAATAGTCCACCACAAACACCTTTGTTGGTTAAAGTGACAACTGTATTGCCGCTAGTCAGTGTCAATACAGCTCCATCAAGCGTCGCACCAGGATCTGCCAATCCGGACAAAACAGAAGCCCAATCATCAAAAGCGGTTTGGCTTACCTCCATCACAGTAGAAGTTGTTGTATAGCCGCTATTGTCAACTGTTGAAGAACTACCACTTATTGGTACCCCCGCAGCATCCAGGTTGCTATCCATTACATCGTTAGCCAAGGTATATCGAGCGTAAACGCTTCCGTAGTTAGTACCGTCATCGAAATTTACATTGTATTCAAGGCTGTTCATGATGTTGAACTCCCCGGTCACACCGGTCACTTCAGCTCCATTGACAGTTATTGAGGTAATTTCGTAAATACCAATAACATTACCGAAGTTATTACCGCATTGTGCCGTTCGAGTTGACCAGCCACGCAAACCATCGCTAAAGTCTTCAGACCAGATTACAGTCTGGGCATGCAGGGTGATCAAGCTGAAGACCAGAGCCATGGAAAGGAGTAATGATCTTTTCATAAAAAATATTGATTAGTGATTTAATGAATGTCAATCGTAAATAGAAATCCCATAGTGTGCCTCCGATTAGTCAGATCTGAAGCAAGGATAGGGTGAGAGTAGATGTAGAGTAAAAGTATTGGGGTAGTTAGGTCTTAAACAATCACTTGGCGGAAGATACTAGAGATGGGCTCTGAAGTTGGAATAAGTTGATAGCTCAATAGGGCTCAACTTAAGTAACAGATTTTTTCTCTTTGCAGTTAGAGGAACGAAATAATTAGAATTAGGCAGAAAAAGATGTTCCACAACCGCAGGTGTCCTTAGCATTTGGATTGTTGAAAGAAAATCCTCGATTATTTAGGCCGTCCATCCAGTCGATTTCAATTCCAACCAAATAGATGGCATGTGCTTTTTGCATGAATACTTTTATCCCTTCTATTTCAAATACATCATCATTTTCCTTTTTCTTATCAAAGCCCAAGATATAGGAAAATCCTGAGCAACCGCCTCCTTTCACTCCTACGCGCAAACCATGATCCTCTGGAACACGCTGCTCAACCTTTATTTTCAAGAGTTGCTCAACAGCTCCTGTTGTGAGTCCTAAAGGCGCCAACGTACTTGAATTCTCGATACTCATAGACATATTATTGAATCTTGCAAATTAAATAAAAAAACCACGATTGAACAAAGGCAAGGCAGAGTTAAATGCACTAGACTGCCATTTAGCCGTCACAATATTTGTCTCCAACTGGAGTTTTATTTTGGCATTGTGGAAATCTGCTCTGTCTTTAGGCTTCCTTTTAAGGAGAAAATCCCTATGCATTTCCTTGCTCAATACAATCCCTGATTTAATAGAGAACAAGATCGGGATCGGCAAGGTTTTATCCATTAAAACTTTTGGAATTCTTTTAGCCTATATATCTTACGCCCAAAATCATTACTTATGTCAGCATGGCTTACGGCAATCTTGGAAATTATCAAGCTGACCATTCCTGCTTTAATAGTCTTCTGGACGGTGAATACCCTTTTGAGGCGATTCCTGGAGGGACAGCAGCAGCTAAAGGTATTAGAGGTTCGGGAGAAGCAGCAACAGACTACGATTCCGCTCAAGTTGCAAGCCTTAGAAAGGCTTTCTCTTTTCTGTGAACGAATTTCAGTGCCTAATTTATTACTGCGGATCAATGACCCTGGTGGTGGTGTTCAGGGATACAAAGTAGCCCTAATGCTCGCTATCCAGCATGAATTTGAGCACAATATCACCCAGCAGGTTTACGTCTCTCAGCAACTATGGTCAATTATTAAAGCTGCCCGAGATGATACCGTCAGTTTCATTGATGTGGTATCGGAAAAGCTGGAAGAAGGAACTAATGTTCCAACCTTCCGACAAGCCCTACTAAGTTATCACGCTGGCCGTGAGGCTAATGGCTTGGATACGGCGCTGTTGGCCATCAAGAAGGAGGCAGCTCTAGTATTAGGATAGATTCGGGGAGGTCCCACAACGTACCAAGAAATTTTATTCATATGCCTATACCCCCATCTAGAAGGAAGTTTTTGTCATCTGTTTCTAGCCTAACGGCTGGCTCTTTGTTGTTGCCTTACTATCAATCTGCCCAAGGAGATGCCTTATTGTCTTCACTGGAAAGCCATAAGGCTGAACAGGCCACCCAACTGGCACATGATGAAACTTTCTGGTATCAAGTCAGACAGGCCTATACGGTTAGTCCAGCCATTATCAATCTAAATAATGGGGGTGTTTCTCCACAACCCAAAGTGGTACAGGAGGCGGTAGAGCGATACAATCAGATCAGCAATGAAACGCCAACTTACTATATGTGGCGTATTTTGGACAATGGTAGAGAGCCCATTCGCCGCCAATTGGCACAATTGGCTGGATGTTCACCCGATGAAATTGCCATTCAGCGCAATTCTTCGGAAGCCCTGGAGGCAATCATTTTCGGTTTGCGATTGAAAGCAGGAGATGAGGTAGTGCTTACCAAGCAGGATTATCCCAACATGATCAATGCTTGGAAACAACGTGCCCATCGTGATGGGATTGTCTTGAAATGGCTAGACTTTGAATTTCCTATTGAAGAACCACAGAGCATCGTTGATAAGTTTGTAGAAGCATTTACAGACCGAACTAAAGTGGTCCATCTTACGCACATTATCAACTGGATGGGCCAGGTGTTACCAGTGGCCGCGATTGCTAAGGAGGCTCGAAACAGAGGAATAGAGGTTTTGGTGGATGGCGCTCATTCTTTTGCGCAGTTGCCTTTTGAAATTCCTGAACTGGAATGTGATTATTTTGGTACTAGCTTACATAAATGGCTGTGTGCACCCTTCGGAACCGGGATGTTGTATGTAAAGAAGGAAAAAATTAGTCAGCTCTATCCGCTATTTGGTGCACCAGATCCCGAGTCTGATAATATTAGAAAGTTTGAACACTTAGGCACTCGTTCCTTTGCCATTGAACAGGCCATTGGACAGGCGATTCACTTTCATGAAATGATCGGGGCAGAACGCAAGGCGGAGCGTTTACTATTTTTAAGAAATTACTGGGTCGACCAGGTCAATGATGTTCCAGGGGTGAGCGTGGAATCACCGCAGCATCCAAAGTTTTCTTGCGCTATAGCTCTCTTGGCGATCGATGGGCTAAGCCCTCGACAGGTGCATGACAAGCTCTTTAGAGGCTACAAGATTCACACCACAGCTATCGTTTGGGAAAATATTAGTGGCGTACGAATCACGCCAAATGTCTATACTTTACGATCCGAATTAGATGTACTAATAAAGGCGATCAAGGAGATTGCTGCAGCGCCTAAGGAATAAAAACCGTAGTGGCCAAATTATATCAAGTACATATACTATATTTGTTTTAATCGGTCTTTCTTTGTGCCTTTTCCTGGGCTAGAATCTACTCCATGAGGTGAGCGAGCAGAGAAATATCAGTTCCAAGTCCTGTAGTTGTATAGAGTTTACCTATCGGATATATCTGCTCTAGCCAACTCTACATCAAAAAAGACTTCATGCGTAAGATTCAACTTAGCATTGCCGCCTTAGCTACGAATGAGTCACAATCGAACAACTTTGTTGTGATTCTGAAGGAGGAGGAAGGAAATCGACGTCTACCGGTGGTAATCGGTGGCTTCGAGGCACAAGCTATTGCGATTGCTATAGAGAAGATTAAGCCGAATCGCCCCCTGACGCATGACTTGTTTAAGAACGTGCTAATCGAGTTAAAAGTCGAATTGAAGGAAGTAATTATTTCCGACCTAAAGAATGGGGTGTTTTATGCCAAATTAGTATGTGGCAAAGAGGATGGTACTCAACTGGAAATTGATTCCCGGACCTCTGATGCGATAGCGCTTGCCGTTCGCTTTTCATGCCCCATCTTCGCCTATGACTTCATCTTGCAAGATGCAGGCATTTCTCTGGAAGATGAAGATGCTGATTCCAACGACACTCAATTGGCCAATAAGTGGGAAACTTATCCCACTGAAAAATTAAATGAAGCCTTGGATGAGGCCCTTGAAAATGAAGATTACGAAAAAGCGGCACAGATTCGCGATGAATTGAATAAACGAAAATAACTTACCTGGATAGTCTTTTAGGCGCCTGTGTTGAGGTAGAGCAGTTTTAATTCTATGATCTACCTATACAAACAAGTGATTGACAGCGTCAGGGATTATCGCTAGGTATCAGGGTAATTGTGTCCTGATCCATAAATCAAAAAAGAACCTATGTTTGGCCCTACCATCTATAAGGAGCGAAGAAAAGCTTTGCTCTCGCGCCTCGATCAAGGCATTGTTCTCCTCCTAGGCAACGAAGAAAGTCCGAAGAATTATCACGACAATACCTACCGTTTCCGACAAGACAGTAATTTTCTCTATTTTTTAGGCCTAGACCAACCGCATTTGGCGGCCATCTTGGATATTGATGCGGGGTCGACTACCTTATACGGCAATGATCCCGATATTAACCATGTGATCTGGATGGGAGACCTGCCGAGTTTGGCAGAGCTGGCTACATCTACCGGGGCACAAAGCAGTGCCACTTTTTCCAAACTGCCAAAGGCCTTAGAAGAAGCTCAGAAAAACGGAAGGAAAATTCATTTCCTTCCTCCTTATCGTGGTGAAAATAAAATCCGATTACATCAATGGCTCGAAATCCCTTTAAATGATTTGGGCACAGCGGCATCTGTTCCCTTGGTGCAGGGCGTTGTTGATCTCGCCTCCGCAAAGTCTGAGGAGGAGATTGCTGAAATGGAAAAAGCAGTAAACATAAGCAGATTGATGCATCATGCTGCAATGCAGCAGGCGCGTCCAGGAATGAAAGAAGCTGAATTAGCGGGACTAATTGAGGGAATAGCCTTGTCTCATGAGGGAGATGTAGCTTATCCCGTCATATTATCCGTCAATGGACAAATCCTGCACAACCACTACCATGGCAATACCTTGCAAGAAGGGCAGCTCGTATTGGTGGATGCAGGTGCTGAAACAGCTCAGCATTACGCCGGTGATATCACTAGGACCTTTCCTGTGTCTACCCAATTTACCGCTCAACAAAAAGAGATTTATGAAATAGTTTTAAAGGCAGAGCAAGATTCCATTGCTTCATCCACCGTAGGGACACGCTACCTGGACGTACACCTTTCTGCGGCCCAGATTATTGCCACTGGCTTGAGTGAATTAGGCATCATGAAAGGGGATGTCGAGGAGGCAGTAGCAGCCGGTGCACATGCGTTGTTTTTTCCACATGGATTAGGCCATATGATCGGATTGGACGTGCATGATATGGAAGACCTTGGTGAAGATTACGTGGGCTATACTACAGAACTAAAGAGAAGTGCTCAGTTTGGTTTGAGGTCTTTGCGACTAGGTCGCGCTCTGGAGGCAGGCTTTGTGATCACGGTGGAACCTGGTATTTACTTTATTCCTCAACTCATCGACCTTTGGCGGAGCGAGGGTAAATTCCTGGATTTCATAAACTATGATGCCTTGGATGCCTATCGCACCTTTGGCGGTATTCGGATTGAAGACAATGTCTGGATCACACCGAACGGACCGGAAATTCTCGGAGAGCCTATTGCCAAAACTGTTGCTGAGGTTGAATCCCTTCGGAAAGGGTAGCAGGTACTATTCTAAAGTATCTATCCAATCCATAATAACGGTATGGAAAGGGCTTTCAGCCTTAACCCAAGCGGCCACATCCAGATGAGATGCCTGGGGAGGGTGAAGGCGTGTTGCCTGTGCACTTCGTCGCTCCTCCAACACATCAAAAAATCGCTGCGCACTGGCCACTGGAACTAAACCATCTTGTTTCCCATGAATACAGAGTACTGGCCGTTGGTCCTGGGCTTGTACGTGATGTTGGACATTGGCTTCGCGGAATAGAGCACTTTCTGGTTTTCCAGCAAAACTACTCAAGTGTGTATTCTGCGGCATGGCAGTAAGATCTAGGGGCGCTCCTAACAATAACAAACCCTGGAATTGCGAGTAGTCTAGCCCTTGTTTTTCCAGGGCAATTTGGTTATAGAACAAATGTGCAGCCAAATTGCCACCGCTGGACATCCCACCAACAATGAACCTTACCGCTTCCGCTGGATATTGTTTCCGCAAGGAAAGCATTAAGCAATCGAGATCGGTCCGAATATCATGATAATTGAAAAGGGGAGTACGGCGACAGGATGGGAGTACAGTAGTAAAGCCCTTGCTAGTAAAGCGCTCCGCGACTAAGCTGAATAATTCTGGGCGACCATATCGCCAAGCACCACCGTGAAAGTAGATAATGATCTGATTTTTCCTTTCATTTCCTTCTGAGGGAGGGAATAGCAAATAGTATTGCCGTGAATGCTGACCATAGAAATGCTTTTCGCCAATAGGAAGAGAGACTTTTTCAGTCTTTACAGTCCACCAATAATGAGGTAGATGAATGATCTCATGAAGCGGAGTGCCCCTCGGAATTAGAAAATAAGCTATAATCGGCAGTGCACATATGCCAAGCCAAAAAAACGTTGTATATTCCAAACTGCAGTCGAATTGTCTACGATTTAAGTATCAAAATACCCATCTAGATGTAAAGGTACCTCCAAATAGCGGTTTACCTTCCGGTAAATTAATCCCCAAAGCAAATTAATTTTTTTGAAAGTAGATGCTGCATGACGGTAAAAAAGCTAAAGGGCTTACTGGCACTGATATACGCTTGTTGCATATTTCCCTATTTGGGAGCGCAACGGGCACAAGCACCGCTGGTCAGTCTGGAAGAAATTGATCAACTCCTGGCGGATGAACGATATGAAGATGCTTATCCGCTTTTACAAGACCAACTACCTTACTTAGAAGAGGGCGAGAATTGGTCGAACCTAGCCCATGTGTACCTCTGGCTTGGGGAATGTGCCTACGTCTTGGCCGATTATCGAGCTGCCTTGGACTACACACAAACTGCGGAGCTAGTCGTCTTGGATCAAATTGGCCAAGATAGTTTTCCGGAATTTGGTATGCTCTTGCAAAATCTAGGTGTTTTCTATTCTCGAGCTGGCGACTTTGATCAACAGATGTCCTCTTACCAACGACATTTTGATTACACCATATCCACAAAAGGGCAAGACACAAAAGAAGGGGCAGATGCCTACTATAACTTGGGGATGGCTTACTTGCGACGCAACCAATGGGAAAAAACACAGGCATTTCTCGATACCTCCCTCAAAATCTCTGAAGAATTACAGTACGGCACCGGCATTGGTGATGCCTTGAATATCCTGGCAATCTGCTTTGCAAATAAAGGGGATTATGCCCAAGCTGCCAGCGTGCAACGCCAGGCGCTTAGATACGATTTGGAAGGATATAATTACAGCGTTAAACTCAATAATCTGGCGGAATACCAACTCAACCTTAAACAGTATCCCGCTGCTCGGCAAAACTTCGAAAAAGCAATTGAAGCTGGTCCGAATAACTGGGGCCCAAGACTTAATTTGATTAGACTTTTTCGATTGCAAGAAGAATGGGAACAGGCCGAAAAACTGACTGATCAATGGATTGTACAATTGGGGAGGGATCCCCTTACCTGGGCAAGCGAATTGAAACGCCTGTTGAACTATAAGGCTTCGTTTTATCAACGTACAGAGGACTGGGACTCGGCCTTAGTGACGCTCAACCGAGGATTGCGCTTGAAAGCCGTTGACCCCACCATCGATGCCAGCTTATACCTGCAGTTAGCGACAACTCATCTTGGAAACAAGGATTATCCGGAAGCCTTGTCGGCTATTCAGCAGTTATATAGACTTCTCTTTCCGAAGGATGTACCGAATGATGCACTGGAAGACCCTACTGTAGAAAGCTTACTTAATGCGGAGGTAGCACTGGAAGTTCTAACCCTTAAAGGCAGAATTTATCAAGGCATGCTGGCAGACCAGATGGATCAAGATGTTCAGCGAGCGGCTATTGCTCTATATCAAAAAGCGGAACAATTAATTCAAAGGAATCGAGAGCGTTACGCAAGCGTAGCTTCAAAATCTCTATTGGCGCAAGCCGCACTGGTTCTCTACCAGGATGCCATTGAGTTAATGTATGCCTTACATCAATATACCGGCGATCCGGCCTGGATTGAACAAGCGCTGTATTTTAGCGAACGAAGCCGCGCTACCAGTATAGCGGACCGCTTAAATACTATACAGGCCAATCTTTTTACCCAGATTCCCGCACAATTAATTGCTAAGGAGCAGGAGTTGCTGGGGGATATAGCATTTTACAATAATCAGATTGCGTCAGCTGTTGATCAAGCTGATACTGAATTACGGGAATCTTGGGAGCAAACCCTATTCCAAAAACGTAAGGAACAACAGGCCTTATTAAAAATACTAAAGGAAGAATACCCACAATACTTTGACCTGAAGTATCAGAACTTTGCCTTGGATCTTAGCAGTGTCCGGACGGAATTGGTAGGGACTGAGGAAGTGCTGCTAGAATACTTCATTGGACAAAAGGATATTTATCTGATATGGCTCAGTGGAGAGGAAATGGGGATCGAAAGACTCGCCCCTTTCGATTTGATCGAGAAGGGCATAAGAGCTTTTAGGCAAGGAATGCTTAGTCAAGGCCCAGCCTATGAGGAATGGGCCTATCGGTTGTATGAATTGTTGCTACAACCGATTGAAGATGTTATCAAAGAGAAGTCTCTAATTATAATTCCCGATGGGGTACTAGGGTATGTACCTTTTGAGACGCTGCTTTCGAAGCCACTGGAAGCTGATGGTTCCATCTCCAATGCCAATTTTCTACTTTGGGATCATTCGGTTAGGTATTTCTTTTCTATACAGGTGGCTTTGCTGGGGCAACGTATTAAGCAAGGAAAATCGGCCAATGGTCAAATATTGGGGGTCTCTCCCGGCTTTACCGATTCGATTCCTTTATACCTGTCGGGGGAGCCCGGTGCGGAGGCTAGGTACTTGGCTCCACTACAAGGGGCTCTGGCGGAGCTAGAGGAAATGGAAAGTAGATATCCCGGAAGTTTCCTCTATGGAAGTGAGGCTACGAAAACGGCCTTTTGGGAACTAGCTAACAAACATACACTCCTACATATTTCTACGCACACTTGGATTGACGACCAGAACCCTAATGCCTCAGGCTTTCTTTTCGCCGCAGGAGCGCAGGATTCTATGTACAGTTTCTTGCATGCCTACGAGTTATTCAATCAGTCGCTACTAGCTGATTTGGTGACGCTCAGTGCTTGTAATACTGGCTATGGACAGATCCAGAAAGGGGAGGGGATTGCAAGTTTGGCGCGAGCCTTTGCTTTTGCGGGCTGCCAAAACTTGGTGATGACCCTTTGGCCGATTAGGGATAGGACGACTCCGGAATTAATGCGCTTCTTCTATGGGAATTTGACGGATGGAATGGGGAAAGACGAAGCCCTCTATCAGGCCAAGAAAGACTATTTGCAGACCACCAATCCACTCTTTCATCATCCGTATTATTGGGGAGGAATCATTTACGTGGGCGACAAGCAAGCTGTTTCTTTGAAGCAAGTGAGTAAAATATCACCTACCGTGTATGCGGCGGGTGCTGCAGTGATCGCATTGCTACTGCTGCTGGTAATCCGAAGAGCTAGAAACTAAA
>JAHQWA010000369.1 GCA_019634045.1 Saprospiraceae bacterium
CATTCCCCACATAATATTTAAAGTACTGATTGATAACAGCGCCTTGAATATTGATCAATATAAAGGTGATGATGCCAAGAACAAACAGGATAAGCCAGGCTTGGACACCAAATACGTTCTTGAGGTCTTCCACTAGGTTGGACTCCTGGTTAGCCGGCGGTTTGATTCGTTCCTTAGTCATGAAGAAGGAAATGGCCAATAGGATGGTTCCTAAGATAGCCATGATAATGGCGATGAATTGAAAAGCCGAACGCTCATGCTGTACAATGATATCCTTCAGGCCTCCGGACGAATCCAATAGCCTTGCTTCTCCCCAATTGTGCTCCTGGATGAAGGCGAAGGCTTCCTGAGGAAGATTCACACTTTGAGCATAAAGCAGCACCTCGTCCATGATCAGATAGTTCTTAAAGACCATCGTAAAACTTACGATGAACATCCCGATAAAACCCAGGAAAAATCGGTATTGATTGAGCTCGGTACGTTCCGCCGAATCTGCCGTCATCACCCCAGAGAGGGCAGAGTAGGGCAAATTCACAGCCGTATAGGTCGTACTAAGCAAGAGATACATGATGGCGGCGTATATGACCTTTCCCGTTTCATCAAAATCGGGGGTTGTGAATAGCAAAACCAATGAAATGCCCAAAGGTATCGCAAACCAGATCATATAAGGTCGAAACTTTCCCCACTTGGTATTCGTCCGGTCGGAAATAATACCAATTAGCGGATCAGAAACGGCATCCCAGACGCGAGCGACCAACATGATCGTACCCGCCATTGCTGCGGAAATTCCATAAACATCCGTGAAAAAGAAGAAAAGAAACATCCCCGCCATGTCCCAGGCGAAATGACAGGCGGTATCCCCTAGGCCATATCCCAGCTTCTCTCGAAAAGTAAGTTTTGGTGCTTTAAGCATCATAAAGGTTCCATTTTGTTGATTGTTGCAATGTGCAGTTTTGCTGCTTTTGATCTTATCAGTGTGGGATGAATTTCTTGTAAATGGCTATTGAGGGCTGGAATACAGAGAGAGACTGCAAAAACATCAAGAGGATGCAGCTGAACGGCTAAACTTCCTCATCCCTCAAATTAGGAAAACCTTCTGTAAAATTGGTAATCTAAAGAAAATTAAACATTTTTGTCGAACAATTTTGTTTATGTCAAGGATGAATCAAAAAACCAAAGCAAAAATTCTGGCTGCCGCGGAAACCGTTTTTCATGAAAATGGCTTCAAGGGGGCCAGGACTACTTTGATCGCCAAAAAGGCCGGAGTTAGCCGTACGATGTTGCATTACTACTACAGTACTAAAGAAGAGCTCTTTCAAGAGGTTTTACAGCATTCCTTTGGCTTTTTCCTCCAACATGCACAGGATATGTTTACGGTGGAAGGAGACTTAAAGACTATGATTGAGCAACTGATCGATCTGCTTTACGAGGTATTAACCGCAAAGCCCGGTTTAGCCAGTTTTATGGTGAATATCCTGAATGACACGCCGGAGATGATCACAGCACTGCCGGTGATTCAAGAAGAAAAGCTACCGGCCCGCCTCGATGAATTATTGGATCAAGCTAAACGGGAACAGCAAATCAAAACGGATATAACCGGAGAAAACCTCTTGCTCAATATTTATGGATTGTGCGTCATCCCGTACCTCACAGCCCCCCTGATTAGATTTAAGGAAAACCGATCTGAACAAGAGATGCATGCCTTTTTACAACAGAGAAAAGATAGGATCAAAGCTTTCGTCTGGAACGGAATGCAAAAATGAAATAGATATGAAACGAAACCTACTCATTGCTAAAGTCTTGTTGACGCTTGGCGTCCTAGAGTTCTTTGGGCCTTTACTCAAAGACACCGGAGCCTCTCATTTAATGAATTCCGAATGGGTTGGGCATGCCCGTGTACATTTAGCCTGGTTGCTCGGGTATATGTTCTTTTCGGGACTAGTTAATATCTACTTCATTTGGATCCGGAAACCTTTTAAACTCTCACACCTTTATCTTTCCTGTTTATGGCAGGCTACCCATTTAGTGGGTTTTTGGGCAGGAATTCTCTTCGTGCCTATGTATGGTGGTGCTATTGTTGATCATCGTTATCACACCCATATTTTAGGGGTGGATGAAAATATCTTTGTTTTTGCGGTGCTCTCCGTCATCTTGACCGTAGCTTATATCTGGATCAAAACTAAAGTTGAGCCCTACTACAAGTCCGAAACACTTGCGGCCTGAAATGAAGGCGGTACGCACAACGGATGTCTTGATCATTGGAGGTGGTCCAGCAGGCATGCTCAGTGGTATTTACTTAGATCGCTTGGGAATTCCTAGTGTTGTCATAGAACGCCAGCTTGAGCTATCGCAACACCCCAAAGCGCATGAGCTAAGTGCTCGCTCCATCGAAATTTTATGCCAACTGGGTTTTACCTTGGAAGACCTCAAAGCAGAAGCTTCTCCTTATGCAGATGCTTCTCGAATTCTGTTTGGGCATACAATCAATGACATTATCGGGGAAATCGACTTACAGGATGGGGGCAATGATAAAAAGTATGAGACCCATCTAGCCGCTCCGGAACCCTACTTGAATCTTTCCCAAACGGAGTTGGAAAAGATCATGCGTCGTCGTTTGCAAGCTTGTTCGCATGCTACGCTTCTCATTGGACACCAGTGGGAACGTATGATAGAAGAAGAGGAGGCAGTGCAAAGTGAGATCTGGGACAAGGCTCAGGATAGGCGCTTTTCTATCCGTAGTAAATTCCTAATCTGTGCAGATGGGGCAGGAAGTAGGAGCCGACGGGCGCTAGGTATTGACATGCTAGGGGAGGAAAAGATAAACGATTTCATCAGTGTTTATTTTGAATCAAACCTTAGGGACTATCTGACGAAACCTGCTAAATTATATTGGATCATGAATCCCGCCGCTCCTGGGACCTTTATTGCCCATCATATTGAAAAACGCTGGGTATACCATTTTCCCATCTATACACCTTACGAAAAGCCAGAGCAGTATACGGAAGAAGTGCTCAAAAAGCGGATTCTAATAGCCTTGGGAACGAAAGATCTTCCGCTCGAACTGAGCTCTGTTAGCTTTTGGAGAATGACTTGCCAGATCGCTAGTACCTTTAGAAAGGGTAGGGCTTTTTTGGTGGGTGATGCCGCACATCGCTTTCCGCCCACAGGAGGTTTGGGAATGAACTCTGGGATTGGGGATGTGCAAAACCTCTGCTGGAAATTGGCGCTTGTACTCAAAGAGCAAGCTACGGAGTCTCTTTTGGATACCTATGAAGCGGAAAGAAGGCCAGTTATTGAGCTAAACAGTGAAGAAAGTCTCCGCAATTATTTCAAGATTTGGGAGGTGCCAAAATCGATGGGACTAGATCCCCGCGGCATGAAATGGCAAGCGATGCTGCTCAATAATAAGATAGTACGGTTACTGCCCGAAAAATGGATCTCCGTACTATTGAATAAGGTATATGAAAGTCTCTCTCGCAAAATTTTGGCTATTCGGGATGATGTACATCTTCATACTACGGTCAAACAAGCTATTAAGAATCAAACGGAACATTTTGATCGGATCGGGTTGGATTTGGGCTACTATTATGGCGAGGGAGCCATTGCCCTGAATGCCGACAGCCAACGGCCGGAGCAAACCGTGAGTATCTATCAAGCCTCTATTGAACCTGGGGCCAGATTCCCTCACTTTTGGTTCTTTGATCAGGAAGCTAAAAAGAGTTCTCACGACTGGCTACATCCAGGGGCCTTTACCCTACTCTGCAATGAAAAGGGCCGAGTTTGGTGGGAACAGCAGGCTAAGCAACTACCTGAAAAGATTAGGCGTCTAATACGCGTTTTATCGATTGAAGAGAAAATGAAGAACTCGGCGGAAAACGAGCCTCCCCCTAGCTTTTATCCAATTGAAGAAGTCCCTTTAGTATTGATCCGGCCAGATGGGCAAATAGCTTGGCGCCCGGAACATTTGGATACGGATCTCCTCACTGTCTTTAACCAATTAATTCCTTCCTCATGAGTATTAAGAAAATCCTGCTTGCTGTTCTATTCGTATGCATCGCTGGTCTGGCCATTTATCTATTCCGTCCACTATCCAATGTGCCTTCCCCTGCTGAGTTTACTTGCTTTGGGCTTGAGGATGGAACCTTTATGGCGATGGATAGCCTCCCTGCACCTCAGCATATTTATGGAATGGGATTGACCTATAGCCAGCACTTAAAAGAAACAGCGGCGGACTTCAATCCAGGAGCGATTCCGCCAATTTTCCACAAAAAAAGGCAAAGCCTAAGTAGAGATGGCGATGAAGTCAAATTGCCTTCCACGGAGCAGCTCATTCAAGGAGCGGCGGAACTAGAAGCGGAAGTAGCTGATCAATTGCGCGCAGACTTTAAAGACCTATCTGCCATGCTAGATTATGAGGTAGAACTAGGCTTTGTATTGCTGGAGGATGTCAGCATAACTGATTTGCGAGAAGATGATTATGTCCCCGCCTTGGGCTTTTTTATCGCCAATGATTTATCCGCTAGGAGTATTGCTTTGCTAGGGGAGGGGACATCAATGCGCTACGAATACTGGGGCATATCCAAGAGTTTTCCGGGATTTCTTCCGGTGGGTAAGCAAGTTTGGGTGCCCAACAGACCAACGTCCAATGCTATCCCCTGTGTCAAGATCGAAACCATTGTAAATGGGGAAGTACGTCAGGCTCAGACGACTGACAATATGATCTATACCCCCGTAGAAATGCTTCGGTTTATTGTGGAGAAGTATCCTGAAACTCCGCTGCAGCGCGGAGATATGATTTTGACGGGTACACCAGGGGGCGTGGCCATTGCCACACCAAGAGCTTTGGTGCGCTTGAGTAACTTGTTGGGATTCGATCGGTACAAGAAACTGTCCATCAAACAAGGTGGAGATCTATCTGGCTTCTTGAAGGCGGGGGATGTGGTGGAGGTGAAGGGTGGAGGGCTTGGAATGGTAAGGACTACAATTGGTTTGCCTTAGTAGTGGTTTTGGCCCGCTACTGACATTCTACCTTCAGTAAGGGTAGGTGTAAAGAATGGAATTCCCTAACTTCGGTATTTCATCAATTCCAAAGCTTGCAAAGAGCTTTATCATAACGTAGCGACTGATGTTAGAAAAACTCCTTTCTATCTGTTTATGTACCCTACTCGCAGGAACTACTTTATTGGCTATTTCCAAAGGAGAAGAAGATTATCTAGCCTGTCTTTCTATTCCGCTTGGTTCGGCCTTGGATGATGTGGAAGAACGTCCCAATGGTACCATCTATTCTAATAGTACCGATCTAGAGCTCAGCTATGAATACCAAAAGGTAACCAGAAAATCGGTTTGCGCTTTCCAGCCATTCCATTAGCGAGTGGCGTACAGGTACAAAAAGCCTACATCCAGTTTACCGCCGATGAAGCTGGTACGGATCCTGCCGATTTATTCATCCGGATTAGTCAGGAAGACAATGCAGCACCATTTACCTTGGATAATCATAATGTGAGCCAACGAAGTCTTTCGACCCAGGCTGTCAATGCTTCTATCCTTGACGAATTTGGCGAAGCTGATGATTGACGTATCCTATGGCAGAATTACGGATGGAAATGATCAATGGGTTTTGTTTGCCGAAGCTACGCCAGCTAGCTCCAATGACGGACAAGCGAGGTTCCTCAACGCGGGCATTATTTTCTCCCTTCAGGACGGGATGTATTTTGGAACACCAGAGCTAAGAATGGAGACGGATGAAGTAGGCGCAAATATTCACTATACGCTGAATGGCAAGGACCCTTCTGAGGATGATCCAATTTACCAAGGCCCTATCTCCAACACGACTTCTACGGTCGTGAGTGCTCGTGCCTTTAAGCCCGCCTTTGCAGGACAAAAAACGACGAGGGGAACCTACTTGATTGATGAGTCGAGTGATGTATTTCATTTGAATCTACAAATTGATCCTAAATACTTATGGGATGATGAGACGGGTATGTATGTAGCAGGTTCAAATGGAGTCACCGGTTTTTGTAGCGAGGAACCAAGGAATTGGAATCAGGATTGGGAATATCCTGGGCAGGTTACCCTCTTCGAGCCGGATGGTAGAATGGCGTTTAAAGTGAATGCTGTGCATTAAAATTGGTGAAGGATGTTCTCGTGGGCTTAAAATGAAGAGTTTTAACTTCTTTTTGCGGAAAGGTACCTATGGGGATGAGAAAATCGAATATCAACTCTTTGACCAGTTGGATATTCATGAGTTTAGACGATTCAAGGTGAGGAATGGGGGAAATGACTTTACACAGATGCTGTTTAGAGATGCCGCGGTTCATGAAATTGTCAGAGACCAGTTTGACATGGATATCATGGCCTATCGTCCGGTCCAGGTATTCCTATTAAGGGGGCTACATGATCTTCTGATATACTTTTAGCCCCCATTGACCTATCTGATAAAGCGATTTATCCAGGATCATATAGAAGCGGCCAAAGCCTACTTCTTCCCCGCCGAATCGCGCCTTGAACTCTCGGACTCCATAATGCTCATTTGGTTTTCCTGCTCCCATAAAGTCAAAATGATCGTAGCCATTTTGGACTGCATATTCGATGGGCGCCCAAGTGGCTAAAACACTTGGATGCAGCCCCTTGACTACCCTGTCCTTCCCACCTACGTACCACTCGTAAATGACCTTATTCTCAAAGATGGGGCACAAGATTCCCCCGACAACCTCCCCCTGATACTTGACTACGAAAAATTTACAAATAGCGGGGGTTCGGTAGAAGTTTAGAAAGAATTCGATATTGGGTAAAGGCTTCTTAACTTTTTCTTGGTACAAGACCTCCAATATTTCATAGAAGGCGATCACTTCTTTTTCGCTGGCAGCTTCCTCTACCGTAGCACCTAATTTTAAGCTAGACTTGATTTGGCGCATTTTGCTGTTACTCAAACGCTTACGAACTGTGGCCTCCGCTTCCGTTTTAACCAAGAAGTTGAGATGAGGGCGAAATTCAAATCCGGCCGCTTCGAAGCTGCTCTTATGAGCCTTCATATCAAAGAAATTCCGGAATTCTGTGAAGATGGCCTTCCCTCTAGCATACTGTTTCATGGCCTGTAGCAGTTTTTGCAGGGCTAACTCACCTTCATTTTCATTTGCCCCCCTCAGCAGCGGCCCACCCCAAACGATCAACCTTCTGGATAACCAAGATTTGACATTTCCACCATTCGATTGTAATACACCTAAAAGGGAGCCTACGACTTTACCTTCAATTTTAGCGATTAGCTGGAAAGGGCGATATCCTTTGACGTTTTTGATGAAGTCAAAAAACTTAGGGCTTTGAAAAAAATTACCTTGAGGATGACGAGCTACGAAGACTTCTAGCTGTTCTCTATTGGCTAGTTGATTATCATACGTGTACAATTCGATTTCCATCAATATCCTTAGATTAGGGGGGCTCGGAGCAATGTCGCTACCACTGAATCGGATTGGGTTTGGTATGTACGGCTTTCTAGAAGTTATTGCTCTTTAGAATGGAACATTGGGGTATCGTTTCCGCCAAGCGGAGGACAGGGGTTATGGCTAGCAGGAGTCTGATAAACAAGAGTGCTAGTCATTGCTTTGACTACCGCTTAGCTCGTGGGTACCGTCAGTTATGAATAAAGCAACTTTCGTGTACCCACCGCATACAACCATTAATCGAAATATGGAATTGTTGTCCACCGGATACCTCATCTGGCTGCGCGCCAAAGATCATTACATAACCATAGAGTTTATGGGCTAACATAGGGATGTTTTTGTCTCAAAATTTGATTGGGAAAAGGCCGAGCCACAACTGATTGCGTACAGCAGTGGTCTGTGTGGAGGTGGAGTGGAAAGAAAAAGCCTGGAATTAGGCGCTGGCTGTAAAGGTACGGAGCGGGTTTGGGGTAGAAAAGGACAGAATGCGGCTTACGAATAATGACGCCATGGGCCTAGATGTAGATATGTGTTTTGAGTATAGCTTTGATTTTTAATTAGTTATCGTGGATTGCAAATGCTCCACAGCTAGTTTGCGCTAGTTGTCAGTCTGGAAGTCGCATTTGGAAAGTTTACCCCTCCCTACAACTGCCCAATAAACTCCCCCAAACTCACCTCCCGCGACAGATTCAATTTCTTCCGCAGTCGGTAGCGAGTAGTATGCACACTATCTACCGAGATACCGATCAA
>JAHQWA010000370.1 GCA_019634045.1 Saprospiraceae bacterium
ATTTGCCGCTCGTAGCCGATTGATGGAATTTTAAACATACGCTAAAAAGATAACCCATAGGTTGTATTCTCGTATAGAAAAATAAAAACGAATTTATGCAGGCAATTATTCCCCTAAATGGCGTCGTGCAGCATTATGATTGGGGCGGCTTCCATTTTTTACCCCAATTGCTATCTACCCCCAATGCTGAAAACCAACCTTTTGCTGAACTCTGGATGGGTACTCATAAAAAGGGCACCGCCACTGCCCGCTTAGCTGAAGGCGAGCTCTCCCTCGCAGAACTCATCAATCAAGACCCCGTTCAAGTTTTGGGGAAGGAAGTGGCTACGTATTTCAAAGGACGCCTCCCTTTTCTGTTTAAAATCTTGGATGTGCGAAAAATGTTGTCTATCCAGGCACATCCAACCAAACAAAGTGCTGAAGTAGGCTATCAGCAAGAAAATGAAAAGGGTATTGCCTTAGATGCTTTTCATAGAAATTATCGAGATGACAATCACAAGCCAGAGGTCATGGTGGCTTTGACGGATTTCTGGTTATTACACGGGTTTCAATCTCAAGAGGCGATTGCGGTTATACTAAAGGAGAATCCCGCTTTTCAACCTTTGCAGGCGGTATTTGCTGACCAGGACATCAAGGTGTTATACCAACATATCATGGAATTGCCGCAAGACACCGTGGATGAAATCTTAGCCCCCCTGAAGGAACACTTGGATGCCAAAGCAGCAAAGGGAGCTCTTGAAAAGTCTTCTCCTGATTATTGGGCCAAGTTGGCGTTTGAAGATTATACACGGGACGGACATTACGATCGGGGGATATTTTCAATTTATCTATTCAACCTTGTATTTATTCCTAAAGGAAAAGGGATTTTTCAGGATGCCGGCGTGCCTCATGCCTATTTGGAGGGGGTAAATGTGGAATTGATGGCTAATTCAGATAACGTCTTTCGAGGAGGGCTTACCCCCAAACACATTGATGTACCTGAGTTGTTAAAACATCTAGTTTTTACCCCGGTGGTTCCGAAAGTATTAGACGGGGAAAAGAAAAACCCAATCGTGACGAGCTTCGCTACACCTGCACCAGACTTTGCGCTCTCTCGGCTACATTTCACCAGTGACCATCGGAGCTTGAAAGAGGAAGCGGCCACTACAGCCACCATATACATCGTGATGGATGGTACCGTAGAAGTAGCTAGTCAAGGAAAAAAAATAAATTTTCAAAAGGGCGCTGTTTTCCTAATACCTGCCCAGCAATCCATTGATATTCAGAGCGAAGGAGAGGGTTTGCTGTTTGCGGCGAAGGCAGGAATGTAAAAAAAGCAAAAAAAAATCCAGAGAAGATAGGGGGCACCCAAGTGGAGCTGCATCCTATATACGAAAACAATCTACATTTTCTTTCAGCCGGCGCCGGGAGGCGAATTTTACCCGACTATAGCCCATCGGCGCTGGCATTCCTTTCCCATTGTATTCAGATTGACATTAGCAGATAAAGTTTATTAGAGAAACAATAATACCTTTGTTGCCTTGTTTTAAGTTCTAAGGACATTAGTCCTTTTGTGCTTGTATCCGAGATCTCCTGATCTCAAATTTGGTATTCAATGTTTTACTATTTCAGCGCCATGCAATCTCGATTACTCTCAACCCTGGTATTAGGGCTACTTGTTTTTTCACTGACTGGGCAAAATGTAATGCCTCTAGGACAGTGGAGGGCCCATTTACCTTATCAAAATGGAATTTCCGTCACTCAAAGTGATGAAACCGTTTTCTTTGCCACCCGCCAATCTATCCTCTTAATTGATAAGGAAGAGCGTTCCACGGATTTTCTATCGAAGGTAGAAGGCCTGAGTAATGCGGATATCAAGCTAGTGAAATACATTGCTGGCTCGGAGATTTTGATGGTGGTATATCAAAATAGTGTGATTGATCTGTACCAGGATGGGAAGGTATTGACGGTAAACAACATCAAGAACTTTCTCAATTTCCCCGGAGCCAAGATTGTGAACGACGTCTTTGTGCAAAATGACTCCATTGTATACCTGTCTGCTTCTTACGGAATCTCGAAGTTCAATGTAAAAACGGCTCGTTTTGTCTTTTCTACCTTTACGGGTGTCGATGTAAATGCGACTGTGGTGCAGAATGGCCAGATGTATATGGCTACGGAGGAAGGGGTATATAAGCTTAACGAGGACGCCAATTTCCCAGAAGATTTTACCCTTTGGGAATTGCAGGGAATGGATGAAGGGTATCCCGGTGATTATAGTAGTCAACGTCTAGGGGTATACCAAAATCGACTATACTTAGGAATTGATCACGATCTATTTTACTTGGAGGGAGACACTCCCGTGCTGGCTTATGATGCTCCAGATGGCTTGGAAATGGAATATCTTTCCGCCGAGGGCGCTCATCTATTAGCGGGCTACAGATGTGTCAGGGACTGTGCCCAAAGCCGAGTCTTATATTTTGATGGGAATGGGCTCGCTGGGGAGTTGGCGGCAGATTGTATTGCTGTGCCCTACTTCGCCATTGAAGATCAGAAAAGCCGGGTTTGGTTTGCTGATTATTTCCGCAACTATCGCATGATTGAGAGCATCAATGATATCAATTGTAACTTCATCTCTATTAACTCTCCTTGGTCAGAGAAAAATTGGCAAATTATAGTACAGGACGATGAAGTATGGGTAGCTGCTGGAGCATTGAACCAGACCCTAAGTCAGTTGTTCCTGGATCATGGCTTCTTTCGCTTGAAAGAAGGACAGTGGACCACTTATAACCGACAATTAACGAGTGGGCTAGATGGGGAAGATAAAGCTAGCCCAGAGGATGACTTGTTTGATCTCTTGTCTGTAGCTGTGCATCCTACCGAGGATATTGTTTATGGTGGATCTTTCTTTTCTGGATTGGCGGAAATGCGATTTACAGAAAATGGAACTGAGGTACAGATGTTCAACTTTAATAATTCTCCGCTAGAGAAAGCCCGCGGAGATGAAAAGCGTACTCGAGTTAGCGGATTGGTGTTTGATGAAGAGGGGAACTTATGGGTCAGCAATCACTCCGCCTTTGATGGGAACTCGATTGCCCGCCTAAATAATGATGGTAATTGGCAAACTTTTGGCGCAGACTGTGGAGAGACGGCCTTATTTGACGTTGACATTGATTTGAGCGGCATAAAATGGTTTATCGTTGGAACGGCGAGTTCCGGTGTTTTGGCCTTCAATGAAGGGGCCTTAGAAGATCCGAACGATGACCGCTGCAAGGAATTCAATTTGAGTAATAGTGCTCTTACTACTAATGGTACCAATTGCCTTGTGGCCGATCTTGAAGGCGATGTCTGGGTAGGAACCGATGACGGAGTTATCATCTTCGAATGTGGGGGCAGTGCTTTTGAACCAGAATGCCAAGGAACCCGCCGGGTCGTCTCTTGGGATGATGGTTTTAATGGCTATCTCATGGAGTCGCAAAGTGTCCAAGCATTAGCCGTAGATGGTGCCAATCGAAAATGGGTCGGAACGACTAGTGGCGTTTTCCTGCTTGCTCCTGATGGAGAAGAGCTTATCGCTCGTTTCACCGCCGAAAATTCGCCCCTGCCTGACAATACCATTATTGATATCGCAGTCAATGATAAGACTGGAGAAGTATTTTTCGGTACCAATAAAGGAGTGGTGTCCTATCAAGGAGATGCAATTGAAGGATTTCGAATTAATCAAGCGAATATTGAGGTCTTTCCCAATCCCGTTCGACCGGACTTCATTGGAGATGTAACCATCCGCGGATTAGCGAGAGATGCTACGGTAAAGATCACAGATGTGAATGGCAAATTGGTGTATGAAACAAGAGCACTAGGAGGACAAGCGATATGGAATGGGACTGATTATAACGGACGCAGGGCCCAATCAGGCGTTTATCTCGTCTTCAGTTCTAGTAATCCTCGCCATGTCAATTTCGGAAATCCTGACGGAGCTGTGGCCAAGATTGTACTGCTGCACTAATAGCGTAGTCAGTGATGAATGAAAAGTGGAGAAGTAAGAATGGGGGAAATTGAATTTTTCTTGTAGATAAGACCTGTAGCGAACCACTTACCTTCAAACCTCCCAAACCTACCACACTGCCGTTTTCAAGACAGACTCGTAATAGGCCTCATACTGTGGCAGAATTTCATGGATATCAAATCGCTTGGCTTGTTCCATCGCATTTTTCCGAAACTTATTAAGGATTTCATCATGACTAAGGATATTGATGGCATTTTTAGCCATAGATTCAACATCCCCCACCTTGCTCATGAAGCCTGTTTTTCCGTGTATGTTAACTTCTGGTAAGCCGCCAACATCGGTTGAGATTACTGGTACTTCGCATGCCATGGCTTCTAGGGCGGCCAAACCGAAACTTTCCATTTCGGAAGGCATGATGAAGAGGTCGGCGATGGCTAGGAGTTCTTCGATTGCATCCTGCTTACCTAGGAAACGGATTTCGTGGCAAAGCCCAATCTTTCGGCAAAGTTCTTCTAAGTGATGACGCTCAGGGCCATCTCCTATGAGTAGTAATTTACTTGGAATTTCATGGTATACTTCCTTAAAGATGTAGATCACATCCTCTACCCTTTTAACCTTTCGGAAGTTGGAGGTGTGAACTAGGATTCGTTCGCCATTTGGAGCAATGGCTTTTTTGAAATGATCCTTATCGCTTTTTCGGAAACGACCGAAGTCAATAAAGTTGTAGATGACTTTGATGTCATTCTGTATGTTGAAGTGGTCGTAGGTTTGTTTTTTGAGACTTTCAGAAACAGCAGTAACTCCGTCTGATTTGTTGATGGAGAAGGTAACTACGGGAGCAAAGGTATTGTTGTTGCCCACTAGGGTAATATCCGTGCCATGTAGGGTGGTAACAAAGGGTACATATTTTCCCTCCGCCAGGAGTATCTTCTTAGCCATATAAGCTACCGAAGCATGGGGGATCGCGTAGTGGACATGCAGTAGGTCCAGTTTTTCAAACTTTACGATTTCGACTAATTTACTTGCTAATGCCGTCTCATAAGGCGCATATTCGAACAAGGGATAGTCCTCTCCGGAAACCTCATGATAAAAAACATTTTCCTGGAAAGTAATCAATCGGGCAGGACGTTTGTAGGTGATAAAATGAACCTCATGCCCCCGCTTAGCCAAGCCTATACCCAGTTCTGTTGCTAGTACGCCGCTGCCTCCGTACGTGGGATAACAGACGATTCCAATCTTCATAGATGTTGTATCTGGCTGTTAAATGATCATTCTGGCTGTTCGTGTAGAGAGATCTGGCTCAAGCTTGCACCAGCAAGTATACCTGAAGAGATCTTCCCTATCCGTTACCTAAAGAAAGGTAATTTAATTCTTGTGCCTACTGATTTTAACACATTATAACATATGCGAATAACAGTGTTGCTGGCAATTTGGCAGGATCTTACACATTTGCGCTTTTTCGGCTCTTCAAACGACGACTCCCACCAAAAAGAAAGGGCACAAAATCTAATTTTCGTGCCCATCCTTCCGATTAAACAGATAAAAACAGAAAGAGTTGTAACTGACCAAGGATAAGCGCCCTTAGTTAGCTTTTACTAGTCTAAGCGTATTGATTTGCCCATCAACCAATAATCGAATCAGATAAATCCCTCTAGGGAGATTAGATAAATCTACGGGATGGTTAAGGACACTTGTTCTATTGTAACTACGGCGACTTAGCTGTTGACCATGAAGGTTAAACAATCCCAGTTCTATATCAACGGGTCGCGTGAAAGAAGCACTTAGTAAACTTATCCCGGTAGTTGGGTTGGGAGCTAACTTCAGTTCATCTAACGACTCAATTTCTTCTACTGCTGTTCCTACATCGACGGTTAACGCTAAGGTTTGCTGACAACCTCTACTGTCAAATACATTCACAGTATAGTCACCAGGGCTTAAATCGCTTATCATGGCTCCCGCTTCCCCCGTAGACCAATTGTAGGTGTAAGGTG
>JAHQWA010000371.1 GCA_019634045.1 Saprospiraceae bacterium
CTGGTATTCAGCTTTCGAGTGGCAGTAATGCTTTTATCCTTCGCTTTCCATCTGCATCTCAAGGAATACTATCAATTGCAGTATTTAGATCTACTGGCCTTAGTCAGGAGTTTCTGAGTAACTATATCAATACGCCCGATGTTGGTGCCTATCGAATTACAGGAATAGTTTACCAAGAAGACAGAAATCCTCCTAGATTTGAAGATTTTTTCCTACTACCTTGCGCTGAGTCCGACTTCGATTTTCTCACCAGCACCAATGAGCCTGCTTGGGCCAACGAGCTAGTAGTCTTTCCTAACCCAACTAGCGACGAAGTAAATGTACGCTCCAGCGTAGACATCGAAGAATGGCGTTTGATCGATCTACAAGGGCGGGTGCTGAGTCGAGGTACTAACAATAACCAGCGTTTTGCTGTAGACTTGGGCGAATGGCCTAGCGGTTTATATCGCCTGCAGTTGATTAATGGAAATGAAGCAGTACAACGACCGGTCGTAAAGCAATAGAGTTTTAGATAAAGAAATTATAATTGAGCATTCGAAGTAGATAGATACTACTTTGGATGCTCTTTCTTTTGGTAGCATTACCTATGGTAAGGTGTCACCTTTTGTCACTAATAGCCGATTACTATACGTATCTTAAGCAATTAAGTCAGGAATGTATCAAGTCTTCTTTCTAGCAAATCCTTCCCCAAACTGTAAGCAGAAACGACGATCTTGCTCCTAAGAAATGGCAATTTTTAGAATTGTCTGTGGAAAATGGCAGAGATGTCTAGCAACTCTTTGTAAAAATTGTATTTTGCCTTCATTCTTAGTAACCCTACTAGTGCAACCCAAATTTCTCTCTTCTTGAAAGCAAAGGTCTAACAATACGTATCTCAACCTATTTCACTTTTAGTCTCCTCTCCACGAACTCCTTTCAGACCTAGATGGATTCCTTCAGCATGGCCGTGGCCTGCCTTCGACTTTTTATAGGGTAGAAAGTGGCCTCCGCAGTATCGGGCTCAATGAGTAGTTGTCTTACTTCATTGAGATGCAATTCCTATTGAATTTTTTACCATAATTCATCGATAATGAAGCTATTGCATATCATTGCCACTACTCGAGGGGAAGAATCAAGAACCTTGAGCATTTCTAAAGAGTTTTTGAAAACTTTGCACGACAAGCATCCACATGTTGAAGTGGATGAGCTAGACTTAAGCACGATAGAACTACCTCCAGTCCTAGATACAAACGTCAAGGCTAAATACTTGTTAATGATGGGCGGGCAATTGGATGCTGCCACCCAAGAATCCTGGGAAAAAGTCTCTGACCTGGCCGAAAAGTTTATTTCCTATGATCTGTATTTGGTCACTGCACCCATGTGGAACTTCAGTATTCCATATATGCTCAAGCATTACATTGATGTGATTATGCAGGCGGGTATCTTGTTTAGCTTCACAGCCAATGGACCTGAGGGTTTTGCCAAGTATGAGCAAATGGTTTGTATTACCTCCAGGGGAAGTGATTATAGCCCTGGTAGCCCCATGCATGCACTCGATCATCAGGAACCATATTTGCGCACAGTCTTTGGCCTAGCTGGCATAGAAGACATTCATTTCGTACATGCACAGCCGTTAGACGTAGCTCCAGGCCTTACTCAAACCGCCTTAGAAAAAGCCAAAGAAGAGGCTAGGCAAATGGTGGATAAGTTAAAAATTACGACTCCAGTGTAATCTATTTCTCTCCTTAAACCCAATTATTAATTTCCACAAAATAAAGGTAAGCAGAATATCACCTGGTTTTTATGGTAGCGAGCTAGACCACTCACTTGGCGCGATACCCCACTTCTTCTTAAACTCTTTAGAAAAGTAAGATAAGCTGGAATACCCTACTTCATAAGCGATTTCTGAAACGCTGGCCTTGTCTTGTTGTAGTAATTCCTTGGCGCGAACCAGCCGGAAATTTCTAATCATTTCAATGGGACTCTGATCACAAATAGACTTCAGTTTCCGATACAATTGACTGCGACTGAAGCCCAAACTACCAGCGAGATCCTCTACACTGTACCATTCGTTACTTAGGTTCTTTTCGATCTCTTTCTTGACTTTCAAAAGAAATTTTTCTTCCTGAGATAAGCTTTTTACCATCGAAGGTTGTAGAAAGAGGTTAGAGCGAAATTTATCCTTTAGTCTTTTTCGAATCTTAATCAGATTCTTGATTCGAACGTGCATTTCGTCTGCATCGAAAGGCTTGGTCAGGTATTCATCCGCACCGATATCGAGGCTTTCCAACTTATCCGTTTTTTCGGCCTTCGCGGTGAGCATGATAATGGGTATATGATCCGTTTTAGGGTTGGTTTTTAAGTGTTCCATCATTTGTACGCCATCCATTTCTGGCATCATCACATCGCTGATGATGATATCCGGAATGCTTGCTTCTGCCTTTTCTAGCCCAATTCGGCCGTTCGACGCTTCTATGATCTGATATTGATCTTTCAGAATATCAATGATAAAGGTCCTTACATCTGGGTTGTCTTCCACCAGTAGTACTAATTCTTGAGTGCGCAATCCACCCGCATCCACCAATTCCTGTTCCACGGCACTTGAAATAGGTTGGACGTTGAGTTGAGGATTAGGCGCACGGGTCTGATTTTTGACTGCTGCTATGGCCAATGGCGTTCAACTCGGAAGTAAGTGGAAACACCTTCTTCGCTTTCCATGGAAACACTTCCTCCCTGGAATTCTACTAGCTCCTTGACTAGGGCCAAGCCGATCCCGCTACTGGCCATTCCATCAATAGAAGTTTCAATATGATAAAAGCGTTCAAAGATCTTGCTTTGCAGCTCCTGTGGAATTCCAATGCCTGTGTCTTGGACTTCCAGCGTGAACTTGGCTGTTTGTCCCTCTTGACTATGCTGAGTCAGAAAAGTGACTTGGCCTCCCGAAGGAGTAAACTTAATGGCATTTGAGAGTAAGTTTACCACGATCTTCTGGAGCTTGTCTGGGTCGAAGTCTACCCAAAGTGGTGTTTCTGGGATATCAATTTGATATTTAATTTCTTTTTGGGTAGTCCAGCTTTCCAGAGAGGCGGTGAGCTGACGCAAAAACTGATGAATATCTCCTGATTCTAGCTGGAGCTCCATTTTTTCACTTTCCAATTTGCTGAGGTCCAGCAACTGGTCAATGAGGCTTTCCAGACGTTGCCCATTACGCTGCATTAGTTCGAAATAACGAGCTTGATCCCCTGTGAAAACTCCTTTCCTCATCTGATCTAAAGGGCCTAAAATCAATGTCAATGGAGTTCGAAACTCATGACTGATATTGGCAAAAAAATTAGATTTCAATTGATCTAGTTCCGTTAATTGTTCTGCCTTGGCTTTTTCGAGACTTAAGGCTAGTTCCGCTGCTTTTTGTTTTTGTTGTTGCCGACTTCTGAGATAGAGGAAAATACCCAGGATACCTAGGATCAAGATAATTGAGGTCAATAGAATCAGGTTTCGAGTATTAGATGCCTCCTGCAACTTGGATTCTTGTCTAGCAATCTCCGCCTCCTTCTCTTTGGTTTGAAGTTGGGCCTCCGTAAATAATAATCTTTCTGCTTTTTCCTGATTGAAGATGGTGTCTTTGATCGCGTTAAGACTGTCTATATAGGCAATGGTTAAATCCAGGTTTCCTTTTCCGGCATGGTAGAAGGCCATTCCCATATGAGTATACAAGAACATATCCTCATAGCCCAGATCTTTTCCCAACTGATGACCTCTGTCTAGCAGTGGTTTACCTTCTTCATAGCGCCCCACCCGGGCTAGAATCATCCCCATATGAGCTGCCATTTGTCCTTCCCCTTCTGCGAAGCCAATTTCCTGGAAGATGTCCAGAGCTTTTTGATAGCTTTCCAGGGATTTTTCGTACTCCCCCAATTCATAATAGCCACCGCCAATGGACCAATGACACATTCCAACTGCTTGAACATCGAAACCTCCCTCAAGGTATTCCAGTGCCTTTTGAGCCAAATCGATGGATTGCTGCCCCAATGACAATGAGGCCATGCTTTGATACATTACACCAATTCCCCGTTGATCCCCTAGCTCTTCAAATATTGGAATGGCTTTTTCAAGGTAGTTTTTACTTGTCTCATTCTCCCCGATCATCTCATAAGTAGAGGCCGTGGAATGGTAAGCAATGGCTATCATTCGCTTGTCATCAAGCTCTAGGCAAATCTCTAAGCATTCCCTAATGGCTTCCAGTGCCAAATCAGTTTGATAGCTGCTTTGATGGATGAAAGTCAGCATGTTGAGACAGAAAGCCAAAAGTTTTTTATCCTCGTTTGCCCGACAATCCTCCATTACTTTGTGCAGGATTTCCAATGCTTCTTCATCAGCTCCAGCGTAATGTAAAGATGCCCCCTCCACATATCTGCCATATCGCTGGAGGTGCCCATCTCCGATTTCTTCAGCTACGGCACTCAATTGCCTGGCATAGGAGGCAGACTTTTTATTATCAGAATATAGATAGTTCAGCGCCAACTTTTTTAGCACCTCAATCTTATTGGTGTCGTTGGGCATATTCGGCAAAGCCTGCGCTAGACTATCCAATTGAGCCTGTATCGGTGCCAAACAACAGATTAGCAGGAGTAGAACCAAGAAAAACCTGGAGTTCATTAGTCTCATGTTTAGGGCTTGGTAAAATCAGTAGAATAGCTGCAGGATGATTTCTGGAAAGAGGGACAAGACTAATATACGATAAAGATGGGAACCTACATCCCTTATAAATAGGAACTTGCGACAAGAGTTATAACTATTGCATCAAAAGTACAAACAGCTCGATCCCTGTTGGACTAGGTTTGTGATTGCAAACAAAACCCTTTTCACACTCAAAAAATCACAAACCTGAAACACAATGAAAAAACTGATTTCAATGATGGTGTTTAGCTGTTTTTTAGCTTTTCTAACGCCAATATTAGGATCTCCCTATTATACGCTAACTTTCACTGATCTGATCCTAGAGGAAGGCTCTTGTTTTATTAATGGAGATGGAGGAGCCAATCCAGAAGAGCCGCAATTTGGTCTGTATTGCGCTGAAGGAGGAACGCTGATAAAGGCCTTTGGATGGCAGATAAATCTGACTGCCGCAGGAATCTACCCTTTACCTACACCCATCACCAACTGTCAAAGTTCTAATTCCTGGACTTTTGATGCCGAGGGACGGACAGAACTCCGCTTTTGGATGGAGTCTGCTCAAAACAATAATACCGGAGTTTGTGTGGAACCCGCAGGATCTGGCGATGGCTGCATCCGAAGAGACTATGTTACCATCGATTTGACGCAGTCAACGGGGATAATTAATGCTGGTACTGGAGAAAAATTCCGGTATAGCCTCAGCTCAGCTACTGCTGGGGATCCCATTCCCTTGTTTGATGATATCGATGGTGATGGACTGATCGATTGTCAAGATGCTTGCCCGGTTGGGCCGAACCCTGGAGAAAGTTGTGACGATGGCGATCCCAATACGAACAATGATCGAATTGAACCGGATTGCGTATGTCGTGGAGCCACTGGGAAGTACAAGGTCACTTTTACCCAACTGGAAGTGCTAACGGGATGCCTTAACAATGAAAGCGGTGCCGATGAAGCCGCTATCATGATCTATTGCGAACCCGACTTGGAGACCCAGTATTTAGTCAAGGCTTGGAGTATCGCTACTACGGCAGGGAACATCTATGACTTACCTGCACCCAATAATGCGAGTTGTGCTACTGACAATAGCTGGTACTTCGATGCCGAGGAGCAAACAAGTCTTGACGTCTGGATACAGAGCTTTGAGTCCGATAACGGTGTGTGTGGACGTACGATGATTAATGCCGATCAATGCAAAGATGAGTTTGCTTATACCTTTGATCTGACCGCAACTAGCGGTATGATCGAAAACAGCAATGGTTTTATCTTCCATTACATCATCGAATATGCAGACTCAGCCCCACCACTCCCGAGTTGTACCCCTGAAAACACCGCAGAAAGATGTGCGGATGGTATCGATAATGATGGAGATGGGCTCGTAGATTGCGATGATCCTGGCTGCGAAGCCTTGGCGACTGGTTGTGCTACTTGCTTTGGAGATGGATTATCCTTTGCAGATACCGTGCTTACCTATGCCCCAACTTGTAATAACATTAATACCAATAATACCAACCCGGACAAGGCGATTGGTGCTCCCGACAACCGTAGTATCAGTTTGGGACAAGGTGGTGTTATTCGCCTTGGTTTCACCAATAATTTATTGACTAACTCGGGAGATAGCGAGCCAGATCTGTGGGTGTTTGAAATTGGTCCGCAAATTGAAGGTAGTGACATTGAACTACGACCTGTGGATAGTGGAACCGCATCTATTTTGCAAAATGAAGGGGTTTTGGATTCGGATGGAGACGGCTACTATGAGATAGATCGCATCGGCGGATCCACGGCTTCCTTAGACATTGACGAAATTGTACAAGGATATAACCCTGGAGTTTTACGCTTCGATGCGATTAAGATCACGGATGTTCCTGGTACTTGCCAAGGCTCTACTCCAGGGGCAGATATTGATGCCGTTTGTGCACTTTCCAGTGTGCCCTGTGAAGATGCAGATGGGGATCTGTTTAATAGTTGCCAGGAGTGTGACGATAACGATCCTGAGGTTTTCCCCGGTGCAGTAGAGATATGTGATGGAAAAGACAATGATTGTGATGGCCTAATTGATGGTGATGATCCGGATCTCGTGGACGGGCAGACCTGGTATCTTGATGTGGATCAGGATGGGGTAGGGGATGCTGATGTTTCTATAGTGGCTTGCGAGCAGCCAGATGGCTATGCGGCAACTGCTGGAGATGAGTGTCCTAGTGATCCGGACAAGGTATTGGCTGGCGATTGTGGTTGTGGGGTGAGTGATGCGGATAGTGATGGCGATGGTACGCTCGATTGTGTGGATGAATGCCCTAGTGATCCGGACAAGGTATTGGCTGGCGATTGTGGATGTGGGGTGAGTGA
>JAHQWA010000372.1 GCA_019634045.1 Saprospiraceae bacterium
AATGCACTAAAGAAAAACAGCAGCATTCTTTTGAAATCCATGTGATAGTTTAAGGGTTCAGTACCACAAAAATACACTCTTTACCCGGTCTGCCCAAGTCACTCCTCCCCTGCCCCTACGGTCAGCTTTAGCCACAACTCCAAAAATGTTGGGCAGGCAAGTGCCTAAAAACAACAAAACCTTACTAACTTATTGTATGACCAGCAAAAGGTGCTAAATATGAGTAAATCGATTCCAAAGAACAATTGTGACGAAACCGGTGGTAAATTAATGCCCGTCGTAAACTTCAATAACTGCGGAGCGAAAGAAGACTGTGTGGCAGTTTGCCCATACGATCTTTTTGAAATGCGTCCCATTACAGTGGCGGACAAAGTGAAGCTTAACTTGAAAGGTAAAATCAAAACCTTCTTTGATAAACGAAAAGCCTATCTAACTGATTCCAGTAGGTGTCATGCCTGTGGAGCCTGTGTGCAAGCCTGCCCGGAAGGAGCCATTAAGCTAATGAAGGCTGTCTGACAACTTCTAGGGTTACTTCAGGTAGATATTTGCTTGACAATACTTCTCGAAATTCATTTGAGAGGCCTGTTCTACGATCAACTCTAGAAGAGCGTAACCTGTATTGGAATAGGTAAAGAGGCCCAACTTTTCTGCCGGAGCAAAGTTCTTTTCTTTATTTATAAACTTGCCCAACTGGAGTCAAGTAGGCCTTTGGGAAATCTGATAATTCCCATGCGGGACCACATTGTGGAACGGACCAGAAAGGGCGATATAATTCATAGTCATCCCAAATACCTGAACGATGATTCCGTATTACGGCACCTGTATAGATTTTCGCTCAGTGCAATTTTCGGCGCTTAAGCATATTTTCCTTGCCACTGATCCATAAGTAGTTTCTTTGGCTAACAAGACCATGGATATGTGGAAAGTCCGTCGGCAGGTAGGCCCAGTTCTTGCCTTTATCCACTGTCTTGTAAACAATGGCTTTTTGGTTTCCTTCATCTAAAGATCCACCAAGAATATATCCTTCATCTGTATTCAGAAACAGGATGTGTCTTAGCATGCCTCTTGTAAAGGGGTGAGGCGGTAAATAGCTGGTATCTGGTACCGCCGCTGGTCCTTTCTTGCGGATGGTGATATCTTTGCGGTCCTTATCCCTCGCCAATTGTATACTCCAGCTTGTATCCTGATAATAAACCCCATTGATGGATTCGCTTTCAGGCTGGGCCCGAAGGATAAAGGCGGATAAGAAGTCCTGCTGGTTTTCTGGGAAGACTAAGGTCCAATTTCCTCCTGCATCAGTGGTATGGAAGAAAAGCGGCTGATAAGATTCCCTAAATCCTTCTTTGGGTCGGTAGGAAAAACCTGAAACAAAGCCTTCTTCAGCGTCAAGGAAGTGCATATTATAGTAGGCCACAAAAAGCCCTTCTGGTTGCTGGTCCTTCTCCTCATCATTGCGATATCGTTCCTTAATTCGTCCCTCCATAGGTGGGCTAATTTCCTGCCAAGTTACACCCCCATCTGACGTTCGGTACACAAATCCATAGTCCCCGCAAGTGAAGCCGTACTTTGTATCCACAAATTGCAGAACCTCCAAGTATTCAGCACCTAGTGTAGTCATCTTGTGCCAAGTCTTCCCCTTGTTTTTACTTTGATAAAGCGTACCAGAACCATAATCGGCTGCCCAAAGTGCCTGTCGGGTTGCCGCCAACCTATGTATGGGGAAGTCCTGGTTTTCGATACGCAACGACTGCCATTGTTGGTTGAAATTACTAAGGCTGTGGGTCGTTTGACAAGCTTGTAAAAGGAAAAGGATGAGAAAGAGATAGTAGGATTTCATCTTAAGTGATTTCTTATTAATAAAATGGGATAATGAGCTTAGCCCCCGCCAGAAAAAGGGGAGGCCTGAATTTGAAATCACAGTTGAAAGATACTATTCCTTTCTGATTCTTACACTTTTGCCAAATCAATTCTATTGGCTCCCCTGAGGGTTTCTCTTAATGCTCAGTAAGTTTCATCCAGTTCTCCTCTTTAATCTTTGCCAAGCAAAGCACGAATCTTTTCTACATCTGGATGGGTAACGCCCTGGGTTTCCATGTCAGCAAGGTCATCTAGAAAAACCTTATTCCAAGTTCCAACACCTTCCATCCATTCTCCCTTCTTTTCCTCATAAATGGTTTTGGCCTCTTCATATTTCCCTTGAAACAATAAGGCCATCGCAAGATTAGTCAGAATCCAGGGTTGTGAAGCGTCAAGTTGAATTCCTCTTCTTGCGGCTTTTTCTGCTTTTTCAAAATTTCGCGTAACTACTGAAAAGTAGGACAAGTCAGAATAATCCGCTGCCAGGCTACTGATAAAATACTGGCTGACAACGCCTTCAGCAAGAGCCTTTTCATACAGATCAATGAGCTTCTGTAATTCAATAGTTTTTGCTTCAGGAGCTTGAGCGGCATAATAAGCTTGACGAAAGACGAGGCCTTCCTCATCAAGATGAGCGAGTGTGGAATCCATTACCTCCCAGCCAAAATAATGGATCATTTGGAAGAAATTTCGTTTTATATCTGGTTTCGTAAAATACTTGATGGAAAATTCCTTCGTCATTTCAAGGTCCTTCAATGCGGCTGCTTTATCGTTGGTTCGTAGCTTTATGTAGGCCGAATAGAGAGCCATTTTTGCAATTTTTATTTCAAAAGTTTCTGGATCAGTTTCAGCTAAGTCATAGGCAAGCTTAATAACTTTTTTATATACGTCCTTCAGTTCATTCCACTCTCCTCCTAGAAATAATGCTCCGGACCAAAGTGCATAAGCTTTAAACAATTCCTTATTGTCAACAATCCCTCCCAAGGCCTTTAGCTTTTCGAAGCATTGGATGGCTTCTTCGATAGTAATTTTGGCTTCTATCGGCTTCTTCCAGCGACTGTATAAAATCGCTAAGTTGTTAAGACTTTTGGCTAAATCAGACAAGAAGGGGGAGGGATTGACGGAAGCCAACTCTCTCCTGATATCAACAGCCTTTTTGAAGGCAGCTTCTGCGGTCTCGTAACTACCTTTTTGAAGGTGTATATTACCCAACGCATTCTGATTTACAGATAAACCTAAAGCATATCTGCCCCTATCCACTTTTTCGAGTTCTATCCAAATCTTTTCTCCTTCTTCCAGGGCTTCCTCTGCTTCACTCATTCTTCCTAAAGATCGGTAAATGCCCCCTAGACTATTGAGACTCTTCCCTACTTGATCCCCGAATTTATTCGGACTCTTTTCTACAAGTTTTCTTCTAATCTTTAGAGCGATATTGCTTTGCTCCAGCGCTAATTCATATTCTTGTTTGGTTCTATATACCTCTCCCAGATTGCTGTGGTTTTTAGCTAAATTTTCCAGCCAGGAAACCGTATCAACGAGCCGTAATCCTTTGGTGATCCGCAAGGATTCCAATTGGTATTCTTCAGCTTTATCTAAAAGTCCATTATCTCGATAAATCACTCCCAAGTTTCCTAGTAGATTCGCTTTATACTTCAAAAGAGAATCCCTAGCAGACCCTTCCCATTCTTGCAGCAAAGCAAGGGCCCTCAAGTAAGCTTGTTCTGCTTCCTGGTTCTGGCTTTGGCGGGTGTATATTCTACCCAAAAAATTATATATATCAATACTTTCTAGGAGAGTCAGTTCTTCTCCAAACTGTTTGATCAGTCGGTTTAAGTAAAGCTCTGCCGAATCCAATCGATTTTGCTGATAGAAGAAATCTACATAGTTCAACAAGTTTGGGAATCGCTCTTTACATCTAATGGATTGCTGATAGTAATACAATACTGAATCCTGCCAGTTGGCAATATCAAATTTAACCTCCGTCAACAGGGCTTTTGTGAGCCACTCATCCGACTTGACGATAAGTAGACTATCTGTTTCATGCTGTTTAGCATTTAGGCGGTCTCTTTTCGCCAAGAGTTGCTCCGTCTCCGTTTGCATCTCGACTACCTTTAGAATGGCATCTGCTTCCGTAATTTGCCCCTTTTCGAATAGTCGCTGAGCAATCAAAATCCGTTCTGAATTCACCTCCACTTGATCGAAAAGGGCCGCCAAGCGAAGGACATCATTTCTAAACTTCTTTTCAATATTTTGAATGGAATCACGCTTGCGATTGAGTCTTGCTACTTCAGTCATACAATTCGCAATATACCGCTCTGGCAGGCCATCCTTTTTCATCTCGTCGCATAGATCGACTTTATCGCCGAGTTGCTTTTCATATTCATCTAAGGCCGACTTCAATTCCGCATATTCCGGCGATTTACCGAAGACCTGAGTAGTGTTGAGGGTATTTCCTTCCCCCGTTACAATTAGGCCCACACGGGCGTCATCCTGGACGTAGACATTTTGTCTGTCCTGGGCATTGGCTGCTAGCTGCACTAAGAGTGTCAGTAGCAAGGCGTTGCTCAATTTGATCATTAGAAATCCTGTTTAATGTCAATTTTAGTTGAGTCGCCGGTAACTATAGTGCCCACTTTCGCTTGATCTTTCACTTCGATGTGGGTCTTTACATTTGTTGAGTCAAAATTCGTTTGTGAACGTAAATCTTGTGTAGCTGGGGTTAGTTCTGGAGTTGATTGAGTGGTTTCTGTAGTCTGAATTTGTTCTTCGATATTGGGCTGCTCCTGATGCGGAAGCAGAAAATATATGGACATGGAGATTAAGGCAATGATACCCAAGATCCTCAGAGCGAGTGGCCAAAGCTTTCGTTGAGAACCCAGTTTTGCATTAGCGGGTAGCCGTTCAATAATATGCAATGCCTTTTGATTAATTCTATTGAACTCCACATCCAAGTAGTCTTGGCTTTGTATTTTATCTAATCTTTCTCGTTGGTGTTGGTGATACCTGCCGGACAACACAATGATCTCATTGGAAAGCGTTTGGTCATTCATCGACAGCTGGGTTAGCTGCGCAATAGCTTTTTCGGTTTGACCTCTAGCAATAAGCTTTTTTAGATGAGTTTTCAATACAGTTGTCCATTTGGTGCGGTTCCTCAAAAATACGGAAGAATAGTTTAAGATAAAAGTCCATATTTGATTGCGGCTAGCATTTGCCTCAAAAAGTCTTTGTCTATAACTAAAATATCGCCCTAATTCCAAGTGTAAAGACTCCTGATCAAGTCGGATCATTGAGTGAACTACCTAAATTCCCTTGCCATTTGTCCACATAGGCTACTTATCAGTGCCACTCTGCTCTAATTTACTTACCCATTGCCTCTCAAACTCACCATCTCAAGTAGCTGAGCTATTCAATCACCAGGGATGGTCATTCAATCAAGTGCTATTTCCAGAAGCAGTCGATTCGGATAGCTTTGTATCGAATTAACAATACAAAAAACCATATACCAATGAAAACAATTCCTAATAATCCTATCATGAAGACTTCAGTATTAACCCCAAATCAGCGGGTTTCTTCCCTTGACAAGACTTATAGCAGCGAGGCATTTCTAGCACTAGCGCATCAGCTAGGAAAAGAATTTGAAAAAAGGGCAGCTCAGCTTGATCAAAATGATCAATTCGTTGATCAAAACTATGTCATACTTAAAAAGCATAGAATTTTCACTGCACTCATCCCCACAAAATTCGGGGGATTAGGGCAATCTCACAGCGATGTGGCAAATTTTCTTCGCATAATAGCTCGATATTGTGGATCCACAGCTCTAGCGCTCTCCATGCACCAACATCTAGTGGGTGTCAATGTTTGGAAGCATATGCATGGTAAAGGAGGAGAAGCGGTTTTGCAAAGAGTAGCGAAAGAACAAATTATCCTAGTTAGCACGGGAGCAAGAGATTGGTTAGATAGTAATGGCGAGATGAAAAAAGTGAAAGGTGGATATATTTTAAATGCCTATAAAGCTTTCGCCAGTCAATCCATAGTCGGAGACGTATTTGTAACCAGCGCCCCTTATCAAGATCCGGAACAGGGCCCAGTAGTGCTCCATTTTCCCGTACCCGCCTCGGCAGAAGGCGTAAATGTTAAGGATAGTTGGTATACCCTGGGGATGCGCAGTACAGGATCGCATGGAGTAGAATTTAAAGATGTATTCGTTCCTGAATCGGCAGTTGCCTTAGCACGGCCTCAAGGTCAACCTCACATGGTTTATAATCTAGTGTTAACGGTAGCCATGCCCTTGATCATGGCCGTATACACCGGAATAGCGGAAGCTGCGGCGCAGAAGGCACTAAACACCGCTAGAGCACGTAAGCAATCCGCTACCTATCTTCCACAATTGATCGGCGAAATGAATAACCTCTTAGTCAATGCCCGGGTCATGTATCAGGATATGTTGCGACTCTGTAATGATTTTGATTTCACGCCAAGTTATGATGGGGCGCACGGGACCTTAAGTAGGAAAGTGATGGTGACCAAGTCGGTCATTGGAACGGTTGAAAAAGCCATGGAGATTGTGGGCGGACAAGGCTTTTTCCGAGGGTATGGCATGGAAAAGCTGTTTAGAGATATCCAAGCAGCTCATTACCATCCACTACCAGAAAAAGAACAACAACAATTTACGGGCTGCTACTTATTAAAGGAAGCTAGCTCGATCTAAAGTAATAGGGTTTTAGGTATAGTAATTTTCACAACATCAGTAAGGTGTCTCAACTTAGCTTGAGATACCTCTTTTGTCTTGTAGGCCCGTGACAATCCAGGCTCTGGTATCAATCGGGTCAATTACTTCGTCTATCTCAAGATAAGCAGCGATATTGGTCGCTTTGCCCCTTTCATAGGCCATAGCTAACATTTTCTCGTAAGCGGCCTCTCGTTCGACAGGATCAGGAATCGCTTCTAACTCTTTGCGATACCCAAGCTTAATGGCCCCTTCCAAACCCATAGCACCAAACTCTCCACTTGGCCAAGAGACGATAAAATCTGGAGCGTGAAAACTACCTCCCGTCATGGCCATGGCACCTAGACCATAGGCTCTGCGAAGTACCACGGCAAACATCGGTACATTGAGTTTAGCTCCCATCTTAAAAAGTTCCGCCGCCTGTTTGACTGTACCAGATTTTTCTGCCTCAGGCCCTACCATGATACCTGGCGTATCTACTAAGGACAAAATAGGAATTTCAAAGTTTTGGCAAAGCTTTAATAGGCGAACTGCTTTAGCAGCCCCATCGCTCGTAATGGCCCCGGCCTCGTGTTTTGCATCATTAGCAATTACGCCAACTGGATGTCCTTCGATACGAATCAAGGCAGTGAACATACTTTGCGCACTACCTCTCCCTAGCTCGAAAACGCTATCCTTATCAGCCAGTGTTTCAGCAAGTTCACGCAGATCAAAAACTCGCTTTCGATTTAATGGAATCAGCTGTCGCAAGCGACGTTGATCTGCCACCTCATAAGAAGCTAGACGCCCTTGAAAATAGGCTAAATACTGCTTTGCCGCCTCAATAGCCGCTACCTCGTCTTTCACCAATACATCGATTACCCCATTAGCTGCTTGAGTAGCCGCAGGGCCAATTTCCTTAGGATGAAATTTTCCTAGTCCTCCTCCTTCTACCATTGCCGGTCCACCCATCCCGATGCTGGTATTCTGAGTGGCAATGATGATATCAGAGGCACCAGCTAAAGCAGCATTCCCTGCGAAACAATAGCCGGAGACAATACTAATGCGGGGAACTACCCCATCTAATTTGGCAAACTCATAAAACGTCATAATGTGTAAGCCGGCTACCGTCTGCACATCTACATCACCTGGCCGACCGCCCCCTCCTTCGGCAAAAAGGATGACGGGTAGTCGTTTTTTTCCGGCCACCCCTAGCAGCCGGTCCATTTTATAGTGATTGTACATACCCTGCGTCCCCGCCAACACGGTATAATCGTAAGCCATGACAGCGCAATTCTGCGGCTGGTCCTCGAATAGGTCCCGGTTGATTGAGGCCATTCCACAAACCAGACCATCTGCAGGCGTGTTTTTGATTAAATCTGCTTCAGTTCTGCGGTTACGTTGTGCAGCAACGGCTAGCGCTCCATACTCGCGGAAAGTGCCTTCGTCGCATAAGAGGCTAAGATTTTGGCGAGCAGTCATCTGGCCCTTGGCAACCCTCTTAGCGACCGCATCTGGACGAGCCTCATCGGATAGAAAATGGCGTCGATCGCGCAGTGCCTGCAAGTCAGGACGTATGCTGTCGATATCTTCCTTGTCGTTCTGCACGGAAGTAGCTGCCTGAGGGGCCGATTTTTGGTACGTGAGAAGGACTTGTCCTTTGCGAACTACTTCTCCTTGCTTGACTAAAATCTCTTGGACCACCCCATCGACTTTGGAAAGAATGGTATTTTCCATTTTCATGGCTTCCACTACAAACAAACTTTGTCCTTTGTGGATAGCCATTTGGGCTGATGCCTGGATTTCAATAACGACTCCAGGCATCGGCGATAAAATTTGCTCTTTAGCCATATTCTGGTTTTATGGCATTACTCGGTGTACATTTTCACTGTATTTCTACCCAGTTGATACATATGTACCTCATCAGGGCCGTCCGCCAAACGTATAGTTCTAGCTGCTGCGAAGAATCCGGCCAATGGAGTATCTCCACTAACCCCCATACCACCATGTGCTTGGATCGCTCTATCGATCACCTGCTGGGCCATTGTAGGAGCTACAATCTTAATCATAGCGATTAGATCCCTTGCTTCTTTATTGCCGAAACGGTCCATCTTATCTGCGGCCGATAGTGTTAGCAGTCGAGCTTGTTCAACTTCACATCTCGATTTAGCAATATCCTGTCGAATACTACTGAAATCTTTTATGGAGCGACCAAAAGCTACGCGTTCTGCAACTCTCCTACTCATCAATTCCAATGAACGTTGGGCCATACCAACCAAACGCATGCAGTGATGAATTCGTCCTGGACCTAGTCGTCCTTGTGCA
>JAHQWA010000373.1 GCA_019634045.1 Saprospiraceae bacterium
AGTTGCTCGACTTCGACTTCCCATGTAGCCATTGTTTCTTTATCCTTGCTACAAGCAGTAAATAGTAAGCCTATGCAGCATAGGATCATTAGCGGGATAGAAAACTTCATTTGATTCATTGTTTTGAGTTTTTTGGTTAAAATAATTGACTCAAAACTAGGCTGCTACCAGAAATCATGTTGGCAATAAAGTTGCAAGCTTTGACAAAATTGTCTCAAACTTATCTGGATTTTTTCTCTTGCAACAATAGTGTTAATCCATGACCCAAAAGTGATACTACAAATCAGGAGTATTGCGAAGTTTTGTGCTATTGAACTTGGATTATAGGTCATATTATCTATCTTCCTTTGGTTTTTTTCGCTAAAAAGCATGTGAAATGCAAAAGAGGATTTGGTCTATTTTGCTGTTACTGATGGCCCATTTTGTTAAGGCACAAGAGCCTTATAATTTGGATGCTACTTATCCTGTGCACAATCTGCAGGATCAGCTACTAGTGATTGCTGACCCTGATAATACTTTGACCCCGGAACAGCTTCTGCAAGATTCTACGCTGGACTTTACACCTGGAGGAAACATAGCCCAATATTTAGAAGTAGGCATTGCTTATTGGGGGAAATTGGCGTTGATCACCAAAGACGATTTACCAGGCTGGGCGCTACATTTTGAAGATAAAATGATTGGTCCGCCAGCCTGGACGAAGAGCAACGGAAAGGTGGATGTATGGGCTTATCGGGGCCATGAATTACTTTTTCACAAGAAAACCGGTGTGGAGTACCCAAAACGAGATCGTGATAAAGCCACGAATTGGGTACTCAATCAAGTTGCCTTGGATCAAATACCAGTTGAGACACCGCTTACACTAATTTTGAGGGTAGAGGGAAATAGCATCGGTTATCCCGCTTACTTTAATTTGAGTGCCCGCAGTCCTGCTCAAGCCAATTATCATGAGATTTACGAGTTCCACAACAGCTTCAACATCTTCATGTTGGGCGTTACCTTTATTATCTTTCTATATCACTTACTTCAATTCATTTATCTAAGACAAAAGGTTTTTTTCTGGTTTTCACTTTGGTTGATGTTCTGCATGCTCACGATGGCCATGGCCAATGGATTGATTATTGGCGATTTTACCAATTATCGCTACGCAGTATGGCTCCTCATTGCCAATAGTATTTACTATACATTTTGGTTTTTTGGACGAGAATTTATCAACTCCAAAAAGAAGTTTCCTCAATTAGATAAATTTATCCTGAGCTTGGCCTTTTTTGTCATTACTGTCATTGTGATCGATATCAGTTATATACTCATAAAGAAGCCTCAGACTTACTTCACTAGCGTTGGCATCCATTATGAGCTACTCAACATTTATACCGTAGCCAGTGTCATCTTGGCCGTTATGCTCACTTTAAAAAAGGATCCATTTGCTCGGTATTTCGGAGTAGGGGCATTAGTAGGGTCTCTGTCTTTAATCATCGGTACACTATGGGCCATGGGAATGCTTCGGCCTCCTCTAGATCCATTTGCGAGTTGTATGTTTTTGCAGATTGTAATTTATTCTTTCGGGATTGCTTACCGGCAGCAAGTGCTAACTAAGCAAGCACAGGAAGAAAAGCTAAAAGTCCAACAGACCTATGCGGAAATGCAGCGCATGAAAGACTTAGATAAAATAAAAACCCGCTTTTTTGCGAATATAAGCCACGAGTTCAGAACGCCACTATCTTTAATTGCTGGACCCTTACAGCAGGCTCAAAAAAGAAGTCAACAATTGGGTGATAATGAAAATATCAAACTAGATAAGAAGTCTTATGCGATCATAAAAAGTAATACCGAACGACTGCACAACCTGATTGATCAATTGCTGGAATTATCTAAAATAGAAAGTGGGAATATCCACCTTTCGCTTAGTCAAGGTGGTCTGATTCCCTTTATTCGCTCTGTGCTGTACTCTTTTGAAAGTATGGCTGAGCGACAGAACATTAGCCTGAATACGAACTTTTCAAACGAAGATCAGCTAGCGCTTTACGACCAGGACAAACTCGAGAAAATCCTGACCAATATCCTTTCCAATGCTTTTAAATATACGCCCGATGGTGGGACCATTACGGCAGTGATAGATCTCGGACAAGACTACCTGAATATAGAAGTTTCTGATACCGGGAAGGGAATTGATAAAGATGAGGTGAAACACATATTTGATCGCTTTTATAGGGTAGAAGGCTCTGAAAAAAAAGGATCTGGAATTGGCTTGGCTTTAACCAAAGAACTTGTGGGCTTACATAATGGTAATATTAGTGTTGAGAGTACTAAAGGCAAGGGTACAACTTTTAGAATTCGTTTGCCTGTTTCTAAAAAGGGACTTCCGAAAAGGGTCCTGATCAACGACAAACTTCAGAAACCTACAGCTCGACCAGAAGCTACCACCACATTATCTATTACAACGGCTGGAGAAGAAACCAATCCGATTAGTGCTTCACCTGCCAAGGAGTTACCCGTTGTCCTTGTGGTAGAAGACAATGCCGATCTTCGATATTTTATTTCGGATATTTTGAAACCCCATTACCATGTCTTGATGGCAGAGGATGGGGCACAAGGAGAGCGCATGGCTTTTGAACACATTCCAGATCTAGTGATCAGCGATGTGATGATGCCCAAAAAAGATGGCTACCAACTGTGTCACTCCCTTAAAAACAATCCAAAGACGAGTCATATTCCGATTATTATGTTGACGGCTAAAGCTGGACAAGACAACAAAATGGAGGGTTTGATACAAGGGGCAGATTCTTACCTGACCAAACCTTTTGACAATCGGGAATTGTTGATTCGAATGAAAAACCTAATCGAAGCTCGGGAAAAACTTTGGGAGCATTTCAAGGCGCTCGATATGTTTCTTAGTGATGATCTTGAAATAGCTTCTGTAGATGATCGCTTCTTACAGGATGTATTTAAGGCCATCAAACAAAATATGGATAACGAGCAATTTGGTGTAGAGGAAATATCCCGTACCATTGGGTTTAGCCGATCTCAATTGCATCGGAAGTTAAAGGCCTTGATAGGTAAATCAACGAATCAATTGATTGTTGAAATCCGTTTAAATGAAGCTCATCGGATGCTTAAACAACAGGCCGCTTCCGTTTCTGAAGTGGCATATGCTGTGGGATATTCGAATCTTTCGTACTTCACCAAGCGTTTTAAAGGGAAATTCGGACTACTGCCCAGTGAGGTGAAGGCAGGTAAAAATACCCTAATTTAGGGCATGCTCTACGGTCTGGCTTTCGCATAGATTCGCTTTCCGTTTTTGAATACGCTGAGGATAGATATGGTACTTTCTTGGTATTCAAACACAACCAAATCAGTTGTTCCAGACCTGGTTACTTCCACGCCAGTATGTCGGAGCAATTGATTCGGATGAATTGATGCAAGTGACCAACCCTGCTGCAAAGTGACCAATCCATTATCCAAGAGGTGATTTATACCATCCAGAATAGAGGCCGTAGCTCCCGCCAGGATTTTGTTGTTTTCTACAGGTGAAAGCCGCCCGTCTTCTTCAAGCCTTACCCTTCCGCCAATGTGGGTGTGATAAACCCCGGGAGGCATTCCAGCAAACATGGTGCTATCGCTGACTAAGAGGGCGTTATTTTGCTTAATCCTAAGGGCTATTTTTAAAAAGCTGTTGGGTAAATGAAAACCATCGGCGATCAGACTAGCACTTAGCCGGTCATCTGCTAATTGCTCATAGATGAAATTTGAATTTCTAGGCACACTCAATGGCGCTCCATTCCCAAGGTGTGTTGACAGGCTTGCACCAGCATCAATAGCGGCGCGAATTTGCTCCGGACTGGCCGCTGTATGCCCCAAAGCGACGATAATATCTTCCTGTACACATTTTTCTATAAATCCGAAGGCACCATCTAATTCAGGGCTAAGGGTGACAATCTTGATTCTATGGCCTGATGCTTTCTGGAATCGTTGGAACAACGGCCAGTCTGGGGCTTTCACATATTTGCGATCATGCGCTCCCCGAGCACCCTCGAGCGGGGAAATGAATGGACCTTCCAGATGTATTCCTTTCACAAAGGCTGCAATCTTGGAATTTTGTGTGCACAACCGATCGATCTGCTCTAGTAAAGCTACAATTGAGCGATCTGAGTTGGTGATAATGGTGGGAAAAAACGAGCTTACTCCTTGTTGTACCAAAGCTGATATGACCTGCATGAATTCAGCTTCTTTAATAGGGAAGGTATTGAAGTCAACACCTACGTAGCCATTTACCTGGAGGTCAATAAGACCCGGGCCACAGTATATAGTACCTGAGGGAGGCTCTTCCAAATATTGCCGTGAGACAATGACATCATCATCCAGTTCAATTCGCATAAGCTTGTTGACAAGACAATCGATACAGGTAACGATCTTTCTCATGCTTCTTGCGTGTTGTTCTTACCTATAGCTTTGAGTAAACTAAGGACCTCCGGAGTAACTGCTTTGCTGCGATTAAAGAAGCCAAATAGCCCATAAACAACAAAAGACACGATTAGTGGTAAGCTAACCTCCAGAGCGAATGAAAGACTAAGTCCAAATACCTTGATCACGATAAAGGTCAATAAGCCTGAGCATATCGAACTAATGGCAGCTTTTGGCCCACAATGTTTAAATAATGGATGCATACCAAATAGCATGGGTATTGAAATGGGGCCTACAAGTGCTCCAAACCAGGAAACAATGAGCCCGAGTACGCCACCAAAAAACTCGTATTGCAGGGCAATGATAATCGTACAAAAGGTGAAAATAAAGGTTACGCGTTTGGCTGTTTTTAGGGCGTTTTTTTGTTTGGAAATGCTAAATTTATCAGATAGGGCAGGTAGAATATCTCTGGTGATTACGGCTGAAATTGTATTGGCATCACTGGATGTCATAGACATGGTGGTAGCGAACATGGAGGCCAGCACGAGGCCGATCATACCACTGGGCAAAAGATCAAGGGTTAATAGTCCGTACGACTCAGTTGGGTTGGCCAGGTCGGGCAATAAAACTGGTGCAGCCCACATGGGGAAGAATAATATCAATGGCCAGATCAAGTACAAAACCCCGGATAGCATAGCTGCTTTTCTGGTGTCATTTTCATTTGGCGAAGAGATATATTTGGTGGCCAAATTCCAGGTCCCGCCGTTGTAACTAAGAAAGTTGATAAACAGAAGTGCCAGGGCAAAACCCGCCGTATAAGGAGCATTAAAGGGCTCGCTATTGGCGGCTGGCAGTTGGTCCCACAAGGTAAAGATGGAATCCCAGCCTCCCAGTCTTGATATAACGGCGAGGAACATGGCTATCCCCGCTCCAATTTGCACGATAAATTGTATGAAATCAGTGACCGTCACGGCCCAAAGTCCTCCGATAGTAATATAGATGATCGAGAAACTACCAGATAAAAGAACGCCGTAGAAGATGGGAATCCCGGTAAAAATTTTCAATAAGATGGCGATGGCAGCCCATTTAGCGCCGACATCAAAGAGTTTAAGTAAGACGCCACTCCAAGCCATGATTTGTTGGGTTCGGACATCATATCTAGTCGACAAATATTCCAAGGGAGATTGAATACCAAATTGTTGTCGCAAGCGCACCCAGCGAACCGGAAATAGATTGATGGCTACCAAAATTGAAATACCAACGGTCAATGCCCACCAGACGTAAATGGAGAACCCGTGCGTGTAAGCCAGGCCAGCGTAGGCTACAAAGACAGCACC
>JAHQWA010000374.1 GCA_019634045.1 Saprospiraceae bacterium
AAAATCAAGAATCGACCACGTTCCTACCGCGCCGATGGTGATCATGCATTCTATCATCGACGGATCAAGCAATGCCAGTTGATACAACACATCACCTCCAAAGCTGAATCCTATGGCTTTAATCTTATCTAATTGTAAATACCGAATCAGTGCTTGGAGGTCTTGAGCCACAGACCTGATGGAAAGAGCCTCCTTGAAGGGCTCTGATTTGCCATGTCCAGTTAAATCCACCAAGTATACTTCATACTCTTTGTCATATGCTTCGACATAAGATTTCCAAGAAGTAGAAGACTGAGTATAACCATGGAGAAGGAACAAGGGAGTGCCCTCTCCATAGATTTCGTAGTATAGTTTTTTTCCATTTATGGAAATGATTTCAGCCTTCTTAGGCACTTGAGGAGTGGTGGTTGACATTATATCAGCATTAAAAAGTGGCGTTGTTGCCTGAACAATCTTTATTTGAGAAGTGTGGGTAAAAAATCTACCAGCGGGGCGGGAAGGCTTGGCCGATACTAAGGTCTGACCGCTCGTCGATATCGCTTTGGAATCCGCATGCGCTTCACGCGAGGCTTAATCCAGCGCGTTTGCTCGGAGGCAATGTAGAAATAGTGGTCTGGTAAGAAGTCTAAGGATTCATACTGGGTAGCTATCAAGAAGGAGGCTCTTTTCTTCCACTTTTTCCCGCGTAGAAAATAGCCTTCCGGATAGTCATCAAAGAAGAAGACATTGGCACGAGATACAGGCCAGAATCCTAGGATCTTATTGTAGTAATAGGCTAAAAGTGCCACCCGCCCCGTGCCCGCATCTATGGCGGCGGCGGTAACGGCGCGCTTTTTCAACACTAGACTATCCCGAAGCATGGCCGTCTGGGTGCCTGGCTGATCTGTCAACACATAGTGCTTCGTCAGGTAGTTGCTTTTGGGTAGAGCACATTTACTGAATAGGTGCAGACTATCCTGATGCCAAAAGAAACCCTCCATATTGAAGCTGCGGTCAGCCGAAGTCTTTTGATCAAATCGATATTGATCTGGATATTTGTATTCAATGGAATCGACTTGCTCTGTGGCTACATGGTAGGTGTAGATTTTCAAGTCGTTCCGCAGGCTCTGATTATTGCCAAACTCTCCGATGTAGATCGTTCCTTGATCATCTGCTGTGAGATCTTCCCAATCTCGATTCTTTAAAGGCAATAGTACCTCTTTTTTGATCTGCCCTTCCCCATCGGTGAGAAACAAGCGCGGCTTATCGCCACTATCATTCAACCACCAAAGGCTGTCGGGCCCAGCATAGTACAGTCCCGACACCTCCTGAAGAACAGCTGGCAGCTTAAAGCTCTTTTTAGGTTTTGTTTGTCCGTGTAAGAGCATGGGCAGCCCCCAAACAAGCAGGCAAAGCCAGAGCATCTTGGGGGAAGAGCAATGCATTCGGTAAGTTATTAGGTGATCGGAGGAGTCTCCTGATTTCATTTTTGTTTGTCTTCTTTACCTAATTTCAGTCCTTTGGCTCGTTCTTCCCACATCCGTTTTGCCTGTACCTGTAGGTCGGCCACGCGGTCGGATTCGTCCATGATCTCCAAACCAAATAAGGTCTCGACAATATCTTCCAGGGTGATCAAACCTGCTAGACTACCATAATTATCCATTACCACAGCTAAGTGAGAACGAGCCCGAGTCAAAGATTCAAAGAGATCAAACAAGTTCTTATCATCCTGCACCGCCATTACTTCTCGCTTTAGCTGTTCCAAAGTAGTATCATCATTATCATCGGCCAATTGTCCCAGGATATCATCCATCAATACAATACCGGTGATATTGTCGGAACGCTCGCCATAGATGGGGATACGAGAATAACGGTGTGGTTTCTCATCATCGTAATACTTCTTCACTGTCAGCCTTTGATCGGCCATGACCATGACCGTTCGCGGGGTCATGATATCCCGTGCAGTCTTTTGCTCTAAATGCAGCAAGTTCTGTATGATGGTAAATTCTTTAGCATCCAAAGTACCCAATTCAGCTCCTGCCTGGGCCATGGCCGCAAAATCAGCACGGCTCAAAACACTCTTACTCTTATCCGCCTTAAATCGTTTGGTGATGAACTGGCTGATCCAAACAAATGGAGACAGGACCACCAATAAGATATTCAAGGAATTAACCGTAAAGGGAGCCAGGGACCGCCAGTTATTCGCACCAATAGTTTTGGGGATGATCTCTGATAGGATCAGAATGGCCAAGGTCATTAAACTGGCAATTACAGGCTCTATCTGAACATCTAAGCCGAATAAATCAAAAGTCTCACCAGGAAAAGCTACCGTAGCTTGGGCTCCCACCCCAATAGCACCTACAGTGTGAGCAATGGTATTCAACGTCAGGATAGCTGACAAAGGCCGATCTATGTCTTCTTTATAAGCATCTAAGGTCTTTCCTACCGGAGAGCCCTCTTGCAACTTACGTTGTACGTAGGAAGGTGTTATACTTAGCAACACCGCTTCCCAGATCGAACACAAAAAGGAGAAAAGAATCGAAAGAACGAAAAAGAAAATTAATAGTTCCATGAGGTCGAAAATAGAAAAATTTGATGAAGAACTTGTTTAAAAATATCTTGCTGGCCGTTATGAAGCTCTTTTTGCCTCCCTCTTTGTTTTTTTATCACCACGTAGCGATGCCATGCAGCTCCAAAAAAACCTGGATTGAGTCAAGAATCTACTACCTTTCAGCTCAACAGACGACCTTAAACAGGTTCGAAGTTTTGTAAAAAGACTAGTAGCAAGAGCCTGCTGTTGATGAAAACAACCGGCTCCCAGAGAAAAGGAAGCTACTGCCTAGCATAGCATCGGGATTCGAACCTTAGACAGAACTAAAGGGTTGAGTCAAATGGTCATGGTAAAATTAGAAGGTTGAAATGAAATAGATCTAGCACCTTGGAAGCGCCCTATCGGATCTTGTGGAAAGTGAATTGAATTCATATTACAATAGTGCTATCTTCCCCCTAAATTATCAAAAGATGTCTACAATCACCCGAAAATTGTCGACTGAAGTTGGCTTCAGTTCGATGCAAAAGCTATCCATTGCCACCTTCTGGCTCGGCTTGGCCCTTCTTTCCACCCTTTCTGCTGTGCTGTACGGAATGCACGAAAATATGGATATGAGTCCATACCGCATCTTTGATCTTTCCTTCTTCTATTTCACCCCTGCTTTCTTATGGATACTACTAACCCCTTGGATATGTAGATTGGCGGACCGATATCCCCTGAGGCCCAAGTCTTGGCGAAAGGCTTTCGGACATCACCTGCTTTTGGCCATTGTGCTGGCTCCATTCACCCGCTTCGGTGCTCTTTTTCTCGATTTCTCCATCAAGTACTTCCTGGGTATGACTACGCAATCTCCTTTCACGATAGTGGCCGACGTCTACCTAGTGGGCTTGGCTTCTGTTCCACGAGATGTGTTCAACTATTGGCTGGTAATCGGGGTTTACACACTTTGGACCTACAAGTGGCCACGACTCGCTGAGCAGCAAACACACTTATCCATTCGGCAAGGCCACCAGTATATTAAATTGGCAACCACCGATATATACTGGGTTCAGGCTGCTGGCAACTACGCACTAATTTTCACCAAAGACCGATCTTACCGCACCCGGCAAACCCTTAAACAGCTAGAAAAAGAACTAGCTCCGCTTGGTTTCGAACGAGTTCATCGTTCTTTCCTGGTCAATATCCACCAAGTTGAATCGCTCAGTCACTGGCGTAGTGGCGAATACTTAATCCAGATGAAAAACAACAAGCGGCTCACCTCTAGTCGGACCTACCTGCCCAATGTCAAGAAGCTAAAAGTGGTTAAATTCTAGGGGAAGTGGTCCCTATTTGAGGTAGTTCTGTCCCAAGGCTATTGCCCTACCCAGTATGAGGTCATTTATTTGTGTTCATACAAATACCTGATTTATGCAACCGAGAATTTTTATGAGCTGCTTTTTACTGCTTTTGGCGGGCAGTGTTTTAGGACAAGAAAAAAACCGTTGGTTAACCGTAGAGCCCAATCATTCTACCATCGGATTTCGAGTACCCATTTCCGGGGGCGTCACCTTGGTAACTGGAAAATTCACAGATTTTGATCTAGAGTTGGCATTGGTAAATGAAGATTGGACCCAATCAGAGGCTACCTTTAGCATACAAGCCGAGTCTATCAACACGGGGATTCCCGACCGGGATCAACATCTCCGCAGTGCCGATTTCTTTGATGTAGAACAGTATCCAACAATCACCTTCACCAGCAAAACGATCAAACGGATTGACGACACCCATTTTGAAGCGAATGGGACCTTTAATATGCATGGGGTGAGTAAAGCAATTACCTTACCCTTCGAAATCCTGGGGTATGATGGGAAGTCTATCGGGATCCAAATACGGACCCAACTCAATCGCTTAGACTATGGAGTGGGTAGCCATTTCAAACACACCACTACTCCTAACTTTCTAGCGAAAGAAATAGAAGTGGAAATCAATTTCTGGACGAAAAGAGATAAACGAAAGCCGAAAGGTTAGACGGGAGTCTTATTACCGTGGAACAAAAATAAGTTAACAAGCAGCGCGGCATATATCCGTAGTTTTGCGTAGCCATGTCTAAGGTAAACCTCGGATATCTCGCGTCGGATCTTTTTAATAAACTTATGTTCCACGGTACTTGGTGGTGAGTTACTTTTTTCTTCTGCGTTTTTTCGAACGCTTCTTCAAGTATTCCCGCTTGTTATGCCGCTTCTTATCACTGATTAACTTATCAATGAGGTCTTCCCTTCCGATACTTTGTAGGCGATCTCTGATCTCCTGATGATTTTCTCGCTTGTGCCAGAAAAAGAACAGGTGCTGTTTCTTTTTGTCCTTTGGAGATTTAGCGGTGTAGACCGGTTGCAAAGTATAGGGATGCAGTCCCGTGTAGTAGATGATCGTGGCTACCGTCATCGGAGTAGGAGTGAAGTCCTGGACTTGTTCCAGCTTAAAGCCCATTTCTTTGGTCTCCGCGGCAAGGTTGGCCATATCTTCCAACTGACTCCCGGGGTGGCTGGAAATGAAGTAGGGAATCAAAGGTTGATTAAGGCCATGCTTTTTATTGATCTGATCGTATTTCTTCTTGAATTCATGGAAGTGTTTGAAGGAGGGCTTTCGCATCACCTTCAAGGTGGCGTCAGAAGTGTGTTCTGGTGCCACCTTTAAGCGGCCACTGATATGACAAGTCACGACTTGCTCCATATACTCATCCAAGCTTCCATCGTTCTTCTTATTGTAGCTATCCACCAATAGGTCATAGCGAATACCACTACCTACAAAGGCTTTCTTTACTTCTGGGTGGGCATCTACCTTTTTGTACAACTCCGTCATCGGCTTATGGCTGGTATCCAAGTTGCTACAGATCACCGGATGAATGCAGGATGGACTCACGCAACGATCGCAAATTTCCTGGACCTTGCCCTTCATCCGATACATGTTGGCGGATGGTCCGCCCAGATCACTGATATAGCCTTTAAAGTCTGGCATTTTAGTCACCTTATCTACCTCCTTCATTATCGACTCCTCGGATCGGCTGGCGATAAACTTACCTTGATGCGCTGAGATGGTACAAAAGCTACACCCTCCAAAACAGCCCCGGTGCATATTCACCGAAAAACGGATCATTTCGTAGGCAGGCACTGAGCCACGCTTTCGATACTTCGGATGGGGCATCCGTGTATAAGGCAAATCAAAGGAAGAATCAATTTCATTTTCGGTCATGGGTGGATAGGGCGGATTGATGATGAGATTGTGATCTCCACATCCTTGTACCAGCCTTCTCGCCCTTACCTTGTTTGATTCCTGTTCAATATGCTTGAAATTCGCAGCGAAAGCCTTTTTATCCCGCTGGCATTTTTCGTGAGATGATAACGTGAGGTCTATCCAATTCTTATTAACCGGTAGAGCTTCTTTGCGAGGATGAAGAATAGCTGTCTGAGGAATCGTCTTCATGGAAGAAAACGGCACGCCCTTTCTCAAAAGTCGAATGATCTCTCGTAAAGGCATTTCCCCCATTCCATACACCAACATATCTGCACCACTCATGCTGAGTATATTGGGAAATAGTTTATCCTCCCAATAATCATAATGCGTCACGCGGCGCAAAGACGCCTCAATCCCACCAATTAAAACCGGCACATCGGGATATAAGTTCTTCAAAATCTTAGTGTACTCCCGCGTTGCATAGTCCGGTCGGAACCCTGCCGTACCTCCTGGAGTATAGGCATCAGTTGATCGACGTCGACGAGCAGCTGTATAATGATTGACCATACTGTCCATGCAACCTGAGGTTACCCCAAAGAACAGCTTGGGTCGTCCCATCTTTTTGAAATCTCTTAAGTCGTCTCGCCAGTTGGGCTGCGGGACAATGGCAACTCGCAAACCTTCACTTTCCATGATCCGGCCAATCACGGCAGTTCCAAAGGCGGGATGGTCCACATAGGCATCCCCTGAGATGAGAATGACATCCAGTTCATCCCAACCCCGCATCTCTACTTCCTTCTGCGTAATAGGTAGCCATTCCGTTATTGGTCGATCATCAAACATAAAAGTGAAATAATTGAAAAGGTCTTATTGTTCTGCGAAGATACGCTTATTTAACTGCAATCTAGAAAGTGCCCCACCAGGAGCGGATCTGCTTTTGTCGGATTTTTAGCATAACTGATCGAGTATTAGGGGAAATCAATCTACAGAAAGGAATAAAAGTGTAATAAAAGGGCAAGTGGCATTACCTATTGGTAAAACAAAATCATCACTCATGTCAAACAAAAATTCAAAGACACTCAAGAAAGTTGTATGGGGAATCGGTTTGCTCCTGGCAGGGGGAGCAGTAGGCTACGGCTTGGGATCTCTTCTAACGGGGAGCGTGGATAAAGAGGCCCTCGGTCTGGACGTTTCCACTACCACCTTAGTGATTAGCCTAGTCCTCAGTATTTTCTTAGTGTTCTTGATTCATGAACTAGGGCATATCCTAGGTGGTCTTGCTTTTGGGAATCGATTTGCCTTACTCATTGCGGGGCCTTTAAAAGTCGAAAATGAAAATGGCAAATTGAGATGGACTATCAATCGGAACCTGGCGGCTTTCGGCGGGCTAGCCATGACCATTCCTATGTCGACTGACAACTTCAAGGCACGGAGAACGACAACCGTGGCGGCTGGACCTGGAGCCAGTCTCCTATTGGCCCTCCTCGCCCTAGCCCCTGTATTTCTCCTCCCTCTTCACGCCTTACCTTCCAACTTTCGCTTCTTCCTCCTCTGTTTGGGTTTTCTATCCTTCACCATTTTTGTAGTCACCATTATACCCATGCAAAGCGGTGGTTTTATGAGTGATGGCGCACAACTGCTTAATATTTACCGGGACAATCCCGCCGCCAATCGCTATGAAGCTTTGTTACAGTTAGTTGCTGAATTACAGCAAGGGAAACGACCAAAGGATATAAGCGAGGAGCAAATAGAAAAAATAACGTCCCTAGGTTACGATGATACCTTTGGACTGTCCGGTCTAAATTACCAATACTATCGGGCTATCGACCGCAGGGAGTGGGAAGATGCCGAAAAGTATATGCAACTCTTCCAACAAAAAATCGAAGTATTCCCCAAAGCTTTTCAAAATACACTTTGGGCAGAGGTAGCCATTTACTACAGCTTAATCTCTCCTGATATAGAGCGCGCTAGGCAGCTAATGGATCAACTCAGCAAGCATTTATCACGAGAAAAAAACAAAATGTCTACACATTTGCTCCACTTAGCCATGGCACGCCTAAAAGAGGAGCCGGAGCAAGAAGCCACGGCCTTATCCAAATTTCAAAAAACGGTTCAGCAGGACGGTATCAGTCAAATGTATAAGGCTCTTCTTCAAGAAAAAATGAACATAGCCAGCTAGCAATATTGGGAAAGACTTATCTTCGCCTGATATGATCGAAGCCTTTAAAGCCAATCCACTTCTACTTTTATTTGTTGTCTGCGCCATTGGATACTGGGTCGGGAGCATCCGGGTCCGGGGCACTAGTCTAGGCGTTGCGGCCGTCCTGTTCGTCGGTTTGGCCGTCGGAGCCCTAGATAAGGACCTGATGGTGCCAGAGATTGTGATCTACTTAGGTCTTAGCATTTTTGTGTATACGATCGGATTGAGTAGTGGCCCTGGTTTCTTTGCTACCTTTAAACGGAGTGGCTTTCGGGACATCTCCTTTGTCGTTGGTATGCTGATTCTATCTGCTGCTATTACAGTTGGACTCTTCTTCCTATTTGACCTGGATGCCGCGACGGCAGCAGGGCTATTTGCCGGAAGTACCACTAATACACCAGCACTAGCTGGACTTTTAGACTTGATCCAACGCACTGCCAGTTCGCAAGACCTGAGCAATATTGCCCAAAATGCTGTAGTCGGTTATTCCCTTTCCTATCCGATGGGGGTTCTTGGGGTGATGCTCATGATTAGTTTGATGCAGAAGTGGTTGCGGATCAATTATGAGGAGGAAGAAAAACAGCTGCAAACGGAATACCCTTTAAGTGAAATCATCACCAGCCGGACCATCAGCGTGACTCGGGATGAGGTCATCAACATGGAAATTCGAGACCTCGTCCACCAGTTTCATGGTCGAATTGTGTTCGGGCGATTAAAGCGGGGGGATGAAATTCGACTGGCTTCCTGGGATACTCGCCTACAAATTGGAGACGATATTGTGATCGTCGCCGGCGCTAAATTGATGGATGAGGTGATGGAATTTCTTGGTCACTCCGCCATAGATCAATTGGCCTATGATCGTAGAGCTTATGATATTCGAGGTTTGTTTGTCTCAAACCCTCAAGTAGCGGGCGAAAAAATTGCCTCCTTGAATCTTCAGGAGAAGTATCCTGCCGTGATTACTAAGGTGCAACGGGGAGATGTGAACCTGCTGGCCAACGGAGAAACCATCCTCGAGCTCGGGGATCGCATTCAGATTGTAGCTCGACGAAGAGATATCCCTGCCTTGAATTCTTTCTTCGGTAACTCCTACGAAGCGCTTAGTCATATTAATCTTTTCTCTTTTGGGGTAGGTATGGCCCTTGGTCTTCTGCTAGGTATGGTTGATTTCCAATTGCCCGGCGGCATCACTTTCAATTTGGGGCTTGCGGGTGGGCCCTTGATCGTCGCTTTGTTCTTGGGCTATCTTCGTCGGACGGGTACAATCGTCTGGACTCTACCCTATAGTGCCAATTTAAGTCTTCGCCAATTCAGTCTGATCCTATTATTGGCTGGGATTGGCATCCGCTCTGGCCATACCTTTCTGGCTACCCTCTTGGAGGGCGGTGGGGCATTGATCTTCTTGTGTGGTGCTATTATTAGCATTGTCAGTGCCTTAGCTACCTTGCTGATTGGTTTTAAACTTCTCAAAATCCCATTCAGTTTTCTCACCGGTATGGTCGCCAACCAACCCGCCATTTTGGACTATGCTATCCAGGAAAGTGGCAATAAACTCCCCACGATCGGCTATACCGTTATGCTTCCTATTTCTGTGATTACTAAAATCTTGGTGGTGCAGATTTTGTTTGCTTTGTTGAATTGATGCCGCTGGGCGTGTTGTTGGTGGGGAATCTAGCTGGCTAGCTAGACAGGCACGCAACAACGGCTGGCGGAAACACACAACTGCGGCTCGCCAGGTTTAATTTTCATTAATTTCTGAAACTATTGAATTGTTCAATTGTTATGATTTAAAAAGGAGAATATGCGCCTATATCCCGCTTTCCCATCCGATACCCTATTGCACAAGTGGCACCATGCTTTTTCTAAAGCTGAGCATTCCTACAGAGAGGTTGGACATTCAAAAGGGGCGTTTCCTGCGGGCTATGACCATGATTATAATGAGGTTTATTTGGGAGAGGGGGAAGCCTGCTTTGAGAAGGCTAAAGAAGCGGTGCGAAATTGGTATATGTTCCCTGAAAGCTGGACTCGGATCTATCCCTGGGAGGCTCCGATAAAAGAGGGACAGGTGGTGATGGTCTTGTTCCGATTATTTGGGTTTTGGTGGGCCAATGCTTGCCAGATTATTTATATGGTTGAGACCGAAAATAGATACGGATTTGGTTATGGTACGCTGAAAGGACATGTGGAAAAAGGAGAAGAATATTTTGGGGTGCGGATGGAAGCGGACGGGCGCGTCTATTATGAAGTCAGGGCCTTTTCACGCCCCGCCGTCTGGTTGACTAGGCTTACCTATCCTTTACCTCGCCTATTTCAACGAAGGTTTGTCCGCCATTCTAAGGCGAGAATGCAGCGCATGGTAGCCGAGCGGTCTTCCTCTAGTCCTGCACAAAGTTCCTTGGAATGAAAACAAATACCTATTTCACCTTGCTGGGGCTAGGAGCCGGTATTTTCACTGTTCTTCTGTTTCCTGATTCGCCCAAGGAATTGAATTGGGTGAAAATAATCCTGTTGTTGGCCCCTACTCTACTCATCCCCATTTGGCTACGTTCGCAATTTGCCATTCAGAAGTTCATCTTTCCCGCTAGCGCATGGTCCCTAGGGCTTGCTTTTCTACTGGCGCAAGGCTGGGTAGCTGGAATGCTGGCTGTGCCTTGGCTTATGACGACGCTCTGGCTCGCCTACACTGGTCTCCTAAACAAACATCAGCTGCCTTCGGCTCCTGCTACTTGGAGCGGGCGGGCCGCTTTCCTTTTCCTTCCGGTGGGCGCGGCATGGGCAGTGGCTGATCGACTGGGCTGGCAACCATTAGGCTTCCAGGCAACCATCGTTTTACTGACTGCTGTTCATTTCCACTACGCGGGCTTTCTTTTGCTAGGTATCGCTGAGCGGCTCCTACAATCCACTACAGCGCGATGGTATAAAGGTTTGGATTTGAGCTTGGTGCTGGGTGTACCATTGGTAGCCATTGGGATTACCATGACGGATTTAGACGGGCCTCCCTGGGTAGAAACTTTCGCAGCCACGGTAATGGCTGGAAGCGGTATCGCCTTAGCCGTCGCGCATGTTGCATTAGCCATTAGACATACCGATAAACTCACGGCCGGGTTCTGGCTTATTGGGAGCATTTGTCTCCTAGCCGGAATGATCCTGGCCATAGCCTATGGCTGGAGAACTTACTATCCCTTAGACTTCCTCAATATCCCATGGATGTACGCCGTACATGGCAGTCTGAATTTCCTGGGCGTGGGTGTCTTTCTATTGATCGGATGGGTTCGAACTGCTCCTAAATCCCAATCGTAATTCTGGTTTTAGTAGAGCAAGTTCAGCTTCAGATTTTCTTCCACTCGAATTTCCCCTGAGTTGCGGATCGTATTATTCGCATGCATGTTATTCTTAGCTCCCCAGAGAAGGGCTACTAGGCTTACAGGATTGTTCTGAAAAGTATTATCCTTGATCGCTACATTGATGATACCATAGGTATTTAGCAGCACCCCATTGGCCTCTTTCCCTCCGCAGTTCGAGAAAGTACTATTGCTAATTACTAAATTACCGCCTACGGTAGATTCATCGTAACCGCCACGGTAGTAATCCACTACATTCTGATCAATTCCTTCAAACTGGCAATTATCGATCCGCAGGTTCTCGGCATTGTATTCTCCCTTGTCTTCCACTTCTTCCGACAACTCCAGACCGTTTTTGCAATCCTTTAGAGTGGAATTGGTAAAGCTGACGTATTCCGCAAAGGAGAACTTGTAGGCCTTCAACACATAGTCGAAGTCGCTGATCTCACAATTGTCTACTGATAGGTTATATAGACTAGACATGTCACCTTTTAGGCTTGCAAAAGCGTAGTTCTCACCGTTTCCAGCTAGTAAGATATTGCTCAAACTTAGTTCACCTTTGGGGTTCATCTCAAAAGCAGGTGTTCCTGCCGTCCCAGTGTAAGTAAGTTGAGCTTTATTGTTTGCATCAGCAGAACGAATATGAATCGGCTTATTGATCACCAAGGAAGCTGAAACTTCATAGTTACCGGCAGCTAAGGCCAGGGTATCTCCCGGAAGCGCAGCTTCTATTTTGCCAGTGAGATCATCAGAAGTCACAATTGAATGAACTTGGTGCTGTTCACCTGATCCTTGACCAGAAAACCAGTCTGGTCCATATTGCTCATAATTCAAAAGATCGGGCGCGGAGGCTGTTGTACTAACTAGGGCTCCTAGTGCATTTTGACTAGCCCTGGAGTTGCCAAATAGATCTTTGGAAATGGTTTCGAATTCGAAGCCAGCATATACAGGTGTATCCGATAGATCTCCTGAAGGCGCAAAAATATATTCTGATAACTCTTCTAATTCCAGGGTATGAGGCGCCAGGCCTTCTAGTTCCTCAAAAGTGCCTCCTTGATTATTAATCAGGTTACTTTGAAAGTCAATCCCATCTAGACGATCATGTGCCACTACCGGTGCATCATCCGCCGTGCTATTGTAAATCAAGTTATTGGCTACCGTCGTCCGGATGGGACGCGCAGAACGAATTTCTGAAGCCGGCAGGACTTCTTTTTGGTCCAAATTAGCTCCTACACCAAAATGCCAGGGCGAAACGCAGTCTACCCAAGTGTTATGCGCCACCACGACATCAGTCACCTGGATATATCGATTCAATGGCGACTTCGGAATCCCATTCATCACCGCCAGCGGGCTTCGGAATTCCTCCCCTTTTAACTTGTAGAAGTAGTTATTGGTTACCCAATGGCCCGTACCAATCAAACGGATGCCACCAATTTGGGCTGAGTTTTCATCCCCAATAAAGTAATTACCATCCAATACACAGTAGTTACCATGACGGGTGACTAGAGAACCTTCGCTTTTATAAAAAACATTGTTTCTAAACTCATTAAAATTCGATTTACTAGAGATGACTTCCACCTCCCCGTTGCAACGCTCAAAAAGGTTGTCGGCCACCAGGGTGTAACTGGGGACCATAGAGGTGGAACTATTACCAATCTGGATCGTTTCGGCACTCGGTCCACCCTTTGGAGGCCTGGGCCCAAAATGATTATTAGTGATCTGATGATAGTTCTTAATACTTTGATTCCCTTCCAGGTCTACTCGAATGGTGGGCCCTCGGTTAGATTTCCCGGCTAAATAACAATGATCTAGCTGATTGTGGCGGCCCACTAATCGAACCCAAAGATCCGTCTTGTTTCTTTGAGATTTATTGTAGTCCTCGATAACACAGGCCGTGATCCGACAGTTAAAAGCGAGGTTTTCTTTATTGGTACGAAAATCAATGACTGCCGACGAAGGGCTAGCGCCGTTTTTGAAGTGCAAGCCATTTACCACCAAGTATTCTCCGGCGAGCTTAAGGTCCGAGGCCCCTTCTATGATAACCTCGCCAGGAGTCTCCGCCCGAAGCGTAATAGGATTGGATGCGGTACCCGTACCGGTAAATCGAATCTCGATATCCTTCCAACTGCCGTTGGTCATGACTATTTCATCCCCCGCTTCGGCTTGGGCTATGGCTTCCTTTAATTCCTGTTCATTGGAGACTAAGGAAGCGTTTCCTGATCCAGTAGAAGATTCACAAGCGGCCAGCAATAGGGCCAGGATTAGAATGTTGAAGGCGTATTTCATGACAAGTTATTATGTATTGGCGTCCGTGCTACCAATCTTATATCTGAGGCGGTTCCATTAGGTTGTTGTATTGCACCTCGAAATTTAGTTCCATTTGAAATCCAGTAGCAGAATTGGTCAACCGTAAAATTGGTCAACCAATTTACACTCAATTCATTAATCTGCAAATAATTTCGAGTTCTTTCTGTAAGAAAAATCTAAAGAGGGCTTAGTTTAGGTAGCAGAATTACCCCTCTTTACTGACCAGCAGCATATTGATCAGGAATGGTAAGTGACTAAACAGCTCCTGCAAAAAACTAGGTATGGTGTCCAAAGAACCCGCTGCTAACTTGAGTATTGCGACGTCTAGATCTACCGCAGTCGATGTTGAATGGATTTCTTCTGCTCGTGGTATAGAAAGAAGAGAGAGCTCTACTCTATTCAGTCATGGGACTTTTCTTGCTCGTTGCCTGTCCCAGCAGAGTCCAATTTAGTAATTATCCTGTATAGAAAAGGGTTAAACCCGATCAACTACTAGCTGCAAGGCCATCTATACAGGATACTAGAAGGTTTTCCGGGATCAGTCCGACCAGCTTTATTCGCTTGAAGGCTATTTGTGAGGCGGCTGTCGGGGGCTTAATCGACGAGTGGATCAAGTAAGGCTTCTAGCTTTTGTACAACTTCTCCGACGGCAGTAGAATCCGATTTTCCACCAACAATAATCTCGATAATTTGCAAGTCTGAATCCGTGATGATAGTTGTTGGAAAACCGCTCTTGTGTTGAAAGGTTTTTCGAATGACTTCCTTCCCATTGAGCAAATGTGTAAAGCGAAAATCATGTTGTTCGACATAGCCCTTCATGTCCTCATCCTGATCAACCGAGAGTGCCAGAAAATTGACATTTTTGTCTCTGTACTTTTCAGCAATACTATTCAAGCCTGGGATTTCAGCTAGACAGGGCTGACAGACACCAAACCAAAAGTTGAAAACATTAACCTTCCCCTTCAAGTCAGCAGTACTGATCTTTCGCCCTTCTAAAGTATGGGTAGTGAAGTTGGGAATCTGAGCTCCTAGTAAACAATTGATGTCAAAATTCCTGAAAGCTTTCCCCTTCTGTCCATTTTCCAGGTAAAACTCAGAAACTTCTACCTGTTCCATACATTTCTCCATTGCCTCTTCATAAGAGACCTTTCCGCCTTGCGTGAAGATTAGCAATAAGAAGAGCACAACCATAAAAGTCACTTCTCTTACGTATCTAAACCTTGAACCATCGAAATTGAGTAGCCGTTCTACTTCTTCGGAGAAGGATTGCCAAACTTGTTGTAGGAAATTAAGCATGCTGTAAGGGTATTTCCCTTAATTTGCTAGCTTAGATCGGCCTTCCCTAGAATTCTAGACCAATGGATCAGGATTTTTGATCAATGGGACTCCTCCCGGATATCAATCATTGATGCCTTACTAGAAAAAGGAACGGGGCCCTCTTCAAAGAAAGCCCCGTTCGAATACACCACGTAGAAATTTAGATCTTATATCGTCTCAGCTGGCACCGCGGTAAAGAGATGTGCTTGCAATTGTTGTAGCACGCGCTCTTTATCATCCCGATGTACCAAGAGGGAAATGTTATTGTTACTACCACCGTAGGAAACCATGCGTAATGGCACATCTTCCAGTGCAGCGAATATCTTTTTGGTATAGCCCGTTTGTTCATGTAGACGATCACCTACGATGCAAACGATAGTTTGATCCAACTGGTACTCCACCTCACCAAAGGGCTCCAGCGCCCCTATGATGGCCTCTAGGTAGGTCAGATTATCAATGGTCAACGACACCGCCACTTCCGAAGTAGTAATCATGTCTATCGGCGTCCTAAACTGTTCGAAAACTTCAAATACACGACGGAGGAAGCCGTATGCATTGAACATCCGACCAGAACGGATCTTGATGGCCGCGATATTGTCTTTGGCTGCAATGGCAGCTATCGCTCTCCGGGAAGATTGTTGTGAGATAAGGGTTCCAGGCGCTTCCGGTGCCATCGTATTCTTCAAGCGAATGGGTACGCCACTTTGTTCGGCTGGGATTACACAGGTTGGGTGAAGAATTTTCGCACCAAAATACGCTAGCTCTGCCGCTTCTCTATAAGAGGCATGCCGTAGCGGGAAGGTATTATCTACAACTCTTGGATCATTATTATGAATACCGTCAATGTCGGTCCAAATCTGCACCTCTTCCGCCTGCAAGGCTGCACCTACCAGGGTGGCAGTGTAATCACTACCACCCCGTTGAAGGTTGTCGATCTCGCTATCAGCGTTTAGACAGATGTACCCCTGTGTAATGAAGTAATCTGCCGGAGCTGTGCGCTCCAATGTTTCATGTAATAAGGACTGGATTAGCTCTAGTTCCGGTTCATTATATTGATCTATGCGCATGAAATCCAAAGCGGGCAGCAGTTCGCTGCTGATTCCTTGGCTGCGCAGATATAAGTGAAACAGTTGCGTAGAAAGCAATTCCCCTTGAGCCAAGACAACTTTCTCTTCTCGAGAGGTAAATTCTTGAGTGTAAAAGTCTTTGAGCGTGGCCAATACCTCATTTAAAACAGCTTTCCCCTGCTTACGGGAATCCTCATCCGCCAACAATTCCTCAATAAATGAGATATATTCTGCCTGCAAAGCTGATATACGCTCCTGAGCCTCTTCTCTATCTCCCCGTAGCAAGCAGCCAGCCAAGGCCACTAGCTTATTGGTGGTACCAGATACAGCCGATAGGACCACTACTTTTTGCTCACCATTATCTATCAATGCGGCCACCTCTCTCATCCGCTGTGGACTCCCTACTGATGTGCCGCCGAATTTTAAAACTTGCATTGTTATTACTTTAAACCTTGGTTCTAATCGAATGTTATATGCCACATCCTCGATACAAAGGTATAGGCACATTTTAAAAGTCGAAATTTTTTACTAAAATTACACAATTTTTCACAAAATGTTAAATTCTTAACAAGTGATCAAAATTGCCGAAGTTGTAGAGGAGTTGGTTCGACAATCCCCCTTCATCACCGAAGCCATCAATGAGGGTTTGATTAATATCTCAGCTTTGGCCAGGCGGTTGCAGCCGGAGGTGGAACAAAAGTTGGGAAAACCGGTGAAGTCTGGTGCCATCGTTATGGCCATCAATCGCTTGCAAACGGGAGAGTTAATGTTTATTGAAAAGAACATCCGGCTTTTTTTCCAACAGCTTAGCGACATCAGCGTAAGATCTAAGCTACTGGACTATACCTTTAATAATTCTGATACCCTAGCCGAGAAGCAAGTTCGACTATTAGATATCATTAGTCGAGATTATCCGAATGCCTTTTACAGCTTTTCTCAAGGAGTAGGCGAGACGACGATCATTGTAACGGATAGTCTCGATCAGCAAGTTGATGAAATTTTCTCCGACGAAAAATGCCTAGATAAGGAAAGTCAATTATCCGCTATTACCCTGATGTTACCCACCGAGAATCGCAATCTTTACGGCGTCTACTACTACATCTTGAAGGATCTGGCCTGGCAGGGGATCAACCTGGTGGAATTGATTTCTACTTCAAATGAGTTTACCTTGATCGTCAGCGATGATGACCTCGATCACGCCTTCTCGGTGATCATGGGGTTGCGCAAAGGAACCTAGGTCCCACCTGCTGCCAACTGCGCTTCGGCATTTTGAAGCAAGCTACGCGCCTGGGGATGATCAGGTTGATTTTGAATGGCCTGCTGCAATAAAGAAGTGGCCTCTTTAAATCTGCCTAAGTTCATATAGGTGATGGCTAAATTCACCTGGCTTTCCACCTCATTGGGTACAATCCTCAGTACTTCTTGCAGGTGTCGGCTCGAAGCCTCAAAGTTTCTCTGCAAACCATAGGCCTTACCCACTGCCAAATGGGCCTCCCAGTAATTTGGATTCAGTCGTAAGGCCTCGTTCAGGGCTACAATAGATTGATCAAACTGCCCCGTGAAACCTAGTGACATCCCCAAAAAGTAATGGGCTTGCGCCTGATTGGATAAGTTGTATCCTGAGAAGTCGAGGTAGGTCCGAAAACCTCCTGCCGCCTCAGCGTATCGCTCCAATTGATAAAGCGTCACCGCTCGATTGTAGTGACCTTTACGATGCCTTGGATACCTAAGCAGTACTTGATCGAAGAGTCCTAAGGCCTGATTCAGCTCCCCTTGCTCTAAATATATGTTGGCGAGATTATTTTGTGCATCTGGGTAGTCAGCAAACAAGCTTATAGCCTTTTCGAAATGCTGAATCGCTTGTCCCATTAAAATGGCTCTTTCTCCTTCTCCTCTCGCCCTGGCCATATCACCGTATTGGGTTCCCGCATTATACTGAGCCTTAGCGCTATTGGGAACTTGCCTGACATCGGATAGGAACAGGCTTTCATTGTCCTTCCAGACAGGATTCCGCACTACCGTTCTAACAGCAAATAATGCAATCAGCAAACCTGCTACCGACAAAGCCCAGACTTGTTGCGTTTTTCCCTTTGAGGCCCACCTTTCCAATAAGTAAGCCAACAGCAAGCAGATAGCTAGAGAGGGTACGAAGGCAAACCGCTCGGCAAAGGTCACTCCAATGATAAATAGGAGATTTGAAAATAGAGCCACCGTAGCGTAAAAGAACAGCAATGCAAAACCATAGAGTTTACGCTGAAATAGTCCCTTTACCATTAGAGATACCAAGGCTAGATTCGCTAGAATACTGAGCAAAACCAGTGGATCCGTCCAGGGCCTGACCGGAATCTGATTGAAGGAGTATTCATATCCTAGATGCCAAGGGAAGAGACATTTCCAAAGGTATTTACCTACCAAAAGAGACGACATGCCAAAACGAGTAAGTCCAGTCGTAGGTTCCAAGCTATTGCTTAGTTCATTGTAAGCCCGAGAATAGTCAACCCCAGGGTACCAAACTTCCAGCGCCATGTGCCTAAGCCATAAGAATAGGCCAGAGACGGCGATATATCCCAGCAAAATGGGCAATTGATCCTGGATCGACTTCTTTTGCAGTAAACCATAAGCCAGGGGTAATACCAGTAGAAAAACGATGGTACTTTCTTTGCTCAGTAGGGCTAAACCAAAACTCAAGACTGACCATAGCCCCCAGCCAATCTTTCTTTCGCGCCAAAAATGATGGGCCCCCAATGCACTGGAAATAACAAAGAAGAAGCCCAATAACTCATCCCGACTCTTGATGTTGGCCACCACCTCCGTATGAATCGGATGCACCAGGTACAGCCCCACTGCCACCGCCACCCAAATAACAGGCAACTTCGGCCACCACTGCTGTAAGAGCTGAAAAAGAAAAACACACAAAGCTGCAAATAATCCGACATTGATCAGATGGCTAAGCAGTGGCTGATCGGGTCCAAATATGGCTACTTCCGAGGCAAAGGACAGGAGGGTGAGCGGACGGTACAGGCCATCATTGAACCCAGCCCCCCAAGTGAAAGGAGCCGTGACGAGTTCTCCGATTTTAGACCAACCGGCTTGTACGAGCTCATTGTTAACAATGATCAGATAATCATCCAGCGCATAGGTATGCAAAAGGGTATTCGCGTAAAGTAGGAAGGCACCGATGAAGAAGATCCACCAGGGCATAGCCATGTTACCCGAAAGCAACATGCTTCTTTTTTGAACAGACATATGATGTTAACTATGAAGCGCCTTTGGCCGCGGGCATTTTCATTCTGCCCCGATCTCCCGGCACTTTTGAACGACACAAATTAATATTAACTTAAATATAATACTTTAAGGTGAGGCTAGTACCGTGGAACAAAAATAACTTTGCCTCTTGAG
>JAHQWA010000375.1 GCA_019634045.1 Saprospiraceae bacterium
GAAATCTGATCCCGCACGATACGACGGTCAGTCTCTATCTCCTTCTCCCCTGGACCTCTCATACCAATACCTCCACGCTGACGTTCCAAGTGAGTCCAAAGACCTCGTAGTCTAGGCAGCATATATTGCAGCTGTGCTAATTCTACTTGCGTCTTGGCTTGGGCAGTCTGAGCACGACTAGCAAAAATGTCCAAGATCAAACTACTACGATCAATGATCTTGACCTTCAGTTTTTCTTCAAGAATACTATTCTGCTTACCAGAAAGGTCATCATCAAAGATGACCATATTGATCTCCTCATGACGTTCAATATACTCGCTGACCTCTTCTAGTTTTCCTTTACCGATGAAGGTCTTACTATCAGGATGGGGCAGTTTTTGCACAAATCGCTTCACCGTTTTTGCGCCTGCCGTCTCAGCTAAAAACTCTAATTCATCAAGATATTCTTGGACTTGTGTCTCGGATTGGTCTCTAGTGATAAGCCCTACCAGGATGGCATATTCGATATTCTTCTTAAGCCCTAACTTTTGTTTTTCGCCTAAATTCCATTCGTTTCCCATAGAAACTAACCTCTTTTACTTTTATTGACCCAATGTACAGGATTGAGTCTTTGTTTTTCTCTCCAAATTTCAAAATGCAGCTCGGGTTTATCCCGGCCTACCTTGCCAATGCGTTGGCTGGCACTAATCTGTTCCCCCCTTTTAACGAAGGTATCCTCTAAATTAGAGTAAACAGAATAATACTGTCCATGTTGTAAGATGACGGTAGTTTTGTAACCAGGAATGAACTGTACACCGACCACCTCTCCGTCAAATATAGCAAAGACAGTTGCCTCTTTACCTGTTTCTATATCAATTCCATTGTTGCTAATTTGAATCCCCTTCAGTGTAGGGTGAGGTTGGGTTCCGAAATTTTTGGTGATAATGCCCTCTTGAACAGGCCAGGGCAGACGGCCTTTGTTTTTTCTGAAGTTGGCTACCAGCTTGCTAGTCACGGCTTTACCTCCCACCACATCTTTGGCTTCCTCATTGCGCTTGGCAAGTGCTTCGCTGCTGCGTGCCTCTTTTCTTCGTTTAGCCATTTCTGCAACGATAATTTCCTCGATGGCATCGTTTAGCTTTTGGTGTGCAGCTTGTTGCTTTTCCAGGACGCCGGAGAGCTGGGCCTCATTTTTCTTTAAGGAACTAAGTATTTCATCTTTTTCTTTTAACTCCCTACTCAACAAAGACTGTTGTTGAACACTGGAGGCTAATAGTTTTTGCTTTTCTTCCTTTCTTGCTACCAAGGTGGAAGCGCGATCACGCAAGCTTTCTTGAGTAGCAATAATGACCTCTGCTTGTCGTTTCCGATAGCGATCGTATTGGCGGATATACTGCCAACGTCGATAAGCATCATTAAAGTTCCGTGCGGAAAAAAGAAATACGATAAAACTCTGAGACTTTCTGTGCCGGTAGGCAATTCGAAGCATTTGGCTATACTCTTTCTTCAAGCGATCAATATCGTTGCTAAGAAAGGTAATGACTTCATCCACTCGCAGAATACTGGCATCGGTAAGGACCAGTTCTTCCTTAAGGGTATTTATAAGTTGTTGTCTTTTTTTGATTTGTCGCTGCAAGACGAAGAATCGATCGAGAGCGGCTTCTTTGTCTTTTTTAGCACTAGCCAGGAGCGTAGAGGTTTGTTCAATTTCTTGAATAAGCTGCTTCCGTTGTTCTTCGAGCACCTTGCGGTCCTGTCCGAAAATCGATAGGGGAATGTAAAGAAGTAGTATGACTGTGATTAGGTATTTGCCCATTAGCTTAATCTACACGCGTGTATCTCTTCGGAATATCAAATTTAAAAGCCGTGGGTTCGTTCAAAACCACCTTCGAAAAGGAGATTTCTATGCTGACTTGTCCGGTCTCGCGACTGTTTAAATCGACATTACGAAGATACGAAAAATTCTGATTATCTGCGGTTTCTGCATATTCCTGCAATAAGAATGCCAAGCTCCTCTGGCTGGATTTATCCTCAAAACTCATCTTGTTTAGCAAGAAACTTTCGGGAGCCAGCCAGAAGTCATTTACCTTAGTCCCTTCGCTTGCAAACAAGTGATAAGCTTCCGGTGTATTTTCCAGTTTCAAATTGCGGTTGACGTAAAAAATGGGATTGCCCAAGATAAGCGCTTGCAAAGAATTGAAGTCCGCAGGCAGATTATATTCTTGTTCTAGGTAGTCCAAGTCCTGTGCGATATACTGATTCCTCAAGCGATTAAGCATAAAAACTGAGTCCTGAGTCACTTTAACTCTTGCTACCTCAAATCCCAATTTCTTCACATTCATCCACAATACACTATCCTTACGTAATTTTATGGTTGAGGTTGCTCCCATTTTTTGGCCGAGGCCTTCGAAGCCTATTTTAGCCTTACCTGTAAGCCACTCCGCTTGTACCTGATTGCGAATCATCCGTTGTTGTACTTTCGCTGGACTTAGCTCATCTGGCTTAGCAGAGGTGATCTTCCTGATACTCTTACAAGAAGAAGCCACCAGTAATACGGCGAGTAGGAGGAATTTGGATAATTTGGGGGTACTTTTCAAAGCGTATATCATAAGGTTATTTCAAGAGTTTCTTTTGTGCAATCTTGCGCTCCAGCAAAGATGAACGATTGCCCTTTTCTTGCGCCTTAGTCCAAAAAGAGATGGCTTGCTCAGCATCTCCCTGTTGAAATAGCAGATCACCATAGTACTCTAGGACCTTAGCGTCCTCTCCTCCTTTACCTCCAACGGCCTTATCAAGCCATTTCTGCGCGGCACTATAATCCTTTAACACGTACAATACTCGACCATATTCCGCTTGTACAATGGCGATCTTTGGGGCTAGGTCAAGGCCATTCTTAGCTAGAGACTTTGCTCGCTCTCCTTGACCTTCTCTTTCTGCAACTGCCTTAGCGTAACGCATGTAGGTCATAGCAGATTTCTTATTCAGTGTTAAAGCTTCCGTAAAGGATTGATCTGCATCAGAGTAGTTTCCTTCAGCATTATAGGCTTCACCGATTTGATTTAGAATGTCAAACTTGAGTTTACCGTCCTGCCCAGCCATTAGGAGGGCTTGATCTAGTACATCTATGGCATCTCCAGTTTCTCCAACTTGGACAAGCGAGAGTCCATTTAAGTAGTAAATAATTGCCTTGTTAGGGAAGATATCCATAACCTCTTCTGAGACCTTCTCTAAAGCCTCAAAGTCTTGATTCTCGAAATGGATGTACATCACATTCTCCCAAACGGCAAAAACCGTTTCGTCCAACTCTAAGGTTTTCAGGTATTTTGGGAGGGCGCGATCAGCGCGATCGGTATGATAGAGGATATCTCCAGCAGCTGCGAATCCTTTAGCATTTCCGGGGTGTACTTCCTCTAAAATATCAGTCAATTGGATCAGTTGATCCGCTAACTGCTGGTCATTATCATTAGCCACTTTATTGATCAACGGAAAGAGTTTGCCCAATTTCAAATCAATACTCACATCAGCTTGGGAAAAGATAGGTTTCAAACTCTCGATGTATTGCCCTTCGCGGCTGTTACCCGCACTTCCAGAAAGTGCTAGTTTTGCTTTTCCATTATTAGCATCGATGGCGAGTACTTCGCGGTAGGTAGATTCGGCATTTTTCCGATCTCCGATTTGATCATAAAAGTTAGCCAGCAGCAGGCGGTAGGAAACCTTTTGAGGAAAGGCATTAACTAGGCGTTGCAATTCTCGCCCTGCTTTCTTATTCTCGCCGCTCCCTAGGTATAGGGCATGTTTCCGGCGTACAGTTTCTTCATTGATACCCTTTTGCTTTTCCAGGGCATCATACGCTTTAATTGCCTTATCGATTTCGTTATCCTTTACTAGATAGAAGGCCCATTTGAAATAGTAGGAGTTATTACTCGGAAATTGCTTCACTAATTGTTCGTACAGTTCCGCCGCTTCTTCAAACTGCCCCGTCTTTTCGTAAACATCGGCTAGGAATTGTTGGTACCAGACATTTGTGGGAGCATTAGCAATCGCTTTCTTCAAAGACTTAATTGCTTCATTATCCTTATTTGTTGCGGTATATATGCGAGCCAACTCGTAGGCTGCCGCGTGATTGGTCTTATCTTTCTTCAGCACTTCTTCGTACAAGGGAATCGCTTTATCGAAGTTACCAAGCAGGCGTTCGCCGCTAGCATCAATAAATAATTGCTGAATTCGAATCTCTTGTTCTGATACTCTTTGTGCCAGGATCGGCAAACTTAATAGTACGAGAAAAAAGCTTATCACTGGGGTTTTACCACAACTACTCATAACGGTCAATAATTTAATACTTCAGTCGAGCCATCAAAACACAAAAGTCGGAACTTTATTCCTGATATTCAACTCTTTGTTTACAATGGCTCGAAGCCGCTATGTTATAACGCCCTTGTGGGTAAAAGATTGCTTTCTACTCCTCTCCGATCTCCTTGTCTATAATAGTAACTTTCAAGGTATTGGTTCGGTGCCTTTGGTGGATCGGCATACTAGCTGTGTTAACCACTACATCGCCGGATTCCAGTTTACCGGAATTCTTAAGAATCTCTGTTACATCATTAAAGGTATCATCCGTTGTGGTGAATCGATCATAGTAGAAGCAGCGGACCCCCCAAACGAGATTTAGAGTGGCTAGCATATTCATTTTGTCAGAGAAGATGTAAATCTCTGGTTTGGCTCGATAGCTAGATATTTTAAAGGCTGTATAACCGGAGCTAGTCATACCAACGATGGCTTTGGCTTTGATTTCTTCTGCCACGCGGGCAGCATTGAAACAAACCGCATCGGAAAGGTAGGTCCGAGATTTTTCGGAAGGAGTAGGTCTTCTACCTTCGAATGAATAGTGCTTTTCCGTTTCGTCAATGATCTTATTCATCGCCTGAACAACTTTGACGGGGTGCTTCCCGACAGAAGTCTCTCCACTAAGCATCACAGCATCTGCTCCATCCAAGACAGCATTAGCAACATCCGTGATCTCCGCTCTGGTGGGACTAGGGTTAGTAATCATACTATCCATCATCTGCGTGGCTACAATCACAGGTCTCGCTCGTTGGATGCATTTGCGAATAATCTCTTTTTGAATGGAAGGCAGTTTTTCCATTGGTACTTCTATCCCCAGGTCCCCGCGTGCTACCATAATCCCGTTAGAAGCTTTAATGATCTTATCAATCTTCTCAATCGCTTCTGGCTTCTCGATTTTGGAGATGGTCTTAGCAGGATGACCTGCTGCTTCGATTCTACTTTGAAGGTCTTTGATATCTTTTGGCGATCGTACGAATGAGAGAGCTATCCAATTTACCGGTTGCGTAAGCATAAAGGCCAGGTCTCGTTCGTCTTTTTCTGTAATACAGGGTAGAGAGATTTTCGTATTGGGTAAGTTTACGCCCTTATTGGACGAAAGGACTCCACCAAAGAGCACCTTAAGCTTCACTATATCAACTTGGTTGGTTTCTACCACCTCTAAGACCAATTTACCATCGTCGACCAGTACACGTTCTCCGACATTTACATCCCGGGCAAACTGCGGATAACTCATATAGATCTTTTCCATGTTGCCCAAGCACTCCTCGTTCACGAAGGTGAGAATATCTCCTTCCTTGATTGGCAAGGCATTATTTTCAATCTTGCCTACCCGCAGCTTTGGCCCTTGCAGATCTGCTAAAATACCAATGTGTAGGTTGTACTTCTCTTTGATGTAGCATATGTTGTTGATCACTTCCTTGTGATCCTCATGCGTACCATGAGAAAAATTTAAACGGAAAACATCCACTCCTGCTTTGACTAGTTCCAAAAGGTTCTCGTAAGAGCTGGACGCGGGGCCGACGGTAGCAACAATCTTGGTATTTTGCCAATCTACAATTTTCATTATACGAAGCTTTTAATCAGGTTAAGTGCATTGTAAAGACCTATTCATAACAAGCAGAAAATCAATTATTTTCTACCGATTTTCCGCAAAAATAACAATCCTCGTGTATACTAAGTGTAAAAAATACAATAAATAAAAGGTCTCCAAAGTAAAATTATCCTCAAGAAAAGGTCAATTCTGTGGTTGTAAATACGAAATCCGAGGATAAATAGACCAGAAAAGGCAACTATTTAGCTGAAATAGAGGGATTTTGACCTACAAATATGATTTGGCAGAGCGTAGGATTTCAGCTGTATAGGTTTGGTTAGAACAAGTAATTGTTAATGAAATCAGGGATTTAGCCTCAGTTGGCCCAATAAGTACCTATCCGCGGGGGCGTTCAACCACTCAAAAAATAATGAAAAACTTTGGTTATCAAGGGAGTTATCTTTTTCTTTGCAGCTGATTCGTAAACCAATAAAGCGGATTTCTTATGTCTAGCATTGCAGAAAGAGTACAGAAAATTATTGTCGACAAATTAGGTGTTGACGCTTCTGAAGTCACACCAGAGGCAAGCTTCACGAATGATCTAGGGGCAGATTCCCTAGATACCGTAGAGCTAATCATGGAATTTGAAAAGGAATTCGAAATTGCTATTCCAGACGAAAAAGCTGAGAATATTCAGACAGTGGGTCATGCTGTTGAATACCTTGCTAGTGAAGTAAAGTAAGGGTAGTTGACCTATCGTAAAGAATAATTTGATACAAGATCATTATTCCCAAATCCACAAGTTGGAAGTCATTTCCGATTTGTGGATTTTTATCACTCTTCTTTAAGATACTTCCCAAAGACTCAGGTTAATCCTGATTAAGATTTTCTTCAAATTTATACTGGGATATGAAAAGGGTTGTTGTAACTGGACTAGGGGCTCTTACACCGATCGGTAATAATATCGAGGAGTATGCTACAGCTCTAATGAATGGAGTCAGTGGCGCGAATGCCATTACACACTTTGATGCAACTAAGTTTAAGACACAGTTTGCCTGTGAAATCAAAGACTTGGATACAGAAGGTGTGCTAGATCGGAGAGACTTACGCCGGATGGATAAGTTCTCTGTCTATGCCATGATGACGGCTCATGAAGCGATTAAACAATCTGGAATAGACAGTGAAGATCTCGACAAGGACAGAATTGGAGTAATTTGGGCTTCCGGAATCGGAGGATTACGTTCTTTAGAAAAGGAAATTGAAGACTTTGAGGGAGGCGATGGTACGCCACGCTATAATCCCTTCATGATCCCAAAAATGATCGCAGATATTGCTTCTGGTCTGATCTCGATGCGCTTCGGTTTCCGCGGTATCAATTATGCTACTGTTTCGGCTTGTGCTTCTTCATCACACGCCCTAATGAATGCCTTCGACTATATTCGCTTGGGAAGAAATGATATTATCGTAACGGGAGGATCTGAAGCCACAGTTACTAAAGCTGGAATTGGGGGCTTTAACGCCATGAAGGCGCTATCCACTCGCAACGATGACTGCAAAACAGCCTCACGCCCTTTTGATGTAGACAGAGATGGTTTTGTCTTAGGAGAAGGCGGCGGTGCTATTATCTTGGAAGAGTTAGAGCATGCAAAAAAGAGAGGCGCGAACATCATTGCAGAGATTGTAGGCGCTGGAGCAACAGCCGATGCCTACCACCTGACGGCTCCACACCCAGAGGGGCTTGGAGCAGCCAACGTTATGAAGATGGCTTTGGCAGATGCAGGCTTAAAGACCTCTGAGGTAGATTATATCAATGTACATGGCACATCTACTCCTTTAGGGGATGTTGCAGAAGTTAGAGCGATCCAAAAGGTATTTGGAGAACACGCTTATCAGTTGAATATCAGTTCCACTAAATCAATGACCGGTCATTTGCTGGGAGCAGCGGGAGCAATTGAGGCGATTGCCTGCATTTTGGCCATTCGACATAATAAAATTCCACCAACGATCAACCACTTTACGGACGATCCAGACCTTGACGCCAAGTTAAACTTGACATTCAATGAAGCGCAGGACAGAGTAGTAAACGTGGCCCTAAGTAACACTTTTGGGTTTGGTGGTCATAATTCATCAGTGATTTTTAAGCGATTCGAAGAGTAGAATCACTTTACTTGAAACGATTGATTGTTCGGATTTGCGTCTAGAGCATCAAGAAGTGTTCAGGAATGAATAATGGATATTTGAAAGCGCATTATTCACTCTTTAACATTTGCCTGCTATCGAATATGAACTTTGGCAGGTTGCTTTGAAGATGGCTAATCCAAGGTCGGACAGATCGCTAGTTTATGGATTTCTTTCATGAGGAATCCGTTAGAAAGTTCTTTTTCTGGCCCTGCATTATCCATTACTTCGGATTTCTTACGAATCTGACATCTTTCCAATCAACTAAGCGTTTTTACGTCTTCCATTCGCTTTTACATTGCTCAATTCATTGGTAACTTATGCGGAACTTTATTATTTCCGCAAGTGTGTCCTGAAGTCTCTACGCAAGATGGCCTTGATCGTTCATCCCTGCATAAGTTGTTGCTTTTATTGGAACGACGGATAACTTACGGACTATTACTGGTTGCCTGATTACCTTTTTCTTAACAAAAAGTGGATGGCATTACTTAGATTTATTCAGCGGATTTACAACTTCTATTTCTCTCCCGACAAAATGCTGGCGCGACGCCTAAGGTCGCTAACGGGCTTCATTCCCGCTAACCTCAACATCTTCAAGTTAGCTTTCTCGCACAAATCGACCATTTCTGATAAGGCTTATGCTTTGCAGAACAATGAGCGCCTAGAGTATCTAGGAGATGCGGTTCTGGGAACAATTGTAGCGGAATACCTCTTCAAAAAGTATCCCAATAGCAATGAAGGGTTTCTTACGAAGATGCGCTCCAAGATCGTTAAGCGAAAATCTTTGAACAAGATTGGCGATAAGATGGGGTTGGATATGCTACTCGCGGAATATAATAATACCCGCTTGAGCCGTTCCATGCTTGGAAACGCCGTAGAAGCTTTGGTAGGGGCCGTATACCTGGAGCAAGGTTATTTTCGGACGAAGCGCTTCGTGATTCGAAAAGTACTGCGTAATTACGTAGATGTACACGAACTAGAAAGTTTCGATGACAACTACAAGAGCCAGTTGCTGGAATGGTGCCAGAAGAACGGGCAAACAGTTAGCTATAAACTGCTAGCGCGCTACAAATTCGAAAAACGCGATCGCTTCAAAGTCGCTGTTATGGTCAACGGCAAAAAGATGGCCGTGGCGGATGATTTCAACAAGAAAAGTGCAGAACAAACGGCCTCTGAAAAAGCGATGCAAGCGCTAGGTATTCTTATTGAAACGGAAGAGACCGAAAAGTAACCTCTATCCTCGTCCGAAGAGCCTAAACCGTTAGCATAGGTAGTGAATACATTCAGCCTAGATTATCGCGCCTTAATTCAGCCTTATGAATTATGACCAACTGTATGCATTGGCTCCAGACTCTGACACCTTGCAGAAAGCAAGGGGGGTTTCCTATGCTGGCAGCAAATGGCTGATGATCGAAGGCAATGAAAAAATACTCTGGGCCAGTTATCAAACCGCCCCTTCTCTCATTCATAAAGTCGTAGCCGATCTAGAGCAGCAGAAATTTGGCTGTACCTGCCGAAGCAAACAACGCCCTTGTCGTCATGCTTTGGGGCTCCTCATGCTGCTCTTACGCCAAGATGAAAGAATAAGAGTTACCTATGATCCTCCTGACTGGGTCCTGAAGTGGAAGAATATTCAAGCACAACCTCCCTCCCCTACTGCTCCGAATCCTATCCCAAAACAATCGGAACGAATTGCGGCTAAACGCTACCTTAGCATGCAAGAAGGAGTCATTGAACTCAAGCAATGGCTTAGCAACCTAATCCGACAGGGGCTAGCGGTTGCCAAGGAACAACCCACTACCTTTTGGGATGCTTTCGCCGCTCGCATGGTTGATGCAAAATTGGGTAGCATTGGTAAGCAAATTAGATTAATAAAGGGCTTTTTAGATCAAGAAGACTGGCATGAGCGACTACTAGGGCTGCTAGGCAATCTTCATCTATTCGCTCAAAGTTTCCAGCAGTTAGATCGGCTGCCGCCTGAGCTACAGGATGAATTGATTAGCTATGCAGGGGTGAATATGAAAAAGGATGTTGTACTTTCTCAAAAAGGGATTTTTGATCATTGGCTCATACTGGGGCAAACCTTTGGAGAAGAAGAGAATTTGAGATACCGTCGCTGCTGGTTATTAGGAGAACAGAGTCAACAGTTTGCTCTACTGTTAGACTTCGTATTTGGTCAGGGTAACTTTGAGCAACAATGGCCTGTGGGCGCAGCACTTCGTGCAGAGGTTGTTTACTATCCAGCTAGTCGCCCTCAGAGAGCGCTTCTTAAGGAGTTTGGTTGGTCTCAAAAGGTATTTGAAGGTTTAAACGGCTATCCTTCCTTTGAATCGCTCGCAAAAGGCTATGCCGAAGCTCTAGCTGAAAATCCATGGATTAGCTTTTTCCCTTGTCTTCTAGATGATGTAGTTCCTAGTTTGGAAGGAGAGGAATTAATCCTGTTAGATCAGGCCAAAGGCTTTGTTTCTCTGGGGAAACCTATAACTGCTAGTTGGAAGTTGCTAGCACTTAGCAGTGGACATCCAATCAGTGTATTCGGGGAGTGGAATGGCGCGCTATTTTACCCCTTAACTGCTATTGCAGAAGGTAGAGTTGTTGCTTTGTAGAAAAGCCTAGCTACTTACTGGAATTCTTTTTCTCTCTTAAACGAGGAAGCCTAATTCGCGGCAACTTCCCTCGAATAAACAAGATCGGTTTACCCAATACACTTCGAGTTCTCAGCCAGAGTCTACGATACCAAACCACTGACGATTTCCCCGCCGCAGTATCTTGGTCTTTTTTCTCTTTCCCTTCATCCTTCGCATCATCTTGATCACCACCTTCATCCACTTCACGCAACACATCTTTAAATAGTTTGAAGCTTACAATTAAGAAGAGAGCCAAAGCAAATCCACCAATTCCTCCTTTCACTGCCGCGACTTTCGCTGAGGGTTGATAAGGGTCAATCGGCGGAATAGTTTTATCTACCAATTGCATTAAAACGGTCTCATTGTCCATATCGATTTTGGAAACTTTCAATTGTTCCAAAGAAGCTAGATACCCCGTTTTGTTGATCTCTGCTTCCACTTCCAATCGAATAATCTTATTGTGCATGGCTTTTCTACGAGGTTCCGATATCAAAGAATCAGGCTGTTTTAAATAGCGCTCATAGGTATCTCGGGTCCGGTTGAGTTCGTAGTAAATAGTGCGGTAATTATCGGCTAAAGAATCCGTCTCAATGGACATTTTCTCATAAGCAACTTCTGGGGAAAAGAGGGTGTTTCTATCAATTCGTTGAACCGTTTTCTCTTGTAAAATGTCAATAATTTTTAGCGAGAGTTCTGGGTCAGGAGTCGAAACACTGATGGCGATAACACCTAATTTTTCATCAATTCCAAAAGTTACAAAGCCGTCGGAGTAGTCATTTATAGGAGTGCTAATTTTATCTAGCACAAGCTTAAAGACCTTTCCTTCTTGCAAAGTAAATTCCGGGATCGTATCATTTTCAAATTGAAAGCCGGTAGGAATTTCTGGGTCAAGCCCTTCTGGCTTATGTTCATGGAAAGCTTGCAAATAGCGATTGATGAGCAAGGAATCTTCGGGGATAGAGTCGATTTTTTCTAAAAGAAGTTCCCGCATAAGCATCCTTGAGTTCAAAAGGCGCGTATATATTTGGATAAGGGTTTTAAACTCTTTTTCAATCTTATGCGGTAAGACCGAAATTTGGACATTTGCCGGATAGGTTGGCTTTACTTTAGAAATTTTTCTATATTGGAGTATTCCTAGGGACATGATCAAGATCCCAATTATATACCACCTCTTTAACACAAACAAGAAATACTCCCAAGCCTTCAACAGAAGGGCCCGAATTGAAATTTCGTCAGGTTTTCTCGCGTAATTATTGTTTGGGTTACTCATCTAATGGTCTCAAAAGCAGCTTTTCATTCTCAACTTTTCATTGAGTTTGTATTGTTTGGTCAAAATGCTTCTACGGTAAAACTAGGGCATAAGTTGTGCCAATAAATAAATTAAGTTGCCACACAGGACAACACATCTAGCATATATCTACCATAAAAAGGCTTCCTACTACCAAAAAAAGGCTCAAGACTGCCAGTTATCGAAATGTCGAATTTAATAGCTGTCTTGCCGTCAATTTTGCATTGCCTACAGTTAATCAAAACTACTTATATGCTAATTAGATGTACCCAAACCCCAACACAGGTTCCTAAAAATGCCCTTTCTGAAAAAATCGGTTTCTTCCATTGCACGTACGAACTAGAAACCACAGATTACCGTGTGGACGGTACTCACTTTATCTTTTTCGTCGAAACAAACTTGACTCTCTCCAAATTTGAGGCCGTTGCCCAAAAACTAAAGTCGCTGGGCCAACTAGAGCAACGCAGTATCCATAAATTACTCAATGGGAATTATTTCCTCATGGCCATCGAGAAGGAGGGTTTGCACGTACATATGATGAGAGATGCCTCTGGAATAAAGACAGCCTATTACTCACTGAATAGAGCTCAATTGTGTGTAGGATCTGTCATGCATGAGGTAGCTAAGCATCAAAAACGAATTGCATTTAATAAAGCAGGAGTCTTTCAACTACTGTATTCTGGTTATTTATTGGATGGTTTTACGTTTTACGAAGGAGTTAGTGAAATAAAAATGGGGCAACATCTCATTTTCAATGAAGAGCTCGAAATCGTTTCTAAAACGGCATACAGTGTCAAACTTGCTCAATACGACAACCCCTATTCAGAAGAAGAGAACTTCCGTATGCTGCGTCGAGAGTTTCAGCTAGCCCATAAACCTTTTCTATCTGAAAAAAATCGCGTGCTCTTGTCCGGCGGCTTAGATTCAATTGCGATGCTCATCTCCTTGGATGATATCGCCAATGGAGATCACCTGGATTCGCTATCTTTTAAAGTAAAAGATACTTCCCAGGATGAATCGGTCTACTCTACCAGTATCGCCGAACACCTGGAAATACAGAACACGCTCAAAGAAATTGATCCTGATGATCCTCAAGTCATCAAAGATTTTGAAGCCAAGGTTCTGAAGATGAACAACCCTTACTATGGCACTTGGATCTTCGGTCACTTTAGCGGTACTCCTGAGGAGATGTACTATGCTGGGCAAGATACTCGATTACATACCCCTGCTCTAAACGAAGTAGATAAATGGGCGTATTCCCTGCTTAAACATCAAGATAAATGGTGGCTAAAGAATGGGCTGAATCCATTCAGCAAGAAGGTTATTATCCCCATTCTCAAAACGCTGGGTTGGGAAAAAACCAATAGCAGGATCTTCCGGAACCTCTATAAAGCCATGCATATCTTTGACTTGAAGCAATACATCAACAAGTTTTACCTCAAAATAGATAAGCAAAAGATTAAGGACAAGGGCTTACCGACCGACTATTATGAGAAAATTACTCGCTTGTTAGACTTAGACTTGGATCGCTGCCCCAGCAAACGGGCCTTATACAACGAGATCGTACGCCTAAAGTGGAGTGAGCAATATATCTATGACATGCGTTACCTACAGGATATTGCTCGAATTAATAATACCTACATCGCCATGCCTTTTTACAATAAAGAGGTGGCTGAATTTAGTTCAGGAATCCCCTTTGGCATGGCCACCAAACCTATGCTCGGGCGGGCACGATTCGGTCGAAAAAAGAACATCATCTATAAATATGTTCTTCGAAAAGCGTTCCGAGACAAGCTTAATGATCTAACCTATTATCGAGCCAAGGCTGTTTCGATGACCTTACATCAATTATTTAATGGCCCGCTTGGAAAGAAAATAGGTGAGATATTAAAAAAGGACCTAGAAAGCAAGGATTCTTTTGTTAAGCAGTTCCGCTTACAACAGGTCGTGAATAAGTATTTCGAAAAGTCCACCTGGGGATTCGGAGATTCTGATTACCTGCACCTAGCCTACTACATAGCTACGCTAGCCGTGTATCATCATCAGGTGGTCCTAGCTCCAAAAACCACAGACAACGTAGCCGTTTCAGCCAGCTGAAGCCGCGAAACTGCAACACTTATTCAATAAATCAGTACACATTAAGCAAATACCCCCTAGTTAAAAAGTCATGAAGTCGTTCCTAACTGCCATTATTAGCTTGTTAGTTCCGTCCAAGCTAGCCGTCCCATTACTCAACCTACTCGGACATAAAATACATCCTACAGCGAAAATAGGATGTTCCTTTCTGCGATGTAATCACATTTACATGGATAAACACTCGCACATTGGTCACCTTAACATTATCCAAGTCAGAAAACTTCTTCTGCGAGAAAAGGCTTTCATTAAATCAAAAAACCGGATTAAAGGTCCTTTAAACGTGCTCATGCGCAGAGAAGCTGCCATCGCGAGAGATAATAGCATTTTCCGCGGTGCGCCTCCGATATGCCTTGGGATAGCCACCTTACGACTAGATGAATTGGGACAAGTGATCAGCAAACATCATCTAGATTGTACAAAATCGATCAGCGTTGGAAAAAACTCCACGATTGGAGGACTTGGCACCCAGTTTTGGACGCATGGATTTATGCATGCTCCAACGGGTCGCAAGCGCATCCGTGTGGAAGGGGAAATTATTATTGGTAATAATGTCTACGTAGGCTCTCGTTGCGTATTCAATCCGGGGGTAAAGGTCGGAGACAGCATCTCCATTGGCAGTAATGCCTCCGTAGCTAAGTCGCTGCATGAGCCAGGCATGTATGTTTCTCAAGCATTGCGGCATATCAAGCGGAATATCGAAGATGTGGAGGCGAAACTAGAACGAAAAGAACAATACACCCTAGAAACTGCCGTATATGAAAAAGCTATCCATTAAAGTCGTAGACTTATTGCCACAGCTGAAAGAACAGCTGCTGAAGTTATCTGGGTTTACGCTTGTTTTTGGATTTATCAAGCTCAATGCCTTTACAGCAGCGCTTTTCCTTTCCAATTTTGTGGATAACACAGCGGACTATGGCCTATTTGAGTATGCACTGTCCATAGGATTAATTCTTGCCATTCCCCTAAACTTTGGCTTGCAGGGCGCTTATCCTTTTTTCAACCTAAAATCCAAACGAGAAGGCTTTAAGTCTGTCTTCTATTTCCATGCATTGACGATCAGTGGCCTGCTAGGCATCTGTTTCGTAATCAATCGATATGTCTATACCTTAATGCCAGATAAATTGGCTTTCGCCCTATTGATCGGTGGGATCATAGCCATGCAGGTAATGTTATCTTCTATCTTGAAATCGCATGAGAAAATCTTTCCCGCCGTTTTCTTAGATGGAGGCCTATTTCTAGTATTGAATATCTATAATCTGTGGTTGTACTCAAGTGGCACTACCCTAGATTTCAGTGTTCTAGAGTTGATTTTTGGCATCTATCTGGTCTTCTTATTCAGCCTGCATACTTATCGTTTTTTACAAACTAAAAAGGACTTTTCCTGGGCAAACTATCGGGAATCAATGCAGTTTGGAAAGAACCTATTGGTATCCTCTTTTTTGATCATTTGTTTGACAGGTAGTGCCCGGATTTTCATCGAATACTTCTTAGGTATGGAGCAGGTAGGAATCTATGCTTTCTACTTCCGCTTTGCCGCTGCAGTTGTAATGATCCATCAAGTAATCAATATTGTCTTCTTCAAAAAGATGTATCAAGCCCCACCAGCCGCATTAGATAAATACTTTTCCCTATTCCTTATTTTCATCCTTATCGTGGGTAGTGTTTTGCTCTTTGTAGTGCCGTTGGTGTTCAAGGGATCCCTTCGTTTACTCGATGAAAGTTGGCAAGAATACCATTTACTGTATGCCATCTTGAGCTTTCAAATGGTCTTTTGGATCTGTATGGCCTTGAACGAGAATATTCTTTACCGAGAGGAGCTATCCAATAAGATGAATAGCTGGTTCCTGGGGCTATTTCTGGCGATGTCCGGCGGGATCTACCTACTACATAGTCAGAACCAACTCAACCTCTTTAATCTAACTTTAATCAATTCGATTTGCTTGGTACTAGCTTGTGAGGTACAATTTATGCTCCTTAGAAAACGACAACTATCCTTCGCAAAGACAAGAAGTCTTAATTTAATTTTTGGTGCAATACTACTACTGATATTCTTTTACCTGTAGGTATTGCTGACAGATAATCCCCTTTAGAAATGAACATTTGTATTTTATCCAATTTTACGAAAACCTACCTCTTCCATGAGATTGCTCAACAACTGGAGAAAAGTAATATCCATGCCTTTTGGATAGCAACTAACCGTCCGCTATATCAGTTTTTGGTATCAAAGTACGGGGAAGGTAGGGTTCTATTGATCAATCTAACCTATAGTGATCGCCCGGCATTGACCGTCAATGATTTTAAATTGAACGAGCTGATGTATGGCGATCGATATCTACGTCATAAAACAGAAGTGGGCTTCCGATATCTACGTCATATCCAACAACCGATCTATGATTTCATAGCTCAAAATCAGATTAAAGCTGTTTTTGGAGAGGTCACTTGGTCTCATGAGGTACTAGTTCATCGTATGTGTAGGCAGTGCCCAGAATTGGGTTGCGTATTCTTGAATCCTCATGTAGTCCGCATTCCCGACAACCGATTTGCCTTCTACACAGACGAACGACAAAGTCGGCTTTTACAAGTAGAAAGAGAGGAAGAATGGAATGGAGAAACCTTGGAGGCCCGAAAACCTGACTACTTAAAACTAAATGATAAAATCGTCAAGAAGTCGAGTAGCCTATCTGGTCGATTGAATCGACTCAAAAGATTTATAACCAATGAAAATATGGATCCTTTAGATCCTACGCTATTACCTAATGCGAGACAGCGAATCCAGCTGGCCTGGAATCAAGAATGGAATAAAGAGACCTATAAATCTGTTGGTCGAGTAGCCTTTGAGGAAGTAAAGCATCAGCCATTCGTATTCTTGGGCTTACACAAGCAACCGGAAGCATCTGTCGATGTATTTGGACGGTACTATGAGGATCAACTCTTGAATATCAAGAACCTATGGCGAGCCTTACCTGAGGGGTGGAATTTGCTGATCAAGGAACACACCAATGCGATCGGGGATCGGTCAAAGGATTTTTATAAGGCCATCAAACAACTAGCCGGTGTATATCTGGTAGATGAACGGACCAATTCATATGAAATGATCCGCCAAGCGGCCTTGGTTGCTACCATTACAGGAACCATTGCTTATGAGGCTGCTTTGATGAAGGTTCCATCGGTTACCTTTGCGCCAACTTTCTTCAATCAATTGAATACCTGTGCCACCATCGACCTGAGAGATATTAATCAACATATGTTGTCTGATATTGCAGCTTCCTTGCGGGAAAGACCGGATAATAGAGAGGCATTTTCCAAGTATATCATGATTAATTCCTTTGAAGGAAGAATGATTGACCCGATTTCGGATCCTCGGTCCATCACGCCAGAAAATGTATCCTTAATAGCTGAAGGTATGAGGCAAGCTTTAGCATTTACTCAGAAACAGAACTCTAGCCAGCAGGTTTTAGGTCAACATACAGCTTAATTTTGCATGCGAAAACTAGCCATTGCCCTCTTAGTAGTAATGACATACACTGGGATCAGTTTTGCTAACATCGGCAAAGCGATGCTCACGCCATTTCACCTTATCATGGGCTTTTGCATTGGCTACGGATTAATCCTAAGCAGAAAAAATAGTACCTACACTTGGTTCACCTTGGTCGTTTTCCTGATCTACGTCGTAATCGTCAATATAATTCAGTACCCTAACATTAGATATACGTCCGTCGTATACACCCTTGTCTACGGATTGGAGACGACCATTTTATACAATATGATCCGGCGCTGCCCAGCCGGAGATATTGTATTTGCCTTCAAGCTGATCATCTATTCTTATGCCGTAAATCTATTTTTCGGTTTTGCCTTTGATACCATTGGGTTTCGCAATGCTTTTGTACTCAAGTATATTAAGGTGTACTACCATGAAGGAGGTGGCGGCGGCCGGCCAATGGGATTCTCCAGTGAACCCTCTTACGCTGCCTTTATGCTCAGTGTCGCCTTCTTATGTTACGCTCACATGAGGGATCACGCCCGGGATAAGCCAATGTTTAAGGTTGCATTGGCTTATATGATGTGTATTCTGTTATCCAAGTCGGCATATGGCTTTATCTTCGTAGCAGTCAATTTGATGGATTGGGCGATTATCTTTTACAAGAAAGGAGATGCGATATTGCGTAAGCTCTTTCCTTATTTGGGACTAGTAGCAGTAGGAGGTCTGGTCCTATTTATCCAAAACTCTTCCAACGAGGTTGCTAGCCGTTTAAGTAATGTATCTGAAGTATTATTTGATCCAAGTTTGGACAAGAAGAAACGAATGGTCAAGCTACAAGAAGTCGATGGAAGTGCCTTTGCTCGGATTGGTCCAACCTATTTATTATTAACTGCCGGTGAGGATAGTAATATCAACTATTGGACTGGTCAAGGAGCAGGAGCCGCAGGTGTCTTTCTAGCCGATTTCATGGCCGGTATCATTGTCGATGATGATACCGAAAAAATAGATACGGGGATCATCCCAGCCTTCTTCTTTGATTATGGTATTATTGGTTTTATACTCTTATTGATTTTCTTGATCAATTGTTTTTGGCATCTAGGCCTCCCCTATTGGTTGATGTTCTTTTTGGTTTTACCCAATGCCAACATTAATACGCAATTGCTATGGTTCGCGATCCTAAGCTACACTTTTGTCTCTGTGTGGAAGACTAAGCCAGGTGCTTTGCCTGATCTTCAGGCCGCTCTGATCCAATAATCGGGGCATTCCTACCAAAAAAATCCTCATCCGATCCGAAAACAGAATATCCCTCTATTCCCTGCTATTTTCAGGCCATCTTTGTATTGTAAGAAGGGCAAAACAACAAGATTTCAGTTGATCCGCCCGGACACCAAACTATGAACAACAATTCTTTTTTACAGTAAGAATTTACACAAAAAGCAAACACATCAATGAACACACTTCCTAAGGAAGCGTGAAAGAGCAGCACGCCTCTGAACGCTTCCTTTTCCTTTATTATCAATAATCAACAGATTTCCAAAAACACCATACAATGAGAACTCAATTTTTATTTTTGGTTATAGTTTCACTTCTTTTAGCTTCTTTCAGTATAAACGCTCAAACAGATTTATTGCTAGTAAAATCGGGTGTCAACTCCTATTTTGACTCGACAGACACCATTCACTATGAACCTGTACTTGGAGTAGATGGAAAGACGTATATAAACGCGGAAGAAGCTCAAGCAGCCGGTATTTATAGTTGGGAAGGAAGCCAGGGAGGAAGCTACAGAACAGCATCAATCGATCAACCTAATATGACATGGATAGAATACCTGGAAATTAACGGCATGCAAATGGACTCCCCCCACGAAAGAAAGGGTTACCAGGATCAATCCAATTACATCTTCGACCTGTTCGGGACCAACACCAACTACCTTTTCCTGAATGCCCAGCAGCTTCAAGAAACGTGTGAAATGAGTTGGAGGATTTGGATAGATTTTAATGAAAATCACGAATTCGAAAAAGAGGAAATGGTGTTTGAAGGAGAAGGGCAACAGCAAGAAATTCAATTGCGATTACCCACAGAGTTACCAGTAGAGTTTATCACTCGAATGCGAATTGCATGGACGGCGAAAGAAGCGAAAATCGACAGTGATTCTCTCGCAGTAGGTAGCGTGAAAGATGTATCCGTTTATATCCAATAAGTGCAGAGAATACTGATCTGTCATATGGATTTCCAAAGGGACTCATTGAAATTTACCAAAAAACGAAGGTTTTCTACCAAAAACCGAAAAGCCCCCCACTTTTTGATCAAATTGATGCACTTTTATAGTGCCACTTTTACAGATCACCACCAATAAAACATAAGACGCCACAACAGGAATAGCTCTGTATAGAGCTGATAATATTGATGGTGTAAGGAATCCATATTTGCAAGTTTGTCTTTTAAGTATCGGAGATTTTTCAACCTTTATAAAAGGGATAAAAGTTCGTGATTGAAGGCAATATCCGACCGCAGTAAACGGCTTGCCATTTACTAAAACGATAGGTCTCATTATCATTTCATTCACCCTAAAAAAGAGTCAAGTATGCTCAACTTGAACGGTAAATCTATTCTCGTAACCGGAGGAACGGGTTCCTTTGGTAAAAAGTTTATAAGCACTGTCCTACGTCAATTCCCTAAGGTAAAGAAGGTAGTCGTATACTCCCGAGATGAGTTGAAACAATTCGAAATGTCTCAACATTTCTCCCCTTCCAAGTACCCAGCCATGCGCTATTTCATAGGAGATGTAAGAGATCGAGAAAGGCTGATTCAAGCTACTGAAGGCATTGATATTATAGTGCATGCTGCTGCCTTGAAACAGGTGCCCGCAGCTGAATACAATCCTACAGAGTGTATTAAGACTAATGTGAATGGATCTCAAAATATAATCAAGGCTGCCATCACTAATAATGTAAGTTGTGTAGTGGCTCTATCCACAGATAAAGCGGCCGCTCCAGTCAATTTGTACGGAGCAACCAAACTATGTTCCGATAAGTTATTCGTAGCTGCTAACAATATGCGTGGAGAGCGAGATGTGAAGTTTTCGGTGGTGCGCTACGGTAATGTTGCCGGCTCCCGAGGGTCCGTGATTCCCTTCTTCATGAAGAAGCGCGTTGACGGCTTTCTTCCGATCACCCATCAAGATATGACAAGGTTTAACATCTCATTAGAGGGAGGCGTCGCCTTGGTTCTATTTGCCATAGAGAATTCCATCGGAGGAGAAATATTCGTTTCTAAGCTCCCCTCCTATCGGATAGGAGATGTGGCTACTGCCATTGCCCCCAATTGTGAACAACGAATTGTGGGTATACGGCCAGGTGAAAAGCTTCATGAAGAAATGATCACCCAGGCTGATTCCTTTAACACGATTGAGTTGGATCGGCACTACATCATTTGCCCCACCAACCTACAGTACCAAGGGCTCACCAAGGAAAATTACCTGAAGCAATACGAACGATATAATGCGAAGTCCGTATCGATAGGCTTCAGTTACAACTCTGGAGACAACACAGAATGGGTCGGCGTAGAAGAAATACGGGATATCATCAAGACGCATGTGGACCCTCATTTTGTACCAAGCGAGTTTGTAGAAGCAGCTTAAGTTTTCAATTGCAAAAGATCGAGCTATGCTAAATATCCCCTACGGAAGACAATCCATCTCTCAAGAAGATGTAGAAGCAGTCGTAAAGACCTTACAATCTGCTTATTTAACCCAAGGACCAACCGTCCAAGCATTTGAGGACGCTTTTGCGGAGTACGTAGGAGCTAGATATGCGGTAGCGGTTACAAACGGGACAGCAGCCCTGCATCTATGCGCCCTAGCTATGGGCGTGGAACCTGGAACCAAGGTTATTACGACTCCAATAACCTTCGCCGCATCTGCCAATTGCATACGGTATTGTGGAGGTCAGGTAATATTTGCAGATGTAGAGCCAGATACAGCGCTATTAGACATAGATAAAGTGCGAATTTTACTGGAAAGTCACCCGAAGGGAACTTTCAGTGGGATCATACCGGTAGATTTTGCAGGCCTAGCGGTCGATCTGTCCTCCTTTAGGGCATTAGCTGACGAATACGATTTGTGGATCATTGAGGACGCTTGTCATGCTCCTGGCGGGTTTTTCACAGATGGGAAGGGAAGCAAGCAACAATGTGGTAACGGACAGTTTGCTGATGCCGCGATCTTCTCCTTCCATCCGGTAAAGCACATTGCCTGTGGGGAAGGTGGAATGATCACTACCAACGATAAGGAAGTATATGAGAAGCTGTTGCTGCTTCGTACACACGGGATAACCAAAGACCCCGTTAAGCTACAGGAAAACCATGGTGGATGGTATTATGAAATGCAGGACTTGGGTTTCAATTACCGAATCTCCGATATCAACTGCGCCTTGGGGCTCTCACAATTAAAACGTGCAGATGCCCGCCTTTCCAAACGACGAGCCATAGCAAAAGTATACGATCAAGCATTTATGGATACCCCGATCCGCCCCTTGGCAAAGCCATTGGATGGCGGACATGCTTATCACCTCTATGTCATACAGATGGAAGAGCGGAAATTGCTGTATGACGAACTAAGGGCAAAGGGCGTTTATGCACAAGTACATTATATCCCCGTCCATTTACAACCTTACTATAAGCAGTTGGGATGGCGAAAGGGGGACTTGCCAGTAGCCGAAGAATATTACGAGCAGTGTCTGAGTCTTCCGATGTACCCCGAATTGACTCTTGCAGAGCAATTACAAGTTATTGAACTAACTAAGTCTTCTATACTATGCGAACACTAGCCATTATTCCTGCTCGTGGAGGAAGCAAAAGAATACCGAATAAAAATATCCGGAATTTCCTAGGCAAACCTATTATAGCCTATTCCATTCATACCGCATTAGATTCAGATTTATTTGATGAGGTTATGGTTTCTACGGATAGTGATATGATAGCAGATGTAGCTACCAGTTTTGGGGCCAATATACCTTTCATGCGTTCAAATGCCTCCTCTTCCGATAGGGCGACTACGGTAGATGTATTGATCGAGGTATTATGCAAGTACAAGGAACAAGGGATAAACTTTAAATACGCCTGCTGTATCTATCCTACGGCTCCCTTTATTTCCCACTATCGCTTGAAAGCCGCTTTAGGCAAGTTGAAAAGAGAAGCCTTGGATACGGTGATGCCAGTTGTTCCCTTCAGCTACCCTGTACAACGCTCTTTCACGATGATCGAGGGAAAACTCGGAATGATGATGCCTGAGCACATCAACACACGATCGCAAGATTTAGAAACAGCCTATCACGATTGTGGCCAATTCTACTGGTTTGATGTGGAAAAATTGCTGGCCAATGGCAACCTTATTACAACCAATACCGGCGCCATCATCTTACCTGAGATGGAAGTCCAGGACATCGACCAAGAGAGTGATTGGAAATTAGCCGAACTCAAATATCAATTAATCCATCAACTACATGAAAACGAAAGTACTACTAAGGGCAGACGGGCATAATCAAATGGGATTAGGACATGTGGTTCGCTCCCTAGCTCTGGCTAAGATGCTAGAACATGATTTTGACTGTCAGTTCATTGTAAGAGAGCCGAGTACATCACTTAGGCAACTGATTGAAAATGAGGGTTTCGCATTGATACAACTTAACGATCAAGTTTTACCAGCTCATGAAGCACAATATATTGCCCATCACTTTCTCCGTGGAGATGAAATAGTAGTATTAGATGGATATCATTTTGATGGGGCCTATCAAAAAGTTATCAAGAATGCGGCAGGCAAATTGGTCTGCATCGACGATATACATGAGACGCACTTTTGGTCGGACTCTATCATCAACCACACCAGTGGGATTAGCGTGGAAGATTACGAAAAGGAAGATTATACCAGCCTGAAACTAGGCTTTGAGTACTTACTACTGCGTCAGCCCTTCCTCGATGCAGCCAAGCAAAGAGGTGTGAGAAAGAAAAAGGAGAGTGAGCAAACTGCATTCATTTGCATGGGTGGGGCAGACCCTAGCAATACAACCATCAAGGCATTATCCTTATGTGCTCACCGAGGTGATATAACTGAATGCCATGTAGTAATAGGTGGTGCGTATCTCCATCATAACGAATTGAATGATTTCTGTAAGAAGAGTAGACTAAAGATCAATATTTACAGCAATCTCAATGCAGATAATATGGTGGTCTTGATGTCTAATTGCGATTTGGCCATCTGTCCACCAAGTACTGTAGCATTGGAGTATCTGTGTACAGGGCATCACCTGTATTTAATCCAGACTGCCGATAATCAAGCCTATTTGTACAAATACTTAACGGAAAATCAACTGGCTCAAAACTGGAACGACTTTAAAGCAGGAGTTCGGAAAACGGTAAAAACAACAGCCATAAACCGTCTTTTTGATGGCAAGAGTGATCGTAGATTACTAAAGCATTTCCGGAAACTCGATTACGATATGCATTGTAGTTTTCGCAAAGCTACAGGCCGGGATATGTTACTCTATTTTAAGTGGGCCAATGATCCGATGACTCGCCTGCAATCTTTTCACCCTGAGCCCATCAAAATTGAAGATCATCGAGCTTGGTTCAACCGAAGAATGGCAGACCCTAAAGTGGTCATGTATATCATGCTGTATAGAGGACGGGCCGTTGGGCAAATTCGCTTCGGTATCAATGGTGTGGCCCTGCTGAGCTATTCCATCGATCCTGGAGAAAGAGGTAAAAGTTTTGGAACCTATATGGTGCAAGAAGCTATCAAGGAATTAGAGAAGGACTTGGAAAGGTCCATCAATGTAGTGGGCTATGTAAAAAAGGATAACCTAGCGTCCAATAAAGCGCTTTCTAATCTCGGATTTAAGCCAATTGCCAGTGATCGTGACAGCTCGATTAAGTACCTGCTAAAGGCCAGTTAGCGCTGTTCACAAACTAAGCATTTAATTATCCCTTAAGAATATACTTATGAAAGTAATGAACATAGGCGGGCAGCTTATAGGCCCAACCTACAAGCCATTCATTATCGCAGAAATGTCTGGCAATCATAATCAGTCTTTGGATCGAGCTTTAGAGATTGTAGATGCAGCCGCAGAAGCCGGGGCACATGCCATTAAACTGCAAACCTATACAGCTGATACGATGACGGTAAAGGGAGCTTATACGATTCAAGATCAGGACTCTCTTTGGAACGGTCGAGAGCTATACGAGTTGTATCAGCAGGCTTATACGCCATGGGATTGGCACAAAGTAATATTTGATAGAGCAAAGAGTCATGGGATGCTAGCCTTTAGCTCCCCCTTTGATGCCTCAGCCGTTGACTTCTTGGAGACACTAGACGTACCAGCTTATAAGATTGCTTCTTTTGAGAATACCGACCATCCCTTACTCCGTAAAGTAGCACAGACTGGAAAACCCGTAATCATGTCAACTGGGGTAGCCACCTTAGCCGATGTCGATGAGGCCGTTCGGGTGCTAAAGAACAATGGATGCCCTTCATTAGCGATCCTAAAGTGTACTTCAACTTATCCAGCGACTCCCTCCACCTCAAACATTTCCACGATCCCACATATGGCTCGTCTTTTTGAGAATGTACAGGTGGGATTGTCGGATCATACTATGGGAATAGGAGTTGCCGTAGCAGCCGTGGCCTTAGGTGCAACCATTGTGGAAAAACATTTCACTCTTTCTCGCGCTGACGGTGGAGTAGATAGCGCTTTTTCCTTAGAGCCCGCCGAGTTAAAAGCCTTGGTAAAAGAAACAGGCCGAGCAGCATTGTCATTGGGGCGTATCCAATATGGTGTACAAAAGGCAGAAAAGAACAGCAAAAAATTTAAACGATCCGTTTACGCAGTCAAAGATATTCTTCCAGGAGAATCATTGAACAACCAAAACCTCCGGGTTATTCGACCGGGGGATGGTTTAGAACCGAAATACTTTGATACCCTACTTGGTAAAACAGCCAAGCAAAAAATCAAAGCCGGAACACCCCTTTCCTGGGAATTAGTATGAAAAAACAGGGCTATTTCCTCAGCCCATAAAGAGGTAGGTTATATTTTAGGGGAATTTTTGTTGGGAGTCATATTTTTGGCTCCCAATTTTTTTTTGCATATTGTAGTCGACACACCTACCTAAAACTTTTTCGGATTATTTCCGTATACCATCTAGTACAAAGAAATCATATATTCTTTACCGATATATGAATAGTGCTTTAAGGTCAACTCCTTCGCGGGTACACCTTAGGAAACCCACCAATATATCTTCTTCAAACATGGCCTAGATTGCTGTAACTCCGCAATCAAGACAACTGATTCTATTATTCACTAATAGTGGTCCCTTTTATTGCCTTTCGAACTAGGCAATGAAAGTCAAAGCCCAATGGCATTTGGGATTGGAGGTACTCCCTTCTATTGTTTCCAAAGCTTGGCTCCACCACTATAGGTTAATTCCCAAATAAATAAACACCCCTACATGAAAGGTATTGTATTTACAGAATTCCTGGAGATGGTCGAAGAAAAATTCGGCTATGAGATGGTCGACGAGATAATCGCTGAAGGCGACCTGCCCTCTGGTGGTTCTTACACCTCCGTGGGTACCTATTCCCATGGCGAGATGGTTCAGTTAATCGTGGGTCTAAGTCAAAAAACAAAGAAAGATGTTCCTTCCTTATTGAAGGCCTTTGCACTTTATTTTTTCGATACTTTGGAAAAAACCTACCCACAATTTCTCGAGGCCGCTGATAATGCTTTCGACTTCCTGGAGTCCATCGAAAATTACATCCATGTGGAAGTACGAAAGCTTTATCCAGATGCGGAGCTCCCTACCTTTGAAACAAGTCTTTTAGCGGATAATACCCTTGAGATGATCTATACTTCGGAACGTGCCATGTCTGATTTCGCAGAAGGCCTAATGGAACGTGCCATTGGGTATTACGGTGAAGATGCCTCCATAGTAAAGAAAAACCTTAGTGAGGACGGCAAGAAAGTGCAATTCGTGGTGACTAAGAATGGGTAAGCATGGATCAGATCGAGGTATTTAAACGTAGAATTGAAAGGGAGCGCAATGCGCGAAAGCAAGCCGAGGCTATTCTTGAACAGAAAGCCCTGGAGCTCTTTCATGCCAATGAAGAACTGCGCAGACTCAATGAAAGCCTCGAAACAAAGGTAGAAGAGCGTACTCGTAAGCTAGAGGTTAGCGAGCAGAAACATCGAGTGATCATGGAAAACATGCATTTGGGGCTCATCGAAATGGACCTGAATCAGAAGATCATTCGCGCCTACCAGAAATTCTGCCAAATGACGGGCTACAGTCATCAAGAACTCGAAGGAAGGCTTCTCGGCGATGTCCTAATGAGCAGGGAAGATTTGGCTCGTTTGCAACAGGAGGTTAAGGATAATGAACAAGAGGCGGGAAGCAGTTTTGAAATTCAGTTAACCAAGAAAAATGGCAAGAAACTTTGGGTATTGGTTTCCGTTAGCCCGATTTATGATTTAAATAATAAACTAGTTGGTTTCCTAGGCATTAGTTTTGACCTCTCTGCCAGGAAAGAATTGGAGCACGATTTGGCCACTGCCCGGGATGAAGCGGAACAGGCTAAAGATGCGGAGAGTCAGTTTCTGGCTCGAATGAGTCATGAGATTAGGACGCCCCTGAATGCTATCATCGGGATGTCACATATTCTGTTTGACACCAGTCCCACAGATGCCCAACAGGAGTACTTATCCATCTTAAAAAGCTCGGCGGATATACTATTGGCATTGATCAATGATATTTTGGACTTCTCTAAGATCCAAGCTGGGGAAATTTCTGTCAACCCAAAGGAATTTGACCTGCCAGGTGTTGTTCGTTCCTTACAAAAAACCTTCCAGCACAAATTAGAAGGAAAACCAGTAGAGGTAGTGGCCAATGTAGACTATAACATCAAGAACTTACTTATTGGTGACGACCTTCTACTCAATCAAATTCTATTGAACTTGCTGGGGAACGCCGCCAAATTCACCTCGGAAGGGCAAATTGGTGTTCAGGTTAAATTGCTGGAGCGCAGAGATAAGAAAGTGTTGCTTGAATTCATTGTACACGATACGGGAATCGGTGTGTCAAAAGAAAAGTTGGAACTGATTTTTGAAAACTTTAAGCAGGCAGATGGTGAAGTGCGGCATAAGTTCGGCGGTACTGGTTTAGGTCTTGCCATAACCCGGCAGTTAGTGGAATTGCAAGGAGGTCAGATCTACGCAGAAGGAGAATTGGGTGTGGGTACTTCTTTCATATTCACCATCGAATATGAAGATTCTGGTATCCTACCGACCCTAGTCACCGAAAAATTACCTACTGCTGCGGATGTCGATGTAGCAAATACACAGATCCTTGTCGCTGAGGATAATATAATGAATCGCAAATACGTCGCCACACTATTTAAGAAATGGAAGATACCCATCCATTTTGCCCATAATGGGAAAGAGGCTGTAGAACGAGCACAAGAACAAATCTTCGACCTTATTCTGATGGACATTTCAATGCCGGAAATGGATGGATATGAAGCAACGATCGCGATTCGCAACACCCAAAACCCAAATCAGCATACACCTATCGTCGCACTTACCGCTTCTGCCTTGGTCAGCAAGAAAGAGAAGGCCTTTCAGATCGGGATGACCGACTACATGGCCAAACCCTATAAACCAATGAAGCTCTTACAGAAAATAAAAACTCACATTAATTCCAGACAAACACAAATAATAGAAATGGAAGAAAACCAGAATTTTGCTTTCAATGAGAAACTAGACATCAAGACACTCGAAGCTCTCTATGAAGATGATTTGGAGTACGCGGCTGATCTCTTTGAAACCTTTCTCGACTTTACTGTTGAAGAATTCAAGCCCTTAAAAGGCTTGATCGATGCAGAAGACTGGGCCAGCACAAAAGGACTGGCTCATAAATTGAAACCTACTTTTTCTATGGTGGGCTTATCGACCGTCGAATCCAAAATGATGGAGATTGAACATCTAGCAATGCAAGCAGGAAACAAAGAAAAGATTCTCCACTTGCATCAAGAGGTTGAACAAGCCATAGCAGAATATGTCCCTATTCTAAACGCTGATCTTGACAAAATGAAGCGCATTATCGGCGTTGCCTGACCCCCTTAAAATCCCTGACAAATGGTATTAAACTGTATTATTGTTGACGATGACATGATGGCCCGCAAAGGGCTGGAAAGACTTTGCGACAAATCAGAATTACTCAATACAATTGGTATCTGTGAAAACGCAACAAAAGCCCTCGAACTTTTATCGAAAGAAGTCGTCGATCTCATTTTCCTGGATATAGAGATGCCAGAAATCACGGGAATCGAATTTTTAGAAAATGCCGTTTCCCTACCCCAAGTAATATTTACAACATCTAACAAAGAATACGCCTACGAGGCCTACAATTATCAAGTGACTGATTTTCTAAAGAAACCCATTACCTACCCTCGCTTTAAGCAAGCGGTAGAGAAGGCTTATGCCATCCACGAAAAGAACAATGCCTATAAGGCCAATGCCCAAGAAGTATACGTCAGAGAAGATGGTCGATTCGTACGAATCCCTTTTGATCATATCCTATACTTCGAAAATGTAGGCGATTATGTACGAGTCAAAACCATACAAGGCAGCCACATTATCCATGGCACCTTGAAAGGCATCAATGGCAAGCTCGACAACCCCCGATTCTTAAAGGTACATCGCTCGTTTATCGTGAACCTCAGCAAGATCAAGGATATCGAAGAAAATACCCTGGTTATCGAAAAGAAAGTAATACCGATCAGCCGAGCCAATAAGCCCGTATTGATGGGCAAACTCAATTTACTTTAACCTACACTAATCTGATCGTTATAGATGGCAGCCCAAACACAAAATACACGGATCTTCGTTGTTGAAGATGACCCTATTTATCAGCGCATGATTAAATACCTGATGGAATTCAACCCTGATCATGAGGTCCACGTCTTTTCTACTGGTCAAGAATGTCTTCAACATTTAGACAAACAACCCAACATCATTTCGCTTGATTATAGTCTTCCTGATATGACCGGAGAAGAGGTGCTGCGTAAAATCAAGGCCGCTAATCAAGATATTCACGTACTAATTCTCTCTGGACAGCAAGATATAGCGACCGCAGTAAAACTCTTGAAGAACGGAGCATTCGACTACATTACGAAAGATAGCGAGACAAAGGATCGATTACTAAACGCCATCCGACACATCAAAGATCAAAAGAATCTCAAAGAAGAGGTCAATATGCTCCGGGAGGAATTAGAGATCAAGTATGAATTTGGCAACTCCGTGATTGGAAATAGCTCCGTGATGCAGCCAGTTTTCCGCATGATGAAAAAGGCCGCGCAAAGCAACATCACCGTTTCTTTATACGGTGCTACTGGTACCGGTAAAGAAGTGGTGGCAAAAAGCATTCATTTCAATTCTCCAAGGCAAAAAGGGCCATTTATTCCAGTGAATATGGGAGCCATTCCTAGAGAATTAGTTGAAAGTGAGCTGTTTGGTCACGAAAAAGGAGCCTTTACTGGAGCTATTGCTCGCAAGAAGGGACACTTTGAATTAGCTAACGGTGGAACTCTCTTCCTTGACGAAGTGGCAGAAATGGATATAAGTGCCCAAACTAAGTTGCTCCGAGCGCTACAAGAACGCGAGATTGTTCGGGTAGGAGGAGAAAAGCCCATCCCATTTGATGCCCGAATTGTCATTGCCACGCACAAGGACTTAGGAGAAGAGGTGCGCAGAGGAAGATTTCGAGAAGACCTGTACTATCGACTCCTAGGACTGAACATCAAGCTTCCACTTTTAATGGAAAGAGGCAATGATATCTTATTGTTGGCTCAGGCTTTCTTGGATCGGTTTACGAGCCAAAATAGCATGGGTAAAATGTCTATTGCTAAAAGCGCTAAAAACAAGTTAATGGGATATAGCTATCCAGGCAATGTCCGCGAACTCAAAGCGATCATCGAATTAGCAGCAGTACTAGCGAATGACCGAATCATCCAGGAAGAGGATATCCAGTTTAACAGCATTCAAAGAGAGGCTGGATTTCTCGCACAAGAACTGACTTTGGAAGGATATAAAAACCTCATCATCAAATCCTTCTTGGACAAGTACAATGATGATGTAATGCTGGTAGCCAAAAAACTCGACATCGGAAAGTCGACGATCTACCGCATGCTCAAGGAAGAAAGAGTACAGGTAAATTAATGCTGCTTTGCTGAAGCAGCAGCCTTTTGCCAGTCTACCTAAATAAATGTCCTCAAAGAGAGGCCGTACGAATATACCTTGTACGAATCAATTACCATTCATTTAATTTACAACACCAAAAAATGCTTATAACCCAGTTAAAACAAGACCTAATTCTCCAAGAGATCCAAAAATTTTCGCTAGCCGAAGGAGATATCTTAATGCTATTGATAGCGACAGATTCTTCAGCTCCTGTCAAAGCCTTAGTAGAAGCCCTACAAAAACTAGAAATCCCATTCTTTGGGGCTTTATTTCCTGGTATCATATATGGGACGAAAGAGATTACAGAAGGCATCATCATTAAAAAATGGAAGGCTGCTACTCCTCCGATCATTATCAAGGAAGTGGCTAGCCAGCGATTGACAGGATTGGATAAACTGATACTGCCAGAAACACAGGAAAAACTAACAGCTTTTACTTTTATCGATGGTTTAACGGGACATATTGACAACTTCCTCGAGAACCTAAACAATATCTTCGGTGGAAAAGTCAACTTTATTGGAGGAGGAGCAGGCGTCATGAGCTTCGAGCAACAACCTTGTGTGTTTACTAATGAAGGTTTTTTCGAAGACGCTGCCGTGGTCTGTTTAACCGCCGAAAAAAGTAGGCTAGGTGTCAGACATGGATGGGAAAAGGTAGCGGGGCCCTTGGTAGCTACACAAACAGAGGGGAATGTAATCCATCAATTGAATTGGAATAATGCCTTTGAAGAGTATAAAGCCATTATCAAAGCAGATAGTGGCCTGGAGATCGATCACAATAATTTCTTCGAAATAGCTAAGAATTACCCATTTGGTATCTATCGTGAAAATGAAGAAGACATTGTTCGAGATCCTTTCAAAGTAGGCGAAAATGGAGAGCTTATTTGTTTTGGAGAAGTGAAACCTCATACTGTACTGAATGTATTAAAAGGAGAGCCGAGCACTCTAATTGATGCGGCTCAAGAGGCCATCAATGATTGTAAGACGCAAAATACTAGCCAATTGACCGCCTCAGAAACTATGGTTGTCAACTGTATTTCTCGGCGACACTTTTTGGAAGGTGCGTTTGAGGATGAAATGGAGATTATAGCCAAAGAAGTGAAAACGGTTGAAGGGGAGGTCCCACATGGTATCTTGAGTCTAGGGGAAATATCGTCCTATGGTACCGGCTTATTGGACATCTTCAACAAAACCATTGTGGTAGGTACCTTCAGTAATTAGTCGACTAAGCAATGACCGATCAAAGTAAAATAATCCAGGATATTTCCTTGCTGTATGAGCTATCGCTTTCAGTAGGAAATTCCCTGGATTTTACTGAAAATGCCAAATCTTTCCTTAATACCCTCATGAGTCGAAAAGGGCTAGCCTTTGCGTCCGTATGGACCCAAAAAGACGAGCACTTTGAATTGACGTATGGAGTACCCCGGTTTAGGGTTGATGAGGAGCAAATAGATCAAAACCATCCTATTCCAAAGAAGTTAGAGAAGGCTCCCTTCTTTAGCATCCATGACGATGATCCTTCCTTTGCCAGCTTCATCCAAGAAAAGGATGTAGAAACTGGGACCTATTGTATTTTCTCATTAGGGGAAGTCGGTTTTCTCAAGTTATTTGCCCTCAATAGAAAGACTCCATTCTCAAGGCTTGAGATGGGGCAATTGAACTCGGTCATTACTAAATTCGCCGTTTCACTAAAAGGTTGCTTGGCACATAAGCAGTTGTTTATAGAAACACAAGAAAGGCAAGAGGCGGAAAAAGCTCTAAAAGCTACGAATGATCGCTTGGCTGATCTGTTTGATAATATGTATGATGCTTTGATCATCCTGGACAACGATGGCATGATTAAAGAGGCTAACAATGCCGCCAGGTGCATGTTGGGCTACCCTGAAGAAGAACATCCGGATATTGATATAAAAAGCATTCTCCATCCCGAGGATAAAGAACGGGCATTTGAATACTACAAGATGCTCCTCAAAGATGACTTCTACAGTGGATACGAAGGGCGCATCATCCAACGAGACGGAACGATTATCCACATCGAAGTAAATTCGAATGCCATTTATGAAAATGGGGAGATGATCGGTTCCCGCAACCTTCTTCGGGACGTCACAGAAAGGATCAACGCCGAAAAGGCGCTCCGCGAAAGCGAGGAGAAGTATCGCGGTATTATCGAAAATATGGAGTTAGGTTTGATGGAGGTGGCCTTAGACCAAACTATTATCAGGCCTTATCCCATTTTTTGCGAAATGGTGGGTTATACTGCCGAAGAATTGATTGGAAAAAATGCAGAAGAGCTCTTTCTTCCCGAAGAATTTAAAGCAGTCCTGCACGAACAGGAAGCGGAAAGAAGGCAAGGGAAAGCCGGTGTCTATGAGGTTCAAATCAAAAGGAAAGATGGGCGTAGAATTTGGGTGATAATCAGTGGGGCACCCATCAAAGATAAACAAGACAAGGTAGTTGGTTCAGTAGGTATTCACTATGATATCACCGCTCGCAAAGAATTGGAGCAGAACCTCTCTAGCGCCAAAGATAGGGCAGAAAAAGCCCAATTGGCGGAACGTCAGTTCTTGGCCAATATGAGTCACGAGATTAGAACACCGATGAACGCTGTGATTGGCATGACTCATCTTCTATACGAAACCACTCCCAACGAAACGCAAAAAGAATACTTAGATTCTCTCCGATTTTCTGCGGATAGTTTAATGGGGATCATCAGCAACATCCTGGACCTATCTAAAATTGGCGCCGGGGAGGTAGAGTTTGAATATAAGTCGTTCGACCTAGTACAATTATTACTCTCTTTACAACGTACCTTTCAGTTTAAAGTAAGAGAGAAGCCGATCAGTACCGTGGTAGATATTGATCCACAGATCAAGAATCTAGTTGTTGGAGATTCCACTCGACTCAACCAGATCTTTACCAACCTCTTAGGAAACGCTAGCAAATTTACTCAGCGTGGAACCATCGGCATTCGGACCCGACTAGTCACTGAAAGTCCGGAGGAATATGTGATCGAGTTCCAAGTACACGATACAGGAATTGGTATCGCCCAAGAAAAACAAGAGGCGATCTTTCAGAACTTCAAACAAGCGGACCTAAAGATCACCCGCGAATTTGGTGGTACAGGACTGGGGTTAACCATTGTAAAAGAGTTGGTGGAGCTTCAGTCAGGTAGCATACGTCTAGAAAGTGAGCTAGGTCGGGGTTCTACCTTCATCGTGACCATGCCTTTTAAAAACTCAGGCGTTGCCATTAGTGAAAAGGTAGTTTATCCTGAAGGTAGTACAACCGATATCGAATCCGTATTGAAGGATCTCAAGGTGTTGCTAGTGGAAGACAACCTGATGAATCAAAAGCTGGCTTCCCGAATTCTTCAGAAATGGGGCGCAGTATTTAAGATTGCTGGAGATGGGCTAAAAGCTGTAGAAGCCACCAAAACGGATGAATATGATCTCATTCTTATGGATATCCATATGCCAAATATGGACGGTTGTGAAGCTACAATAGCGATCCGCGGAGATAGTGAAAATCCGAACCAAGGAACGCCCATAATTGCCCTCACAGCCGCCGCCTTGCTAGAGGAAAAAACCAGGGCTATGGACGCGGGGATGAATGACTTTGTCACCAAACCTTTCTCTCCAAGAATCTTGAAAGAACAAGTACTAAAGGCGCTTGGGTTTAAGCGACCCATTATCCCCAAACAAGCCAAAGTGACCGACACCCAAATGAAAATCGACTTGAAATATTTGCAAGAGTTTAGTGGCGGGGATGTTTACTTTATTAGGGATATGCTAGAAACCTTTATGCAGGAAGCTCCTGCTACTTTCGTACGAGTTCAAAACGAATTTACAGTAGAAAACTGGGAAGGCGTTTACAAAGGAATCCATAAGATAAAGCCCAGCTTTTTAATGCTCGGATTGCAGAAGCAATATGACAAAGCCGCAAAAGCTGAAACTAGTGTTAGGCTCGATTCTTTTGATGTCAAGGAGCTTAAAGGTATCATAGATCAGCTACAGCAAGATACCCAACTTGCGATCCCCGTCATTCAGAAGACATTGAATCAAATCACCAAAGCCTCTCTGGAATAAACTACCTTCAATTATTAGTACTTAATGGTTTTGACCGTTATGGCCTTTTCTTCTCCTCTACTAAGGAAGACCAGCTCTGTTTGCTCAGTTGCTTCCCAATTGTACCCCTCGAGGTACAGTTGACAGTGCTTTATCGCCTCCATATCGCGAAGATTTAACTCATTTATTTGTAGAATGGTATCTCCCAAACGCAAGCCTTTTTTTTCCGCTTCACTCCCTGATTGTAGTGCTGTAACGATATAGGCCTCCCCTGCATAGCGGGGCAAGAACCCAATACTGCCTTTCATAGCCGTAGCCTTTTGGCTTTTTTCTTTCGGCTGGAAATAGAATTTTTTCCTTTGGTAATCCAGCGTAACTTTCCCGTATTTCATAAGACCGGTGCCAATTCTAGAACGGGACCGTTTGCTGATGTCTGTATAAAAACCTTCCAAAGCAGCATCCCCTAGCTGAAGACTTTCTATATAGGTCGTAAAGGCAGCCATGGGTTTCGGAATAACGCCAGAAGCACCTAGGGAAGTGACCCCAAAAAAGGTCTCAATAGGATGTTCCTTGAATTTCGATTTGCGTCTATATTGCTCAATGGTTTGCGTTTTAAAACTAAACACATCATCCGATCCAGAATCAAAAACAACCCACTGCTTACCAAAAGGCTCCACGTTTACCTGGATATATGGCAAAGATGTTTTCCGATCAATTTTCACAGGAATTCCTCCTTCCTTTGGAAGCTTCAGTTTAAGGGGGTTATCCGATAGTTTTAGCTTTTTATTCGGAAGATCCAGTTCTAGGATCAAGTCCTTCAGAAAATCTCTTCCAATTATTCCATCCGCCCTTAAACAATCATAGGGATAGCCAGTATAATCACTTACCGTAGCGTTATAGTTGCTAAATTCCAAAGCACCCAAGCGAAGCGAAGGCACCTTGACATAGGGTACCCTTTTGCTCAACTTATTAACCCCAACTACTTTTGCAACCGCAATTTGTTCAAACGAAAATAGCTCCTGGATCGTAGTAGAAATAGAAAGTGAGCCCCCCGTATCTAGGATAAACCGGAAGGTCTTACCCTCAATTTGTACAGGAACAAAAAGTAGCCCTCGGGCCCATTCAAATTCGATTTCTTCCAAGAAATCTTGCTGTTTTAAACTGCCAGTTTTTTGGCAATAGATGCTCCTGGTGAGTAATAAGAAGCCGATCAAAAGGATTGTCACTTTGGAGTAGAGAGAGGACATTTTCATTGTTTTAGTTTTACTAGCTTTCGCAATATAATAGCTTATCCTCTCTCTGAAAAGAAAATGCCAGGGGATCCGATCAATGAGAACTACTCCCCTCCTTTAGGCCCATAAAAAACTACCCAGGTCTTGAAATCAGGAGTAAAGTCAACGAAACGATGTTCTTGCCCAGCCGGCACAAATAGGACATCATGCGGCCCAAAGGCATAACGTTCCTCTTCTCGCACGAAGGTACCAGTACCACTAATAATCACATACAACTCATCCTTCTCATGTGGACTTTGCTTATCTACGCCATCAGGGATGTATAGCTCTACCTCTAAAGTCCCTCTCCTAAGCAAGGTGACAAATTCATTTGGGGCTATTTCCCGAAGACGCTCCTGTGCAGTGTTTAGTGGTAGGTGGTACGGGATACTTGCCGTCGCTGCCGCTACTTCAGTCCGAATTTGCCGCAGATGGTGCTCCAAATGGTCTACATAATCCGCAAGTAGCCACTCCAAAGTATACACGGAGGTTTCATATTGAACAGGTAGGGCTAAGGATTCCGGAGATTGCCTTTCCATAATACCAACGATCTGACGATTTAAAGCGCCCCAAAGGTTCAGTAGCTCTGCGGTAGCTTGTTGTTGGTACTGACTAAGCGCAACGTTTTGACCTTGATCGTACTTTTGCACGATATAAGGGCCAGGTTCAAACTGAGCTTCTATGAATCGCTTCATGTTGTAGGTTGCGGAATCAATCAGATGTCCAAGGATTTCCTTCTTTGACCAACGCGCTGGACTGGATTTGTGGGAGGCACTTTCTTCGCTCATCAAATTAAAGAGATGTGGGATCTCCTCGAGGGCCGCCTGCATGCGAGTGATTTGGTTTTTCATACCTTCGTATAGATTAGTTGTTACACTTGCATAAGGTTCGGAGCTAGGCAAAAGTTCCCCAAACGAAGGTCTTGTGTCACTTATTCTCAGCTACTCAGCCGTCATGCAATTCAAGCTAATTTCGTAAAGATCATTCGCCACTTCTTCCATAGAACGATTTCCATCCACGAACACAATCTTTTCTTCTTCTTTCAACAGTTCAAAGGCCTCCTGGTAGGTAGCATAAACCTTCTTGATGTTCTCTAGGGTTTCGTAGATTTCTATGTCTGCTCGATTAGCATGCACGCGCTCAAATCCAACTTCTGGTGGGATATCTATGAAAATATTGAGATCAGGGCGTAGCAATTCCGCACTCAGTGCATTCGACTGAATCACCCATTCTAAAGGCATATGCGCTCCATGATAAGCATAAGAAGAAAAATAATATCGGTCTGTAATTACGGTAATACCCTCTTCTAACTTCTTCAACACACCATTCACAGGATTCTGCAAATGGTCTAACCGATCCGCAACAAACAATGCCGCTATCGTCTTGTCATCTCCAATAATGCGGGTGGAAAACATTTGTCGAATCAAAGACCCAATGGGTCCATTAGTAGGCTCAAAAGTAGGGTATATCTTATGTCCTTCTGCTTTCAGACGAGAACAGAGTGTGCTGACTTGTGTGCTCTTTCCAGAGCCATCAATACCTTCGACGGCAATGAATTTTCCTCTTTTAGTTTGCATGGCTTTTGCTTAGGCCAGCAAAGGTAATCATACTTGGTGGGATTCTGAAGGAAGCTTAGGAATGGCTGCCCCTTGTAACCAACAAAGCGCTCTTTCTCGATCTTGGAAGAAGCGTAAACAAAGGCCTCTATTACTAGCTACATTCTCCGCAAAGACATTGTGTTCAAACCCTTTCTGTCTTTCGTCCAAAAAGGCAATACGAACTTTAATCGCATCCTTCCCCAACTTTTCTTGAATATATTTGATAGCGTTGTAACTATCCAGGACGGACAGTCTCTTGCTGGTTTTTCCTTCAATTAGGACATCCCAAATATTGTTTTCCTTTAGGGTCGCGTACATCTTGTTGAAACGTCTAATCGTATGCTCGTAACTTTGCTCGCCAAAACATTCAAAACAGATCAGCTTGGGCATGAGCTTAATCGTCACCAAAGGATCTTCTGGTGTAATAGTTGCCATGTGTTGTTCACTGTGGGTGTTATATAGTGTTTGTCCTCCTCTTGGAGACCTTTATGATAATATATTTTTTCATATATGATCTTCCGTGAGAATGACAAATATATAAAAAGGCCAAGACTCTGATAGCAGAGCTGGCATTTCCCAATACTATTTTTTGTCCTCCTTTAAGAATTCATCGGTAAAGTGAGCTTGCCGCTTGGGTTGGGCAAATTTGCTTTCATTGTAGGCTTTCGACTCACCCTTGGGAATAGATAGACTCTTCCAGTCTTCCCCTTTGAGCATTCGACCGATATACACAATCTGCCCAATGTGGTAGGAATAATGCGCTAATTGCCGATTGAGAGCCTCTACAATGGTATGTCCCATGTTTCGGATATAAATGGTTTTGCCAAAATTATCAGCATTTACACTTTCCAGAGCTCCGAATAAGCAGGACCAACCTTCTTCCCATTTTGCTACCATTTCGGCGCGCGATGTAATGTCTGCTACAAACTCCCCTTCTCGGTTGCGCCATTCCTTTTCCCCATCCTCTTCCAGAAAATTAGTCCAACGCGATAACATATTCCCCCAAAGGTGTTTTACGATCACGGCTATGCTGTTGCTTTCTGGGTTGAACTGCCAAAACAATTCTTCGTCAGATAACTGGGCAAAAGAGCGATCTCCAAGCAGTTTATAATACTCAAACTGCTTTCTGATACTTTTCAGATAATTATCTTCCATCTTAGCTAATTGTAAGTTTTCCTGATTCGTAATTTATTTTCCAAGCTTGGCTCCCTTCCGTCCATTCCGCCTCGAAGGCACTGGCATAAATGGGTTCATCAGTGGGGAACCAATTCTTCTTCTGATAGTTTACCACGATGAATAATCCATCCTCTCGGCCAATAGCACAAAAACGGTCAAAACTCCCATCATAAATAGGCGTTTGTATAGCTCCATATAACTGTTGATAGATCTGTTCAATATCATCCGTCCCAATACCTACTTCACTGACGCAGGTACATTGACTACTATCAAAGGTGGGAGGTCCAGGAATAGCAAGATTGCGCCGCGCAATGAACTCTACAATATTCCCATCAGGATCATGGAAATAGATCGCCTCTGCATTCCAACTACTAAAATCTGCTATTTCCTTCCCAGCAAAGGGCAGGATAAGAAGTCGTTCTTTCAACCAGGACAAGGCTACTGCTGTACGATATGAGGGGATATTAATGGCAAAATGAGTTGGCGCTGGACGATCTGACTCCTTGAACTGCAAACGAGTTTTTCCGATTTGAACAGAAAAACTCGTTTGACTTGTTTGTACCAGCGGAAATGATAGGGTTTTAGAATAAAATTCTTCTTGTGCTAATAGGCAGTCGGTATACAATGTAAAAAGGGAAAAACTCATATTGCTATTATTGGATTTTTCCAGCAAAAAGTCAAGTGAGTTTACATCCTTCTATACGTATCGTACCATACTACCATGGAACAAAAATAACTTTGCATCTTGAGCTTGTCTTTTGGCAAAGGACTTCGTTTCTCATCGGTCAGGTAGCTATGGCTATCTTCCCTC
>JAHQWA010000376.1 GCA_019634045.1 Saprospiraceae bacterium
CATTATTGAGTCCTATTTTATTCACCAGATAAGTTTCCCACAGGCGATGCGCTCGTACTAATTTTTCTGCCTCTCCGATCCCGATGGAGGTCAGCTTAAGGTTACTTTTTTCGATCAATCCCTTCGTGCGCAGCAACTGGAGGATCTTTTGCAGGCTACTGGTGGTAGTCCCGAGTTTTCGGCCAAACTCTCGATGGTAAGGCTCCCCTGTTGCTCCAGTCGATAGGCTTGTTTCAATCCATCTTCTAATTTGATTCTCGCCTTGAGTTGGCGTTTCCTTAACTGGCGGAACACCAGTCCTTTTTCAGGAGCAAAGAATACCGCCAGGGCATAAAAAAGCGTGGCTGTGACCGCCATAGCGGGGCCAGGCGTCGTTTCCAATACGATAGCAAAGACCAAACCTAAAACAGCAGAGAACAAACCAATAATAGCAGACAGGATAATGACAGTAGGCAGGCGCTTCGACAGGAGTAAAGCCGTGGATGCGGGCGTAATCAACATCGCCACCACCAAGATCACGCCTACCGTTTGCAAAGATGCCACTACGGCAAAGGACAAAAGCAACATCAAGAAATAATGAATCAACTGGACTGGAATCCCCATCGTTTCAGCGATCACGGGTTGGAAGGTAGAGACAAAGAGGTATCGATAAAAGACAATTACACTAATCACTACATAGATGGTTACCCCCGTGGTGAGATAAAGATCACTATTGGCAACCCCAAGGACATTCCCAAACAGAAAGTCCTTCAGATCCAAATGTACACCTTCATTTCTACTGATGTAAGATATTCCCATCACGCCGATACTAAACATGGCCGTGAAAACAATCCCTATCGCAGCATCATTTTTCGTCCCTACATTGTGTTGAATCCAGGTGATCCCCAGAGCTGTCAATAAACCTGCGATCACCGCTCCGGTAAAGAAACCTAATGCACTGTAACCTACAATCACAAAGGCAAAAACTACCCCTGGCAAAATGGCATGCGCTAAGGCATCCCCTACCAAGGACATGTTTCGCAATACAATGAAGCTCCCCAAAACGCCACACATCACCCCGACCAAACTCGAGGCAATCAAGGCCCTGATGGCCCATTCTTGTTGCAATATTTCTAGTAGCTCACTCATATCTTTAGCTTAAAATCCAAACAAATATACACATTTTTAACACAGGGTAAAATAATTTTTAGATTAATCTAAAAATAAAGTAAAAGCCAAAGAATCCAGCATAAAGCAGGCGCGGCTTAGTGGGAATCGATGATCTACAGCAAGTCTTCGTACAGATTCATCATCTGTCGAACTAAAGGCTCTCCCTTAAATTGCTGTGCGTACTCAAATCCATTTTGGACGAGCTGTTCACGATAGGAAGTGTCAGTAAGGATTTTTTGAATGCCTTGGGCAATGTCCTCCGGGAGGTGAGGATCTGCCAGATAGGCGCCAGGGCCAGCGGCCTCTGGAAGAGAAGAACAATTAGAGGTGACAACGGGGACCTTGCTATATAGGGCCTCGAGGACAGGAATCCCAAAGCCTTCCGCAAAGGAAGGATACAAGAATACCCGAGCCTGCTGATACAGCGCTGAAAGATCCTTGAAAGTAGGGGAAACAAAGAAGACCTGATCCTGAAGGCCAGCCTTGTTGATAAAAGCCTCGACTTGTTGCTGATATTCACTTCGTCCCCCAACCACCACCAAAGGGAGTTGCAAGTCCTTAGGTAGGAGGGTCATTGCTTTAACAATTCCCAGTAGGTTTTTCCTTTCAATCACCGAACCGACATAAAACAAGTATTGATCTGGTAACTGATACTTTTCCTTAGCCTCTCGCAAACTCTTTTGGGAGCGTTCTTGCATGAATCGATCGTGACAAGTTTGGTAAATTACTGAGATCTTTTCTTCGGGAATACCAAAGAAGTGAATGATGTCTCGTTTAGTAGCCTCACTAATGGCCACGATTCGATCGGCATGTTCACAAGCATATCTAAATTTAAAGTCGTAGATCTTCCGATCCGGCAAGGCATATTGGTCGGGGAAATGCTTATACAATAAGTCGTGAATAGTGACCACGGTCGGAATACCCATCTTATGCATTCTAATCGGTATTTCATGACTGAGTCCGTGGTATAATTGAATTTTGTCCCGATGAAGTCTTCCTTTAATAGCAGAAGACCGCCAGTAGGCCCCGGGCACCCATTTAGGTTTCTTTAGCGTGTAGGATGGGCTGTGTAGAAAGTAATGCGTCTCCGCATTATCTTTCACTTTGGGCGTATACAAAAAATAGGCATTGTCCGGGAAGTACTGCCCCAAATTGAACAGTAAGGTTCTACTATAATTTCCTAAACCAGTAAAGTTGTTGAAAAGCCTTTTGGCATCGAAACCTATTCGATACATGTGGATGGATAAAGGTTAAACGGCAAAACTCTCCCCACAAGCGCAGGAGCGGGCAGCATTAGGATTGTTGAAATAAAAACCTTTGCCATCTAATCCTCCAGAAAACTCCAAGGTAGTATTACATAAGTATAGGAAGCTCTTAAGATCTGTAACGATCTTTTCCCCATTATCTTCAAAAACCTGATCATCAGGTTTGAGTTCATCGTCGAATTCCATGTTATAAGACAAGCCAGAACAACCGCCACTAGTTACACTAACTCGCACGAAATGACCTTCCGTCAAGCCGTCTTTAGACTTGATCTCCACAATTTTTTCCTTGGCACTATCTGCAACAAATAACATTCACAAGTATTTAATTCTTACCAAAAATAAGATACAATATGATAACAAACAATCCTCTGCATTAGTTTTTTGTCAATCTGTCCGCTATCCTCCTACATCAATCCCCTCTTTGAACATTTCCCAGACCGGACTTTGACTCCGTAGGTGATTGACCCCACGGATCACAGCCTCGGCTACTTGATCAACCTCATTGGACTGGTTAAAGCGTCCAAAGCTGAATCGGATAGAAGATTCAGCGCCTCCCTTTCCTTTGCCCATTGCGATCAGTACATGTGAAGGAGAGGGATCAGCTGAAGTACAAGCCGAACCGGCTGAAACCGCAATATCGCGATTAAAAGTGGCCATCAGGGCTTCGGCATCAACAAATCGAAAAATCAAATTAGAGACATGGGCCAGCCGACTCGTCGGATGGCCATTTAATTGTACTTCCTCCAAGTCTTGTAGCAAGCGATTTTCCAATTGATCTCGCCACTGCTGTAGTTGTACACTGGCAGGTACCATTTCTTCGGCAGCCAGTGCTATCGCTTTTCCCATCCCCACAATGCCCGGAACATTTAAGGTCCCGGATCGAAAACCTCCCTCGTGTCCCCCGCCATCCAGTTGGGCCGTTAAACGAACCCTAGGCGCGCGATGATTAACGAAAAGTCCACCTACTCCCTTGGGGCCGTATAGTTTATGGGCTGAGAAAGCCATCAGATGTACGCCTACCGCTTTCGGCAACACGGGAATTTTACCCACGGCTTGAGTGGCATCACTGAAGAAGAGTACTCCTTTCCGATCACAAATGGTTCCAATCTCCTTAATGGGCTGAATCACGCCCGTTTCATTATTGGCCCACATCACTGCGACTAAAACCGTATCCGCTCTAATGGCTGCTTCCAATTCTTCCAGGCTAATCATCCCCTGTTCATCAACCGATAGGTAGGTCACCTCTCCTCCTCGTTTCTCCAAAGCATGGCAAGTATCCAAGACTGCTTTGTGCTCAGTAGCGACCGTGATAATGTGCTTGCCTTTACGATGATACATCTCAAAGACACCTTTAATCGCCAAGTTAATCGCTTCGGTGGCTCCACTCGTAAAGATCACTTCTCTCGTTTCGGCTGCAAACAATTGCGCACATTGCTCTCTTGCCAGGTCCACCGCTTCGGTGGCTACCCAGCCGTAGGGATGGCTTCGACTAGCAGCATTTCCAGGCTTCTCGTAGAAGTAGGGCAACATGGTTTCCAATACCCGAGGATCGGTTGCTGTAGTAGCGTTATTGTCGAGATAAATCATATCCTAAGAACGAAATTGATCTGGCAAAAGTTAAGGCTATTTACAATATTTAGCTAATTTCGGCCGGACGCAAAGTACAGCCCATGCCAAAGAAAAGCCCATTATTTGCCGAATTTCCTTCCATTGATAGAGCTGAATGGATGGCTAAGATTGAAAAAGATCTGAAAGGAAAGGCAATGGAGGCCCTACATTGGGAGCCAGAACCTGGCTGGAAGATCCCGCCTTTATTTCATCACACCGATGCCGCCCCCTCCACCAAGCTTTTAGATCAGCGACCTGCCAACCAGTGGGCCATCGGGCAATTGATCCAAGTCGGAGATCTAAAAGAGACCAACCAAAGGGTACTGAATAGTCTGCAAGGGGGTGCTAACGCCTTGGAACTACAGTTGGAAGCACCATTGACGCAAGATCAGTTAGCGCTTCTATTGAAAGACGTGATTCCGTCTTATGTCTCCTTGCATTTTTCTTGGGTAAATGCTGATTTCCCGATCATGAAATTCTGGGAGGCCCTGCAGGCTTTTCTACGGGGTCATGAGGAGTCATCTGGATCTTGGAAAGGCTCCTTGCATTGGTCGCCAGATTTAACACCGAATAGCCTAGCCTTGGCTGCTCAATGGATTGAGGATAGTCGTCATTCTGATATTCAATTCTTGCACGTAAAGGAACCGACGAAAGACGCTTTCCAATGGGCAGAGGGATTAGCAAGTTTAATCCGGCAAGGCCAAGCCTATATCTCGCAGCTGCAAGAAGTTGGGGTAACAGCTAAACAAAGTGCTCCTCACATCCAATTTGCTGTCTCTACTAGCAGTACCTTTTTTGTGGAAATAGCCAGATTTCGGGCCTTGAAGCTCTTATGGGCGAATGTCCTAAAAGCTTACGAAATAGACTCCCTCTCGGCACCTATCCTGGCCTACACTGCCGCTCCCAAAACTGGAGACGATCCGTATCGCTTTATGATCCAGTCTGCCACCCAAGCCATGTCCGCCATCATGGGAGGAGCCAGCACCTTATTTGTCACATCCGCAGATCACAGCAACTCCACTAACGATAGTCGATTTACAGATAATCCCGATTTTGGTCCGAGAATTGCCAGAAACGTCCAACACCTATTACAACTAGAAAGCTTCATGGATCGCGTGATTGATCCTGGGGCAGGGAGTTATTATATAGAGCATTTAACCCAACAATTGGCTAACGAGGCCTGGAGCATTTTTCAGGAGCAAGCGGTTTAAGCTTTTCCTTTTAATCCTCTAAGGCTTCTTCCATTCGTCCGGTGATACGTTGCACAATCTTGAATTGGATTAAAAATTCTCTAGCTACCACACGCAGTACGGTGTAAACTGGGATAGCCAGCACCATACCATTAATTCCATTGATTTGTGCTCCCATTAGAATCACGATAAAGATTTCCAGGGGATGCGCCAAGACACTATTAGAAAAGATATAGGGTTGCAGCACAAAGTTGTCCAGTAATTGCATGGCTCCAAACACGACCACTACCTTAATGATCAATGGCAGCAGCTGGGTGTAAAATTCGAGATCGACATTCGCCGAGATCGTCAAAAACACACCAAAGGCCGCCCCAATTAGCGGGCCGATGTAGGGAATTACGTTTATTAATGCCGCGAACAGCCCAATCAATACAGCATTGGGAACCCCTAAAATGGTGAGTAGCACACTTACGAATAGGGTTATAACCGTCACCTGTAACAGAATACCGGCGAAATAGCGCGTCAATAAATGGGAGATATCTTCGATGGCATTACTCACTTGAATTTCAAAGCGATTGGGCACCAAACTCACAATGAATAAAGTGAAAAGCCCGTCTTCCTTCAAAAAGAAAAAAGTAATGAATACAACGGAGAAAATTCCCATCATGAGATTCCCGGCCATGGACAGGAAGGAACTAAAGTAGTCTCCGATGGCTGCAGGCTGGAACCAGCCCTTAAGCTGATCACTCAGCATGTCCTCCGCGGAGCCATAAGTGGGCGTAAAGCCTCGTTTCTCCATCCATTTAATAACCTGCCGATAGGGTTCCTCGATGGCTTCCCCTATAGCAGCATAACTCACACCGGATAGGTTGTTAGCTTGATCAATCAGCATCGGCACGAAGAGTGCCACTACAAAAATAACGATGACAAATAGACAAATGATCGTGAGGGCAGCACTGATGCTAGGACCAGCTTGCCATTTCCGAATACGAACATACTTTCGAAAGAAGCGCATGAATGGTTGACCGACCATGGACAGCACCCAGGCAATCAAAATATAGCCTACAATTGCCCGGAACATATACAGCAATAAACCCAATAGGACCAAGCCCAAACCAATCGCTATGTAGCGACTAAAATTCTTCATGGCAACAAAATAAGATGCTTAGCGAAATTTTTCCGGACATTGAATGGAATTTTGTACTAGATCACTCAAAGCATAGGCTCCAGCACTCGCCACACCTGCTCTGCCATCAAAACCTGGCCTTCTGCATTCGGATGTAGTCCATCCGGTAGATTCAAAGATGGCTTATCCAAGACTCCCTCCAAAAAACCGGGAATCAGGGTTATATCGTGGGCTTTCGCCAAGCGGGGATAGAGAGCCTTGAAGTCCGTTCGGGTCTCCGCTGAAAGTGCAGCTGGCAGTTCCAATTCTGTCAATAGAATAGCGGTTTCTGGGGCTTCCGCCTGCACTTTTTGGATGATCGCAGACAGGTCCTGATAGAGCTGATCCGTGGACGCGCCCTGGAAAATATCATTGAGCCCCAACTCTAGAATAAAGTAATCAATCCGCTGTTGTAACACCCAATGCACTCTTTCCTTGCCTTCTTTTGCGGTATCTCCGCTAATTCCTGCATTAATTACTTTGAAAGATGCATCTTTTTGTGCTAACTTACGTTGAATAAGTGCAGTAAAGCCATCCTGGGGATCTAAACCAAAAGCAGCGGTCAAGCTGTTCCCAAAAAACACAATTTTTTTGGGCCTTTCAGGTTCAATTAATTCTTCTTCCATTGCTTCTTCAGGTGCTTGAGATGGGTCACCCTTCTCACTCCCACAGGAGTTCATAATGGCTACAACACCCAATACTAAAAAAAAATACGAACAAACTCTCATGCTAATTGGTTGTGGACTCATCCTATCCCAAAACAACACAATATAAAGGTATGGGAAGGATAGATCCCGCTAATCGATTTACGTGTTTTGCCCTATCGGCAAAAATAGTGGAAAACGGTACAAAATAGTATCCGGATCATTATTCCATACCGAAATGACAGTTTATTCAATACCATTCTCATGAATGTGAACAAGAAGATCGTTCTAGTCGAAGACAATCCAGCAGATGTGTTACTAGCTGAAATTGCCCTACAAAACATGCAATGTCAAAGCGAATTGGTCCATTTTAGCAATGGAGTAGAATTCGTCAAGTTCCTACCTGCCGCCAAATTAGATCAAATTTCCTTAGTACTCCTGGACCTAAACATGCCATTGATGAATGGATGGGAAGTCTTGGAATATCTACGGACAAATGATTTATTCAGTAAACTACCTGTAGTTGTATTTTCCTGCTCCGCAGCCGCTCAGGATGTAGCTTCCTGCTATTCATTGGGTGCAAATGCATTTGTAAGAAAACCTACGGACTTGGATACTTTCGACGAAATCATGGCCTCCATCGTTTCTTTTTGGGGCCAAACCAACATCCAGGCTTCCTATGCATTAGGATGAGGCCTGGTCATATAGGAAAGCTATATTACGCTTAAGGCCCTTGAACTTAGTTCGCTTCACTGCTGACTTCCTAAATACAGTCCGAAACACCTCTTCTGTCAGCTCCACCCAATCTTTCCTTGACATTTGTAAAAGGTCAGGATGGGGTTCAAAGGCGGCCTCCTGATGGCGCGTTGAAAAACGATTCCAAGGACAAACCTCCTGACAAACATCGCAGCCAAACATCCAATTGTCAAATGTTCCCTCATACTCCGCCGGAATGGCTTCCTTCAATTCTATCGTAAAGTAGGAAATACATTTACTCCCATCCATTACATAACCTTCTGGAGAGATGGCCTCCGTCGGACAAGCATCAATGCAGCGGGTACAGGTTCCACAATAGTCTTTAATGGGATGATCATAGACGAAATCAAGATCTAGAATCAATTCAGCCAGAAAAAAATAGGAACCCGCTTTGGGATGAATCAACATCGTGTTTTTACCGATCCAACCTATCCCGGATCGCTTGGCCCAATCCCGTTCCAAGACTGGTGCGGAGTCTACAAAGCAGCGGCCATTTACTTCTCCTACTTCTTCTTGCAGAAAAGCTAAGAGAGATTTGAGTTTATGCTTGAGAATGAAGTGGTAATCTTGCCCCAAAGCATACTTAGATATTTTAGGTGCCTCCGGATCGGCAGGCTCAGTTGGCGTATAATAGTTATACATTAAGCTCACCACTGATCTAGCTCCCTCCACTAGCTTTCTAGGATCAGTACGTTTATCGAAGTGGTTGGCCATATAATGCATCTGACCGTGCTTATTTTGGTTTAGCCATTCCTCTAATCTTCTAGCCTCCTCATCCATATGGGTAGCTTTAGAGATTCCAACAAAGCTAAACCCTAAGCTTTCGGCTTTTTGTCGCAAAAGATGCGTATGGAGCGTTTGCTTGTCCATCTTGTATTTTGCCTCTATCCCTTATTCGGCAGGCTCTGAGTCCTCACTGCCCATTTGATTTTCATTTCTCAGGCGGTTAAATAAGGCATCAACTCGATACATTTCATCCAGTGTCTCATCGATGTAGAAAGCAATATCCGGGATCCGTCGCACATGTTTACGAATCCGGTGAGCGAGGGCTTGTCGCAGCCTGACCGTTTCCTCTTCCATTTGCAAAATGACTGCCTGCTTATTTTCGGTGTTATAGATGCTCAAGTAGATCTTAGCTAAGCCAAAATCAGGAGAAACTTTCACTCCTGTAACGGTCACTAAAGGCTCAGGGCCATATAAATAGGATCCTTCTTGTTGTAGCACCATACTGAAATTGCGCTTTACCAATTCCGCAACCTGTCTTTGTCTCTTCGTTTCCATCTTTTCGTATTGATATCGGATAAGATCGGCAAAAATAGATTAAAAAACAATATAAGTACAACCTAGAATTAGGTTGCCGTAAATAAAACCCACTTCTAACAAAATGGGTTCCCTGAATGGCATTATATAAACCGAAAATTGTTATTTTTGTAAGCAATTTGATGTTATTATGCAGCGACCATTTTTGGAGACAGCCATAGAATATTTAAAAGGAGTCGGTCCTACTCGAGCAGACTTATTGAAGAAGGAATTGAGCATTTTCACTCTCCGAGACCTCCTATACCAATTCCCGTACCGGTATATCGACAAGACCCAATTTCATAAAATTAGAGACTTGCGGGAAGATAGTGGTGCGGTGCAGGTCCGTGGTATTTTGCGTCGACTCACAACGGCCGGAGAAGGGCGTAAAAAAAGACTGATGGGGACGCTCAGAGATGATTCTGGCGCCATCGAATTGGTATGGTTTTCAGGTATTCATTGGATTGAAAAGTCCTTGGTAGTCGGCAAGGAATATGTCGTATATGGCCGTATTAATCATTTCAACCACAAACTAAATATTCCTCACCCGGAAATAGAGGCTGTAAGCCTAGGCAATACCAAGCAAGCCGCAACTTTTGCTCCGGTCTACCCGAGCACTGAAAAGCTCAATACGAAGGGATTGGATGCTAAATTCAGGCGTCGATTGATCAAGGCGCTTTTTGAGAAACTCTCCATCACTCATTTTGAAGAGAACCTTCCAGATTATCTCATTCAGAAACTTAAATTCCCGGCCCACTTTAATGCTTTGCGCCAAATTCATCTTCCCAAGAGTCAGCAAGAATTAGTCAGTGCTAGAAATCGACTGAAGTTCGAAGAACTATTCTTTCTCCAATTGCGCCTGCTACAACTTAAACTCAGCCGACAGCGAGCCATTAAGGGCCTCCCCTTCCCTACCATCGGTGAATACTTCAATGGCTTTTATCAAGAAAAACTTCCTTTTGAACTCACTGGGGCGCAAAAGCGAGTACTCAAAGAGATTCGGAGAGATCTAGGGGCGGGGATTCAAATGAATCGCCTGCTGCAAGGGGATGTGGGAAGTGGAAAAACGATCGTAGGCCTCATGTGTATGCTAATGGCTTTGGATAATGGCTACCAAGCTTGTCTAATGGCGCCCACGGAGATTTTGGCTCAACAGCACTATATTTCGATTGGCGAATACCTGGAAGGCATGGACATTAAGGTCGGATTTCTCTCCGGCAGTGTTAAAGGTAAAAAGCGTAAGCTGGTGCTGGAAGAGTTGGCTAGCGGCGAGATAAAGATCATCATTGGGACGCATGCCTTATTGGAAGATCCAGTCCAGTTTAAGCAATTGGGGCTAGCCATCACCGATGAGCAACACCGTTTTGGAGTAGCCCAGCGGGCAAAACTTTGGAAAAAGAATGCCAAACGCCCCCCACATATCCTGGTGATGACTGCCACACCTATTCCTCGCACCCTAGCCATGACGCTCTATGGGGATTTGGATGTTTCTGTGATTGATGAACTGCCGCCTGGTCGGAAAGAAATTCAAACCATCCATCGCACGGAGAATCATCGCATGCGTGTCATAGGCTTTATGCGAGAGCAAATCGCGTTGGGTAGGCAAGTCTATGTGGTTTACCCTTTAATAGAAGAATCTGAAAAATTAGATCTACAAAACCTGGAAGAGGGTTATGCTGCCCTTAGCCGAGAATTTCCCATTCCAGACTATCAAATCAGTATCGTGCATGGGCGAATGAAGCCAGCGGACAAGGATTTTGAGATGCAACGCTTTGTGAATGGTACTACGCAGATTATGGTGGCCACTACCGTGATCGAAGTGGGTGTGAACGTGCCTAATGCTAGTGTAATGGTTATTGAAAACACGGAAAGATTTGGTTTGTCACAACTCCATCAATTGAGAGGGCGCGTCGGGCGGGGGGCGGAGCAATCGTATTGCCTCTTGATGTCCAGCTTTAAACTCAGCAATGAAAGTCGACAGCGTATTCAAACGATGGTTCAAACCAATAATGGCTTTGAAATTGCGGAAGCAGATTTGAGGTTGAGAGGTCCAGGGAACATCGAAGGGACCCAACAAAGTGGCATTCTTAATCTTCGTCTGGCCGACTTAGCCAAAGATGGTAAGATTCTGAAGACGGCGAGAGAAATAGCCAGCCGCATTTTGGAAGACGACCCTAATTTTCAGCGCCCTGAGCATCGAGTAATTGCTACCTATCTAAGCAAACATGCTAAGCAATTGAAGGCCTGGAGTAGGATTAGCTAAATGGCATAGACCTAGGTTCTTCTTCCGGAAAGACTTGTACACTAATCATAGCTCACTTTCCCTGATTCGGGCAAAGAAGCCAGCCTTGAACGACTGTCCCAAGGGTAGATCTGCCCCTCCTACGGTAACCGAAATGGAATCCGTCTTTTCTATATGGGAAATAGCAATAATATAGGACTTATGGATCTGCACAAATAATGCAGAAGGTAGACTTTCCTTGATGGCCTTGAGTGTGCTGTAAGTAACAATCTGCTTGTTCGTTAGGTGGATAGCCACATAGTTTTTCAATCCTTCAATATACAGGATATCGGTGATCCGAGCTTTTTCAAAACTGTTCTTACTGTTGGTCTTCACAAAAACATAGTCTTTAATTTCTTCGCCTTCTGCCATCAATTGGCTCAATTCCGCTTTTTTCACAGCTTGATAAAAGCGTTCAAAATCAAAAGGTTTGAGCAAATAGTCAGTAGCATTGAGTCGATAGCTCTCCACCGCAAATTCAGGGTAGGCCGTTGTAAAAATGACTTTAATGTTCTGTCGGAGAATTTTTGACAATTGGATGCCGGTCAGGTGTGGCATTTGAATATCCAAAAAGATCAGATCAAAATCATAGCGCTCCATATATGCGACTGCTTCTAAAGGCTTGGTTGTGCTATACACCAGTTCCAGTGAAGAAACTTTCTTGATGTAGTTTTCAACCAAACGGATGGCGGGCGGTTCGTCATCAACGATGACACATTTCAATGGTTTGTTCATATGGGAATGGTAAGATATGCGCTAAAATAATCACCTTCTTCTGCGTAATGCAGTTCGTAGTCTTGATCATAGATGGTATCCAATCTTTTCTTCAGGTTTTCGACCCCAATGCCGGCCTCCATGTATTTGATGGACTGCTGAATCTTATTGTTGGTACTAATATTGATCGAAGTCTCTTCAATGTGTATCTCAATCTTTGCTGGATCGTCCTTATCTGTCAATACTCCGTGTTTGAATACGTTTTCTATGAAATGCATCAAAACAAGGGAGGCAATGGTCTGATTTTTCACGTCTCCCTTCAGTTCAAAGTCTAATGCCAACTCACTTTCAAACCTCTTTTCGTAGAAATAGATATAGTCCTTGATGAAGGCGATTTCTTTCTTTAGTTCGATAAACTCCTCCCCAGCATCATAGGTCACAAACCGGAGCAGATCTGATAATTTATGAATGTCTTTGGCTACGGCAGGTTGGACATCAATCAGCTCACTATAAAATGTATTTAAAGTATTAAACAAAAAATGAGGACTTATCTGCGATTTCAGAAAACTCAGTTCCGCCTTTTTATGATCTAACTTTAACTGCATGATCTGATTTTGGGCCTCAATAAATCTGAAAATCAAAAAGATGACTGAGCTGTACAGTATCGGAGGAAGCGCATAGTAGATATTATCAAAAAAATAGTACTGGAAATCCAGCGCTGTACCTTGATAATTGTTGATCCCGGTAAGGAACTTAAAGAATATTTCATCTAGGAAATACCTAAGTCCTGCGAAAAGTAGAAGCAGGGCAACGAAACCCAGGCTAAAAAATAGGATTCTCTTCTTGGAGAGATACCTTGGGCAGATGTAAGTAAAGTTGATATAGTAGATAGTAATGGACGCAAAATAGAAAACACTATCAAACCTCAACCCTCTCGGTGAAAAGGCATAGAAGAGGGCTTTCCACCCGCCAGAACCAAAATCAGTAATCAAACCTAGCCCTATGACAGTAACCCACAGATAAACATGATATTTCCACTTATCTTTGATCAGCATAAGGTAAATATAGTACTTCAACCCTTTCCAAACACGCCCCTTCGACCTA
>JAHQWA010000377.1 GCA_019634045.1 Saprospiraceae bacterium
CACCACAATCTACGCCTGTTTCCTGCCCATTTTGGATACCATCATCGCAAGTGGGTTCGGTAGGACAATCCGGGCAATCTGGTCCCCCGCAATCTACACCCGTTTCCTGACCATTCTGGATGCCATCATCACAAGTGGGTTCAGTAGGGCAATCTGGACAATCTGGTCCCCCGCAATCTACACCCGTTTCCTGCCCATTTTGGATGCCGTCAGTACAGGTAGGTTCAACGGGATTACCATCGCATCCTATGATTGCAATATTGTCAATATAGACGTAATCTCCATTATCAGATGCATCACAGCGGAATCTGAATTGAGTGCTGGCTGAGAAAGTCCAATTAATTTCTATGGATTCATCATAACGGATTTCATTTTCGAATTCATCTCCCAAGTTCCATTCTTCCACTGTATTGAAGGTACTCCCACCATCAGTAGAGACTTGTAACCAGAAGTCCTCATTCGCATTGTCCATACTCACAGTCAAATAGGAGAAGTTGACTCTAATTCTCGAATATCCTGACAGGTTTAGATTTGAAGTAGTGACTACCGAGGAAGAAGAATTATCTCGCAATCGAACTGAAGCGCCAATCTCATTAACGGAGAATTGTGCATCAACAGAACTTCTTCGGCAATCTGATCCTCCATCTATCCAAATGCCAAAATCAGTATCAAAGTCATCGAAAGAAAGTTGCTCTAAACAGTCATTACAAGGGACACAATCCGATCCCCCGCAATCTACACCTGTTTCACTGCCATTCTGGATACCATCAACGCAAGTTGCACAGATAGGACAATTTGGCCCTCCACAATCCACACCAGTCTCTTCGCCATTCTGCTTTCCATCATTGCAGGTCGGAACACATTCGGCGCAATTAGAGCCACCACAATCTACACCTTCTTCATCCCCATTTTGGATGCCATCAAAACATTGCAAACATTCATCACAACCGACTTTTGCAAGCGCTTCAACAGCATTTATTCGACCATATCCCAACTCCTGCGACCAACTGCCCGATGGTTGGCCCGTGACAAAATCGGTGTAGGTGTAACCACCAACTTTGTCACAGGAGCTTTCAAGTATTGTTCTCGCATCTGCTTCGGTTAAACTAGGGTCTAGAGATAGTACTAAAGCCATCACTCCAGCAGCATTTGGACAAGCAGAAGAAGTTCCATTAAAATTACTAGTGTAATCACCATCGGTATAACCCGCAGAACCTGAAATATCCGTAGTATAAATCTTCACTCCTGGAGCCGCAACATCTGCTCCCGTTCCAAAATCAGATCCCCACCAGGTCTCACCATCACAAGAACTAGGGTTTTTTCTTTCATCACACATGCTCATGGCAACCACGGCAATAGTAGGCTCATAGGATGCCGGATATTTGACAAAGCTATTTCCATTCCCAGCGGAGAATAAAACTGGCGCTCCAAGTCCTCCTCTACCTAAGTTTACAGCCCCGTCTATCGCGGCATTTATTACATTTGAGGATTGGCCACCCCCCCAAGAATTACTTAATACATCTGCTTGTGCCGTTTGCCATGCCCAATTAATCGCATTTCCAATCCACTCATTGCTAGTGATCCAACCAGAACCACCGTCATAACCGATACGAACTGGAATAATCTTACTATTGTAAGCTATACCCGCTATACCAATACTATTGTTGCCTACCCCGGCCGCAATACCTGCGCAAGCAGTACCGTGGGCGTCATCATTAGACGGAGCTCCTCCACTACCTTGCTCAGTTGCATCAAAACCCGGCAGCATATTTGGAGCTAGATCAGGGTGGCTAAGATCCACACCCTCATCAATAATAGCAATCTTGATACCTGGAGCTCCCGTCGTGGTTTGCCAGGCTTGAAAGACTTTCATGTCGGAACCTGCAACACCATTATATTCGCTAGTATTAATACCATCGTTCTGTAGCGACCACTGATTATCCACTAGAGGATCATTGGTGGTCATACGCTTCATGATTCGGAGGAAGTTAGGCTCTGCAAACTCAAAAAAACCAGTCTCAAACAAGGCATTAGCTACTTGTAAAGCATTTAGCTCAAAGGCTTGATCTACTTTTAAGTGATACTGCAAGGGAACAAACTTATTCTCCTTCACGATTTCAGTAGCGTACTTTTCAATAAGGAATCGCATGGGCCCTAAATCTTCTTCCTTTTCAATCTTTACGATGATTTCATCCATTATGCCATGTAAGGTCTCATCTTCGTGGAGTAAGAAATAGTTGGCATATAGCACTTCATCTAGGGCATTCAATCGCTTCAGTAGCGTTAGAATATCCTTTTCCTCAATAATATCTGTTAATTCTATTACTGTGATTTCTGGTTTAGGTAACAGCTGATCTTCATCGATCGGAACAATAAGTTTCTCTTTCGAGAGAATTTGACGCTGCTGTTCAAAACCAACGCCTTCGGCAAATTTGACAAGGATTTTCTTTTGGGAAATTTCAAGAAAGGTTTTGCCTTCTGGGCCATAAAAAAAATTCTGGGCGCTAGTGACAAATATAAAAGAGAGAGAAAGCGCAATTAGTAAGAGCGTTTTTTTCATACAGGTCAAGGTCTAGGTTATTAGAGAATATATTTCGCTTTAAATATAGTTTTTTTTGACATATTTTCAGGGCTTTATTACCGTGGAACAAAAGTTCTTTGGAATTTAGAGCATTGGATTTTGTTGAAGGGCAAGGCCCGAAGAGGGAAGCTAGCCATAGCTACCTGACCGATGAGAAACGAAGTCCTTTGCCAAAAGACACGCTCAAGAGGCAAAGTTATTTTTGTTCCACGGTATTTAGTTGGTTCCTGCCAAAAAAAACTGGAGAAGGGGAATGCTCTTATCCAAAATGATGCAAATCTATCGAGATTGCACCATCACACCACCTGATTCAATTGATCCTTGGCGATAAGCTCGCGAAGTTTCTTTGGGGCTGAAAATCGCTGCCCATGTTTTTTCTTGAATTGATTGCACCGCTTGAGGAAGGCATCAACCCCATAGTCCTGAATATACTGGATCACCCCTCCCTTAAAGGCAGGGAAACCCCATCCAAAAATACTGCCGAGATTGGCTTCTGGGATGGAACGGATGACATTTTCCTGGAGACACCATACGGCTTCAATGACTTGAGCAAACAATAGTCGCTCAATGATTTCAGTCACCTGAAATGGCTTCTTCGATAGCGGATAATGTTCGCCTAGGGCCTCCCAGAATTGTGGTGCTTGCCCTTCTTCATATTGGTAAAAACCCGCTTTCTTATATTTTCCGGTTCGCTCAAGGTCATCGATCATCGTTTGCAAGACCGATACTGCGGGGTGTTGTATGTATTTATTGCCGTAGTGAGCCGCTGCCTGATGCTCATACTTGAGGACCATTCCTAAACCTAAATCATCGGCTAAGGACAATGCTCCTTTAGGCATCCCTGCCTGCAAACTGAGGTTTTCTATGAGTGCGGGCGGGCAGCCCTCTTGCAAGAGCGTGATACCTTCGAGAATGAAGGTGTTTTGCACTCTAGCTGCATAGAAACCCCAGTCATCTTTTACGACGATGGGAATTTTCTTGATAACATTAACGAAATCAAAGGCACGGGCAATGGTCTCTTCGCTGGTCTTAGCGCCCTTGACGATTTCTACTAAGGGCACTTGATCAGCAGGATGGAAAAAGTGTAGGCCTACATAATGGTCTGGTCGTAATGAGTTTTGAGCCAATTCTGTAATTGGAATGGAAACGGTATTTGATGCCAGAACAGAATAGTCATCCATATAGGCTTCCGCTTCCCGCGTTACTTTTTGCTTGACTTGTGCGTTTTCAAATACGGCCTCGATAACTAAGTCGCAAGATTCAAATTCGCTTGGGTCTTCCGTGGTTGTAATTCTCGCCAGCATACTCTCCGCCTCTTCTTTGGCGATGGTATTTTGTGCCAATGCTTTCTCGATTCTCTCTTTGGCATACATTCTTCCTCGCTCCGCGATCAGTCGCGACACATCCTTAATGACCACTTCCAAACCATTCAATAAACAGGCATAGGCGATCCCTGAACCCATTAATCCAGCGCCGATAATGCCAACCTTTCTGGGGCGAAACCGACCAAAGCCTCTTGGCCGTTTTTCTCCTTCTTTGATCGATTTATAATCGAACCAAAACGCCTTGATCATATTCTTGCAGGCAGGACTAAGGACCAACTGGGTGTAGTATCTAGTGCCGATCCGACAAGCTGTGTCAAAATCTACCTTTGAACCTTCGGATAAAATATTTAGAATAGCCTGCTGAGCGGGATAATTCCGATATGTCTCTTTGGCTAGCTGGGTAGCTAAAATGCGAATTCGCTTAGCCATTTCCGGCTGTTTGGCCGTGCCATTAGGGATTCTGCCTTGCTCTTGATCCCACGGACGCCGCCCTTCTCGCGTATGCAGAAGGAAGTGACGGGCTTTTTCCATCATCTCCTTTTGATCCTTGGCTAACTCATCAATGATTCCTACTCTCAGCGCATCTTTCGGACGGTATCTTAAACCACTGCTCAAGATATCGAAGGCCCGCTCAATGCCTAAGAGCCACATTAATCTAATGATCCCTCCACTTCCGGGAATAAGTCCCAGCCTCACTTCTGGCAATCCCAGTTTGATCTTGGGGCTGTCGATTACGATCCTATGATGGCATCCTAAGGCTAACTCAAAGCCTGCACCTAAGGCATCACCATTGATGGCGGCCACCACTGGTACACCCGGACTTTCCAAATCTCTGAGAAACTGCTTTAGTCCATCCGCAAATTGGAAAATCTCGTTGGCATCCTTGGCGTGATAGAGGTATCCTAGGTCTCCACCGGCAAGGAATCGCTTCTTAGCCGAGGTGAGGATGATTCCTCGTAAAGTTCCCTTCTTTTTTTCTTGCTGCAAATGCTTCAATACCGGGAGAAAAGCTTGTCCAATTTCATGATTAATCACATTGTCATTCCTATGACTCATGTCAAGAATCAAGGTGACTATATTATCGGTATCCTTCTTGTACTTAATCATGGTGGCTACTTAAACTCTTTCAATGATGGTGGCTACTCCCATTCCGCCCCCTACACAAAGGGAGACTAGGCCCGTTTGGAGATCTCTGCGTTCCAATTCATCCAATAAAGTACCTAATAGCATGGCTCCGGTTGCTCCCAACGGGTGTCCCATGGCAATTGCCCCTCCATTTACATTCAATTTCTCAGGGTCTATACCAAGGTCCCTTTGATATTTTAGTACCACGGAAGCAAAGGCTTCATTACATTCCCACAGATCAATATCTGATTTCTTCATCCCGGCTAACCGCAAAGCTTTTTCGGAGGCAGGCGCTGCTCCGGTCAACATAATAGTAGGATTGACACTGATGTTCGCCGCTGCTACAATACGGGCACGGGCTTTTAGATCTAACTCTTGCGCTTTTTGTTGATTACCTACCAATAATAAGGCCGCGCCATCGACAATCCCGCAACTATTTCCTGCCGTATGCACATGGCGAACTTGGCTCACCTTCGGAAAGGCTTGCTTCGCTAAAGCATCAAAGCCGTACTCACCCATTTCCGAAAACGATGGCGAAAGTTGGGCCAAGCTGTCCAGGTTGGTATCTCGGCGAATATGTTCATCTTCCTTCAGCAGCGGTAGGCCATTTCGGTCAAAGATTGGGATGATAGCCCCTTGGAAGTATCCTGCATCCCAAGCATTTGCTGCTCGTTGATGGGAAGAAAGTGCGTATTCATCCAGTGTTTCTCTATCGAAGCCCTCGATCGTAGCTATTAGATCCGCAGCAATACCCTGAGGAACGAATTTTACTCCATTGATCAGCTCTGGATCATACATTAATGCGCCACCATCTGAACCAATGGGTACTCTACTCATGCTTTCTATTCCTCCGGCCACAATCAAGGATTCCCACCCGGACCGCACCTTAGAGGCAGCTAGATTAACCGCTTCTAAGCCAGAAGCACAATATCGATTGATTTGGATGCCGCCCACACTTTCGGCCCATCGGGCATGGAGCAAGCCTGCTTTGGCAATATTATAGCCTTGGTCATCAATGGGGGTGACGCAGCCGATCAATACATCATCTACTTCTTGTGTGGGAATCTGATTTCTTTCTTTCAGAGCGGTGAGGGAGGTGGCTAGAAGGTCGATAGGTTTGACCTCGTATAGTGCTCCGGAAGTTTTTCCTTTACCTCGCGGTGTTCTCAGGGCATCAAAGATATAAGCTTCACTCATTAGTAGCTTGCTGAAGATTTTTTTGGGATGCTTTAGAAATTCTCCTTCTCTGACAATTTTTGTGGTCAGCGTTTTAGCTGGAAGGATTGCGACTAGAAGAAGCAAGGCTTTTAGTTAAGGTGCTGACTCAAAACGCAAAAATTATCAGAGAACCGTAATTCTTTGTATTGCTAGCATTGCAAAGTTAGGTTTCTGTGGGAGAAATACCGGCTTTTTAAGGATTAAATTTAAATGTTAAAGTAAGGTGTGAAAGTTGTAGGATTCTATAGCAGAACTTGCCCAAAACTCGTTATAAGTTGGCGGAGAGGAGATCTGACAGATCGACTACTGATTCGTTGGCGGTCGTCCATTTAGACGGGGGATTTGTCATCACAATGCATTAGTGTATCATTAGCTAGCCTAATTGGTACATTACTTAAAAGTCAAGAGAAAATTAGTTCCGAAGTTTTTTATTTTTGCCCTCAATGAATTTACCATTACGGATCGCGCGCAGGTATCTATTTGCTAAGAAATCTACCAATGCAATCAATATCATTACTGGTATTGCGGTTTTTGGACTATCAGTAGGTAGTGCCGCATTGATCTTGGTCTTGTCCGTCTTCAATGGATTTGAAGACTTATTAGTTGGGATGTACAGCAACTTTGATCCCGATATAAAAGTAAGTCCAGCACAAGGTAAAACTTTCACCGTCTCCGATTCTTTGCTGAAAGAGATATACGCCATTGATGGAGTAGAGCAGATTTCGCAGACATTGGAGGAGGTAGCCTTTTTTGAATACAAAGACAAGCAAAGCTTCGGGACCATCAAAGGAGTTGAAGACAATTATGGTTATGTCATCAATATTGACTCTACCATGCGGGAAGGTAACTTTAAAACCCGGGAAGGGCCGCAGGATATGGCGGTAATTGGATTTAGTATGCGGAATGCTTTGACGGTGAACCTGGACGATCTTTTCGCCACCATCAGTGTCCACATGCCCAAGCGAAATCCAGGAATTTTTGAGAAGCCCTTCGTTTCTAAAGTGCTAAACCCTGGAGGGGTATTTTTGGTACAGCAGGATTTTGAGAAGAAATATGTACTGACCAACTTGGAGTTTGTTCAGCGCCTATTGGAGTTGCGGAATAAGGTTAGCGCACTGGAGATTAAGATTTATCCAGGCTTTGTCGATGACGATATCATTGACCAGATCAAAGATAAATTAGGGGATACCTATTTGGTTCAAAATAGATATGAACAAGAGGAAAGTTTCTTTAAGTTGATGAAAGTGGAAAAATGGCTGAGCTACGCCATTGTTGGCTTGATGATGTTGCTCATTGCCTTCAACTTGATTGGTGCCTTGTGGATGATTGTTTTGGATAAACGCAAGGACATCGCCATCTTGAAATCCATGGGCATGCAAGATCAGGGTATCGTCAGAGTTTTTCTTTTTCAAGGTATGCTCTTGAGCTTGCTCGGGATGGTGACGGGGGTAGTGCTGGCTTTGTCTATCTATGGCTTACAGAAAACGGTAGGCATAGTTACGATTCCAGGAAATATGTCCTTAGAAGCCTATCCAATCAGTATCCGACTTGTAGATTTTTTAATCGTTGCCATGACGGTAGTTTTGATCGGACTGTTGGCGAGTTTCCCGCCGGCCTTGCGCGCTAGGAGGGTCTCGGCTTTGATTAGAGAGGAGTAGCCATTAGACAATAAATTCATAGCTTTGTGGCATGCTCAGTGACTCATGTAAATAGTAGACAGAGCGACTTTATCTGGAAACCACTAATGGCGAAAAGAGCCCTTAAATCGAGGCAAGCTCCAGAAGAGAAGAAATTAATAATTGATTGAAAATTGCTAATATCAAGCGAGTAGATGGAAGAATGGGAACTGGAATTTGAATGGCTGAGAATACGACACTTCATACAAAAGCGTTTCGGGAAGGGCCAATTGCCAGATCTAAATGCAATATTATTTATTATCGGTATACAGGAATTAGGAAGATGGCAGGCTACCTTTACGAAAGAGGAAAAGCAAGACCTCATGCATATCGCCATTTGTCGGTTGCTGAGTTATCAGGGGTATTATGCTTTTAAGGGAAGAGATGCCGATGGATGGCCACATTGGGAAGTATTGAAACCTGTGAAGGCTCAAGGATTGGAGAACCAAGAAAGTCTTTTGAAGGAAAATGTCATTCGGTACTTTAAGGAATGGGAGGTAGAAAATGGAGCATTAGAGGAAGAATAGGGACTGAAGGTCACAATAGCTATATAGACCCCGGTCTTGTCCATAAACGATAAAATTATGAAACGAATTCTGTTTGTTGCGGTATTTGCCGCTTTACTTACTGCTTGTACTAAGGATGATCACACCTATGCGGAGATCACCACTGATTTCGGAACCATGAAGGTGATGTTGTATAATACCACCCCGAAACATCGAGATAACTTTATCAAGTTAGCTACGGAAGGTTATTACGATGGTCTGTTATTCCATAGGGTTATCAACGGCTTTATGCTTCAAGGAGGAGATCCTGATTCTAAAAATGCAGCTCCCGGACAACAGCTAGGAATGGGAGGACCCGGGTATCAAATTGATCCGGAGATCGGTGCTCCGCACCTGAAAGGAGCCTTAGCCGCGGCACAGGCACCAAATCCCCAAAAACGTTCCTCTGGCTCGCAGTTCTATGTCGTGCAAGGACAACCCTTGACAGATGATGCCTTAAATGCTATGGAAAATCGCAAAGGGATCAAGTATTCAGAAGCGCAGCGCCAATTGTATAAAGAAATAGGAGGAACACCCTTCTTGGATAATGACTATACGGTCTTTGGCGAGATCGTAGAAGGGATCGAAATTATTGATAAAATAGCAACTGTTCCAACTGGGGATGCTGACCGTCCAGTTGAAGATATTCGGATGACAGTTAAAATATTGTAAAAAGTTCAGAATGATTGTAGTGAGAAGTTTGAAAGTAGGTCTTTACTTGTTGGTGGCCATCTTAGTTGCTGCCTGTTCTAGACCGATAGCTAATTTTACCATTCAAGGAGAAACAACTGCCCCCACCAGGATTTCATTCGAAAATATGTCTGAAAAGGCTGATTCCTTCTATTGGGATTTTGGAGATGGTGCAACCTCTTCCGATTCATCGCCGGTACACCGATACCGAAGTTCAGGTAACTATGTGGTAAGCTTGAAGGCCATGAAAGAAGGTAAAACCAAAGGGCGTGTAAGGGAAGAGCGTTTGGTTATCAGTGCTCCGAATGAATGCCTAATCGAAATTGAGACGCCTTATGGCAACATGCTACTCCGTCTTTTTGACGACACCCCTAAACACCAGGAGAATTTCCAAAAATTAGCACAGGAAGGATTCTTCGATAGTTTGCTCTTTCATCGGGTAATCGATGGCTTTATGGTTCAAGGGGGAGATCCGAATTCCAGGAATGCGAAACCGGGAACAGCTTTAGGCTCCGGTGGACCCGGGTATACTATACCTGCTGAATTTGTAGATACCCTGAAACATCTCAGGGGGCGTTTGGCTGCTGCTAGACAAGGTGATCGGGTAAACCCCAAAAAGAATTCCTCTGGCTCACAATTCTATATCGTTCATGGCAGAACCTTTTCAGACCAGGAACTCAATCGACTGGAAGCACAGAATGGTCAGCGTTACTCTCCGGATCAGCGGGAGGCCTACAAAACGATAGGAGGAGCCCCTTTCTTAGATGGTAATTATACTGTTTTTGGAGAGGTGGTGGAAGGCCTGGAAGTGATTGACAAGATTGCGAAGGTGGGTAAGGATGGGCGAGATAGGCCCAAAGAGGACATCTGGATGGTGGTCCACTTGATCAATTAGCAACTGCTTTCTATACTTTTGTCAAAGTATGATATTTATTTTTACCCTAGAAAAGAAGTCCTATAACAAATAAACAATGTCTAAAAACTTGGTATTAGGAGTTGATGTAGGTGGCTCGGGGATTAAAGGAGGACTAGTCGATGTGAAGAAAGGCGAGATGGTAAGTGAACGATTTCGTTTGGCAACGCCCCAGCCAGCAGTCCCTAAATCGATGGCGGAAACATTCGCTGCAGTGGTAAAGCATTTTGACTACGATGGGCGAGTTGGTTGTGGATTTCCCGCTATCATCAAGAATGGGGTGGCCAAGAGTGCTGCTAATATTGACAAATCATGGATTAATACTGATGCCGCCAAGCTATTCTCCAAGGCTAGTAAATGTAAGGTAACAGTGGTGAACGATGCAGATGCCGCAGGGCTTGCATCTTCTTATTTTGGCCTGGGGAAAGGAGAAAAAGGAGTGGTACTATTCCTGACCATTGGATCTGGGATTGGTTCCGCCTTGTTTTTGAATGGGAAATTAGTGCCGAACACGGAACTGGGACACCTCTTCCTGAAAGGCCAAGAAGATATCGCCGAACGTTTTGCAGCTGATTCTGCCAGAAAGCGAGATAACCTTTCTTGGTTGGATTGGGGAGCCAGGTTCAATGTTTACCTACATCATGTTGATCGCCTTTTCTCTCCGGATCTGATCATCCTTGGGGGAGGAGCTAGTAAGCATTTCGAAAAGTATAGCCCTAGTCTAGATATTTCTACCGACGTCAAGCCCTCCACTATGCAGAACATGGCTGGGATAATTGGCGCTGCAGTTTGCGCCCTTGATGATGAAGACGAAAAGAGTAAAGGTAACAACAAGAAGAAAAAGAAATAGTAGTGGTACCAAACTTAGGCTAGCCGAATCTCTTACATGCCTAAGTATACTTTGACTTGAGAGTGAATCGCTTCTTCTTTGGTTAAGTCCGGATACACGGCAAACAAGGTATCATGATTCATAAAGTCATCCACTAAAGCATCTCCCAACCTATATTTAGCTTCCTGATCTCTTCCTAGGAAAAACAGGCAAGCAATCTGTCCATAGACAAGACTGGTGTCATAAGATTGTTCTATGGCTTCTTCCATCAAGGCTAGCGCCTCTAGGCCAAGATCCATTTTTATGAGATATTGACAATACTTAATCCAGCAGTGAGTCTGTTCTGGAGCTAAGGAAATGGCTTTCTGGAAGTTAGCTTTGGCTGAACTGTACTTGTTTAGGTGAAAATAGGTTTCGCCTAAGGCCAAGTAGTAATCTTCTTGAAGATCTTCAATGTGGATGGCCTTTTGGAATGCCTTCAAGGCTTCCTTATAGCAGCCCTGAGCTGAATAGCAGGTACCCAAATGGAAATAGACTTCGTCGTTTAGAGTATCTAATTGCAACGCTTTCAAAAAGAAAGCCCAAGCCTCATCCAAATTACCCAACTCTTTGTAACACTGTCCGATTCGAAGTAAACTTTCACTTTCGGCCTCAAAATGTTCAATCATCTCTAAGTATCCATCAAGTGCTCGCTGATACTTTTTCATTTCAAAGCATAAGTCGGAAAAGTCCCGATAGGCATACTCAAACTTATTATCAATGATGAAGGCATATTCATAGGCCTCGATTGCAGCCTCATAGTTACCTAAATAAGCATTAGTATGACCAAGGTTGTACCAAGCCAGTGCGGAATAAGGATCCTGATCAATTACCCATTCATGCAGAGCCACGCTACTTTCATATTGCTTGGATAGTTCCACGGCTAACCAGATGCGATCTAAGGCTTCTCTATTTTTGGGATTTTCTTTTAAAGCGGATTCCAGAATGAAGTACATCAATTCATACTCCTCCTTATGCTGGTATACTAAGGATTCCGCTAGAAGAATCTCACTCATCTCTACCGCACTTCGGGTAAGGTTGAGTTTGGACGTTTCTAGCAAGTCCATAGCCTCCTGCGTCCGATCAAGGTACGTTAGCGCTTCGGCTTCAAGAATCTTAATTTCCAGTGAATTGGGAGCGTATATCGTCGCGATATTAAGGGCTTCAAGGGCTTGATGCTCTTGTTGAACCTCTAGTAATAGGTGAGCTTTTCTGGTATAGAATTCTGCAGAAAATTGATAGTGGGCAATAGCCAAATCAGCTACCTCAAGTGCTCGATCGACTTGTTCATCCTCTTCATAGTAGTTGATCAATTCGTGGTAGGTCTGTGGATCGAGAAATTTATTTAAACCTGACTGAGCCGTAGCTTCGTAGGCGGCAACCAATTCGGCTATGGCTTGGCTATATTTTCTGTTCATAGGACAAAGTTGAAGTGTTCATTCCTTTGTACGTGCAATATACATAAAAAGGTACCATAAATGCCTCTCCATGTTTGTAGCGGTCCGGATTTTACGGGAGCGGTACAAAATGTAGAGGAAGTGGTTTGGTTAAGTTTGTAAACCATTAATAACGAACACTTTATGTTTTTTCTCTATTTAATCAATTGTCTTATTTGTTAAAATTTTATACGCACCTAGAGGATAAGGGTTGCATACCTATTTTCAAAACCTTTACTTTTTTGAAAACAGTAGGTTGGAGGGAGCTGGATTGAATAAAAAAACCGGTTGACAGGAATAGTCAACCGGTAGAGTATAAAAAGGAAAAATATTAGGTCAAGTTCACTGTGGGCGAAGAGCTTATCCGCCAAATCGCCTGTTCCGCCGTCTCCGAATTTCTTCCAACAAATACTGTCGGAATTCCGTATTGGCTTTCTGTAGGAGGAGGATCTGTCTTGGACTTATTACCGTTTTGAAACGGGCATAATAGTTCTTCTTTAAGGCCAGTAATTCCTCTTCCATCCGCAAACGCTTTTCTATAGCTTCTTCCGCTTCCCCCTCAGACATAGCCTCGATAGATAAGCGATTCCGATACTTTTGCTTAATGCTGCGCTCTGCCTTCTCAAATTCGGTATGAATAGGCCAAAAACCTTGGGCCTGTTTTGGGGTTAACTGCATGCGCTTGGTAATGAAGGCTACTTTTTCTGCTTCTACGCGCTCGCGTTTTGTATTCTGCCCAAACAGCGTCATGCTGAGGGAAAGAAATAACAACATACTCATGCCCCACTTGAAAAATTTATTCTTCATATCGTCTACATTTTACTTTGTCGGGTGTTAGTTTATTCGTTAAAAGATTCGGATTCCCATAGCTCCTCAAAGTCTTCATCATCCATTTCCTGCAAAATTTCCTCTAGATTGTCTTCCGTTACCGGATCTTCCGACTCTTCCTGGAAAGTCTCAGCATACATATCGATCAAGATATCTGTGTCAAACTCTTCAATATTTGCCATCACGTAGGCTTCGACATCTTCATCATTCAACGCCATATCAGTACCTACTTGTTGTAGGGAGTCCTGGGACTGACTAAACCATAGTCCAGCCGCAATTAACAAAGCAATAGTGGCGAAAGCTAGGGCGGGTCTAGGTTGAAGCAGACTTTGCAATCCTGCTACCACTCCCTGCCACCAATTGGCCTGCCCTTTTCCCTTGGAATGACCTACCTCCGCTTCAATCTCCTGCATAAGCACTTGCTTCAGGTCATTGAAGTATCGAGGAGGGACCTCAAATCCAGTGCCGGACTGCTCCTCTTTGAATTTTGCCAATTCAGGAGCAATATCCTTTAGTTCATTAAGTATGTCTTCTCTTTCGCTCATGGCGCAAAAATTATTCGTTTTGTAAGACAAAGTCAGATCAGCTAAGGCTTCAATCCATCTTTATCCGGCTTTTAGAGCCTTTTCAATTTTTTTCACCGCATGGTGATAGGATGCCTTCAATCCGCCTACGGAAGTCTCCAATACCTCCGACATTTGCTGATAACTCATTTCTTCGAAATAACGCAATTGAAAAACTGCCCGCTGTTTTTCCGGAAGAATGCATATCGCTTTTTGCAAGGCCAATTGGATCTCATTGCCATCAAAGTACACATCAGCTTTCAATTTCTCGGCCAAAAGCAGTGCTTCGTTGTCTATGGAATCTGTCCCGATCTTTTTCTTTTTGTTCAAAAAAGTAATGGATTCGTTGGTCGCGATACGGTATAACCAGGTGTACAGAGACGAATTCCCCTGGAAGCGCTGGATACCCCGAAATACCTTGATCAAACAGTTTTGAGTCACATCATTGGCATCTTCGTGGTTGATCACCAATTTCCGGATGTGCCAGTACAGGCGCTCCTGGTACTTGTCCAGTAGTAGCTTAAATCCACGTTCTTGTTGGTCTTCACGCTGGATTAAGTTTAGAATCTGTTCATCCTTGATATCTGCTACCGCTGTTTGCAAATTCTACGATTTGTTACTTTGACTAGTCATTTAGTGGAGGGTTTAATCGGAGGACTAAAATTTTTTATCTGCACCGATTGCAAAGGTCTCATTCAGGCGATCTAGTTCCAAAACCGTCGCCCCATCGCGCGTAAAATACATCTGAGCGAATTTCCGGTCCGAAAGGATTTCAGCGCAAGTATAGGAACTGTTGACATGAACACTTTGAGAAAAGGTCTCATCAAAGCCCTGTATCAAAACAATGATCTCTGTTTCTAGCTTCTTGATATCGTTGGTATTTTTCTTGTATAGAGGGCTATCTTCTGTGATAGGATGTACCAGTGTCCAATTAAGTGGGAAAAGATTGACGCTATCTCTCTCCAAGGGCAATTGCCTAAATTGACGTTTTTTGCCGCTAGCTGTATGCTCTAGCCAAGTCATAGTGACCTGAGCCTTCAAGTTGATAATCTTGTTACTACGCAAATTCACGATTCGAAACTGTAGGCTATTCCCATCTCGGTAGGGCGTGATAATAGCATTCTGACTGAATTTGATCTTGGCTCTCGGTTTGGCGAAACGAGCAAAGAGGATTCCTGTGGCCAAGGCAAAGGCGAGTAGGCCGGTAAAGGCATCGAAAGAGGCGAGCAGATCCGCCCCCAAAGTCTGGGGCGTGATGCCTCCATAGCCTACCGTAGTAAAGGTTTGTATACTAAAGAAAAAGGCATGTGTGAATTGTTCGAATGCATTTTTTCCTGCCATCCCACTTAGTGATTCCGGTCCCATCAGCCAAAAGAGGAAAGCAAAGCAGGCGTTGATCAATCCGTAAAATAAAGTAACGAGCCCTAAGAATCGAGGCCATGACATCTCCACGAGGTTCTGATAGATCATCCAGACGGTATGACCTTCCCTAATAATATTGAAGGAACCATCTTTGTTGATCAATCGTCCACCGCCTGTCATAATCTTGTCTCCGAGCCCAAGGTCATTGGAAGGGTTGGAGGATGGAGTGCTATTCCGCAACAATGAATTGGTGAAATCTGTTAGCTTCATGATCGCGACTAAGTCTTTACGCAATTTGCTAGAAGGAGAGTCGAAAATCTCCTATCTCTAAGATAAAAAAATCATTTGTTATGCTACATTTGCCACTCAAATACAAATAGTTTGCAAGAATCATCTTCAAGCCCGCAGATCGAACTAAGGCACTGGTTGCTACTCGTTTTCCTTAGTATCATCTGGGGGACCTCCTATATTCTCATTAAGAAGGCCGTGGATGTCTATACACCTATGCAAGTAGGGAGTTTGAGGCTCAGTATTTCAGCTTTGTTCTGCTTGGTTTTCATTGGGTACAAGTGGAAGGCAATACCTTGGGATCGTCTCAAAGTTTTGCTGCTGGTCGGTATTACTGGAACGGGATTACCCTCCTTTTTGTTTCCACTCGCCCAAACCAACATGAGTAGCTCCCTGGCCGGCATATTAAATTCCCTCACGCCGCTATTTACCTTGATATTGGGCATGTTGTTGTTCAGAAGCAAATTTGCTTTGGGCAAAACCTTAGGAGTGAGCATTGGATTGGTGGGGGCGGCAAGCCTTTTCCTTTTTGGAGAGAAGGTCGGTTTCGAGGGGAGTGTCGCTTATGGCTTGCTAATTGTGCTTGCGACTATTTGCTATGCCACTAGTACAAATCTAGTTGGGTTTTACTTGCGAGATGTAAACTCGATCATTATTAGCGCTATTTCCTTTGTAATGGTGGGCTTTCCAGCCATTATTTATTTGTTCACTACCGGTTTTAGCACCACCTTACTTGAACATCCGCAGGGATGGGAGGCCCTAGGCTATATCAGCATATTGGCCATAGTCAGCACGGTGCTTGCCTCGATATTGTTTTTTAAGCTTGTACAAATTTCTAACCCTGTTTTTGCTTCCATGATTAGCTACATCGTACCTATCGTGGCCTTGCTTTGGGGCGCCCTAGATGGGGAAGTGATTACCTTGGCACACTTCTCTGGAATGGGGCTAATCCTGATGGGGGTATACCTAAGTCGAAAAAATTAGTCAGTACATTAAGCTGCTGCACCTCCTAAGATTTGATTCAAGATCTTCACACTGATCAAGTAGGTGGGCTTTACCCCATCTACCCCTAAACTACCGGAAGCTAGAGTGGCACCAGTGATCAGAGGGTTGTCAGAAGCATAGTAAGCATAGCGGACGGATACCTGCTGGTCAATACCTCCTTTTCTGATCTTAGTGGCTGCCTGTATCGCTTTCTGATAGTGAGCCCCCTCCATTTCAAGACCGATAGCATGCCAGGAAGAAAGGTGAAAGTATCGAAGAATGTCTTTATTCTGCAGACTAGTGCCTAACACGCTGATCATAGGCCCTTCAAATACCCGCAGGCCAAATCCTTCGAAGTCTTCTTTACTTAGTTGATTGTCAAAAGGATAGTTATCCGCCGTTCCCTCGAAGACATGGGCAGTCGGTACCATAATATCTCCCTTATCTCCCTCCAAAATTCCCGCTTTCCCCATAATGGATACGGAAGAGATTCTAATCGGCGTTTTTTTATCCCCTTCCTCGAAGGGTTTCAATAGCTCGTCCATGGTTTCATAAGCCTGTTCTCCAAAGGCGTAATCCATGACTAAGATGACGGGCTGTTCTTCGCTGATGAACGCCTTGTTCCATTGCAGAGCTGGGGAGAAAGTAATCTTACCCATCTTTGCGGTATCAAAGATCTGGACGGAGATATTGGTTCCACTGGTATCCATGATTTCGACCATGCCGTTCTTTAGGGCCAGTTTCTTCACCCGTTTTCTCAACTGATCATTATTGCTCAGACTTAGGTCTCTGGCTATATCGTCCAAGTCATCATTTAAGCGATCTAAGGCAGCAGGTGCGAAAAGGCTGTTCATGATGCTGTGCGGATTGGCGCTGATAATGTGAATGGGCCGCTCCAAGAGCTGCTGTTCCTTTAGTTGGGCTTTGATATTTTGTGCCCAGGATTCACCGTAGATGTGATGCCCAACCTTTTCTCGGAGCGAAGAAGAGAAAGATATTTCTCGATCTTCTTTGTGTAAGGCTTCGTCAAAGGATAATTTCCCCAGCCAGTACGTAATGTGGAAAATACTGTTGACATCCTCGCTATTGGAAAACCGTTCACAGGCGGCTAGGGTGTCATCATAGGTACGTCCCAGCATGGTGCTCAAGTAGGTATAGGCCACTTCCTGATTGAACTCTTCTCCACGCTTATCCAATTCCACGATGCGTTCAAGCATTTCCCATTCTCGTTTCTTTCTCCCCTTGTGATCTTGGCTATTCAGGCGGATTTTTTCAGCCATGAGGTACATAAAAGTCAGGTGGGTCAATACATCGTAAATATCCGAGCGACCCCGAGTCATCTCAATATACATCTGATCCTGATCGATCCGGTAGCAGTTTCGGCGGCGTTTTGGGGGCACGATGGGTTGAAAGGAGCTATTCTCAAAGCCTTCTCGCGAGATCAGCCTAACAAATCTACACTCCTCAATTCCTCGTGGAAGCCGCTGGAATATATACAATAGACCATCCAACTCCACTCGTTCTGGATCATTTAAGTCTCCGTATATCTCTGGGGATAGTTGCTTTAATGAATTGATCATGGCTTCACCGGAAACGCCTAGGGGCTTGTAATTTCCCCTAATGAATAAATGGCGCATGGCGATGTACAGTCTTTCGATGGCGGCTCTGGATTCTTGGGCGCGTGTGCGAGGCTTATTGAGATGAGTCATCCTATTTTTGAAGCCCAAATTTAGGAAAAGGAAATAGGAATCCGAGTACTATCGATCTTTTTTGCGAGAATTGCTGAAAACAAGAAGGGCTTGGCACCTATTTTTCGAGGTCCAAGCCCTACATTTTACTGTGGTTTAGTTTTAGAGGGGTGGGGAATTTCTTCCCCTGTGGCTCGTTTATCGGCCACTCGTAATGACTTTGTCGTCCATTACTAATTCGAAAGTGACTCGGCGGTTTTGCGAACGACCTTTTGCGGTCGAATTCGAAGCAATGGGGTCAGATTCACCGAAGCCTTTATAGGATAATCGACGGGCCGTAATACCTTTCGCACTAAAGTACTGCATGCAGGCAAAGGCCCTGTTTTCTGATAACTTTCTGTTGGCCACCCGATCTCCACGATCATCGGTATACCCTTTGATCATCAAATCATATTGAGGGTACTTCTCCAGGATTTCCGCGATCTCATTTAGGGTTGCGTGGGAGCTGGCTTTGAGCACGTATTTCGCTGTTTCAAACTGTACGCTTTGGGTCGCGAAGGTTACAGCCTCAACCTCTTTGGCGGATATCTCTGGGCATCCTTTGTTGCTTAAGGTTCCCAGGATCTTAGGGCAATCATCCTTGATATCCACTATGCCATCCCCATCGGAGTCAGGGCATCCATCCATATCTTTTAAGCCCGCTATAGTTGGACAAAGATCATCTTTATCGAGAATGCCATCCTGGTCCGTGTCGGGATATGGGCAGCCTTGATTATCGGCAGGCCCTGCCACGGTAGGACAAGGATCGTCTTCGTCTTCGATACCATCGGAATCCCCATCGAAAATAGGGCAACCGGAGCGTTCTCTCAAACCGGAGGTCTCTGGGCAATCGTCATAAGGGTCGAGAATGCCGTCGCCATCCGTATCGGGACAACCTCCGTATAAGGCAATGCCGGCAAGTGCAGGGCAGTTATCTTCCGCATCTGCAATTCCATCCATGTCTCCATCAGGGCATCCATTTAAACTTAAAATTCCATACTCTTCTGGACATTCATCTTGAGCGTCGGCCACTCCATCCTTATCCGTATCTCGCTTACTCATGCGGTAGTTGAGGTTCAGACCTCCTATGCCATACCAATCATTTTTATCCGGATTTCCAGACATGCTAACTCCGTCAAGGTAGTCACTGAAGGTAATACGGAATGCATATTCCAATCCTAGCGACCATTGCGGGTTTAGGTCCATCTTCACACCAGCACCAACAGGGACCACTACTCGAAAGGTAGAAACATCCGCCGCTTGGTCCACTGCAACCATTTCACTATTGCTAGCTGTCCCGTTCCCGAAGTCCACTTTGGGGTTAAAATGAGTCAAGCCTAAACCGCCCAGTATATAGGGGGAAAAGGTTTTCTTGAATTGCTCGCCTTTGTATCGTTTATGTCCTAAAATATCCCACTCGGCCATTCCTGAGAATTCATGCAAGGGGGTAGAGGAACTGAAGCCGCGGTAGCTCAGTCGTTCAAAATTTCGATCTTCTCCAGTCAAGGTGCCCGTGTAGTAACCTAGCCGGATACCAAAAGTCTTGTTGATGATTTTTTTTGCCTGTAGACCTATAGCGAAATTGGTTTCTTTGAAGGTGGAAAGATCTGGATCAATTAGATCCCCCCCAATGTTTGATCCGCCAAGCAAAAGGCCAAACTCCCATTTGTGATCTTGCGCGTCACTAGTGGTTATTATTCCGATGAATAACAACAGAGAGAAAAGATGCTTCATGGTTTTGTGTTTTAAAAAGAGGTTTAGTTCTTATGTTTAAATGTGTTCTTTGCAATAGGATATCAGGACAATACGCTAATCATTGAAAAGCGTAAGTCTAGGCCACGCATTACCAAGTCGATAATGGGTATAAATACTATACTTAGTGTTGTACAGGACTAATTTGCGGAAGTACGGTAGTGGGATGGAGCTTAATTCGAAAAGGCTTAATTGAAGGAAGGGA
>JAHQWA010000378.1 GCA_019634045.1 Saprospiraceae bacterium
AAGAAATAGTTGGTGTTGCTTCTGCTATAAAGACTGTCTTGCCTTTTTTCCGGGCAAATTCAATCATATTAGTTTCATCCCATCGAGAAAAAAAGGAGTAGGCACACCAATCTACATATTCATCTCCTGGATACCAGGATTCTAATAGCTCCATAGGTTCCTCCCAGCCATGAGATTGCCAAACATACGCCACATTATTTACGCCCATGGCATCCAAACGATCTTTTATTCGTCGGTAAGCCTTAATAAAGTCTGCTCGATCATAGTGATTCCAAGCGCCACCAAATTCATAGCCAATGCGCAAAAATACAGGTCGGCGGCCTAAACTTTTCAACCACTCCCCCATCCTCTTGATCAACCGATCGTGTTTCCCATTAGCTACTTTTTTTTCATGATTGACCATCGAAAGACCTATGGCTAGTGCAGCATGTTTAAAGTCGGGATCGGCCAATTGCAAACTCATATTGCTTGGGTAATCCCCCCAATCGTCTGTTGTAAAAACACCATCCAACCCCTTCAGTACATAACCGAAGGAGTTATCGCCAGGAGAAAAATTGGTGTACATAGTAAATCCACCTGGAGCCTCGAAATGATCGTAGTAGCCGTCATTCCAATCTTCCAAACCCCCAATCGATTCCAATTCTTGACCGACAAAAAGAATGCACTTGCCATTGGGGGGTTCGAATTTGGCCAGGCTTTCTTTTTCAGAAATGGATTCGACATCTTTCACCTCAGTGACACTGTTGTTAGCAGATTTACAACTTTGAAAAACGATTACCGCAAAAATGCTTACGGTACAAATTGTGCGCTTAAAAATGTTCATCATACCACTTTGTAATTGGACCAATAGCAATTAGAATTGGCGTTGTTGGATAAAAGCATATAATTCGGTCTCAAAAGAAACCCTACCAATAATTTGTAGGAGTAGAGGATGGCTAAGATTGAAAAAAATTGGTACACCTATTAAAACCAAATAGATTACCAATCGCTTCATACTTCGGGCCATGCTACTGGACATTTTAGAGACCAAACCGGATTACTAAGCCTCCTTAGAGGATTGGTAAGCCATATAGATCTGATCAGCAGAGCTTAACAACCGCTACCAGCTTACCTATCCCTCATACTTCGGACTTAGCTATCTATCTTGCATCATTTTCTTGGTTTTTTGCAACAACTCTTATTGTTTGCCTATTAAAAGCACACCTAACTTTAAAGCTTATTTACCCCACAAGCTCTCTTTCCAACTCCTCTAAGGTTTTCCCTTTTGTTTCAGGAAGTACTTTATAGAGGATCATAAAACCTACTGCGGCAAAAATGGCAAAGATCAAATAGGTCGTTGCATTACCCAGGGTTGAAATTTCCCACGGGAAAATCTGCTGGATCAACCAGCTCACAAAAGAATTGACAAAGCCGATTAGACCAATAGCCACAGCTCGAATCTTGTTTGGAAACATTTCTGAAAGCATCACCCACATGATAGGGCCCAGTGAAAAAGCAAACGAGGCCACAAAGCCCAGAATCCCAAACAGGATGAGATAGGCATTCATATTGGTAGCTGCCTGCAATATATCCCCTCGATGTTTTTTGAATTCAGAGTCTCCTAACACGTTTTTTACCGCAGCAACAAAAGCCAAATCACTGTCGTATTCGGTATCAACAATCGGCCGTAACAATTCGGTATTAACATTACTTAGACCGTTGATTTTTTCATCTGTCAATTGGTAAGTGGCTTGGTTAAACCCATAGGAAGTGATCAACATGCTCACGGCAATTCCTGCTATACCAATCAACAGTAGCGGCCTTCTCCCCATCCGGTCAATTAGAAGCATCACCAATACTGTTGCCGCAACATTGATCAAACCAACAATGACAGATTGTGCAAAGGCAGCATTGGTTCCAATACCAGTCTGCTCAAAAATAGAAGTGGCGTAAAAGAAGATGGCATTGATACCCGTAATTTGTTGCAAGATTCCGATCGTCAAGCCCACTAATAAGACAAACCTTAGAGAAGGATGAAAGAGCTCTGCTAAGCTTGGTCGCTGTTTACTGTTCTGCTCATCGGCAAGGCTATTCTTGATGTCTTCTAATTCTTTTTTGGCATAGACTTCTCCATGCAATTTTGCTAATACCTCGGCGGCTTCCGCCTCTTTCTTTTTAAGGAGTAGCCAACGTGGACTGTTTGGGATAAAAAATAGGGCAAAGAAATAGACCAGAGCTGGTAAGAGCTCTACTCCCAGCATCCAGCGCCAGGCATTCCCTTCATTGATCATACCCGTTCCGCCGACACTCGCTTCATTGAGGTAGTAACTACAAAAGTAAGCGGCTGAAAAGCCAATCACGATATTTAGTTGCTGGATGGAAACCAATTTACCTCGATTCTCCGCATTTGACACTTCGGCGATATACAAAGGAGCTAACACCAAAGCCGCGCCAAAAGCCAATCCGCCAACCATCCTGGCAAGGTATAGCATCTCGTAAGAACTCGCATAGGCTGAGGTAAAGGCAGACAATGCATACAAGAAGGCTACAGCAATCAAAATCTTCTTTCGCCCTAGCACATTACTAATGCTTCCGGCCACCAGCATGGCAAACATGGCCGAAAAGCTTGGAGAACTGACTACCCACCCTACTTGTAAATCATTTAAATCGAAGAGTGCTTCAACTGAACCGGCCACTCCAGATATAATGGCGGCATCAAAGCCAAAAAGAAAGCCGCCTAGAGAAACAATGGCTGCGATCCAAATCGTTTGGGCATTCTTCATACGTAAGGTCTTTCGTTTCGTTTTTCCATATTGAAATTGTGTGAAGTTTCCTGCTGTACTTGAAAACTTTGGACAACTTCATATTATTTACTTCCCTGAGAAGTGACTAAAGGTAGTAATTTCAAAATTGCCAATATTGCACCTGATTTTCGTTCGGGACTTTTAAAGATAAAACCGTCCTTTTTCGCTTCTGATCTTCCTTCATAGGTATGGGACACCGCCTCCAAGTGGTCAAGTTGATAGACAATCCCAAGATCAATTTTGCTTGGCTTTTTCCCAATCGAAAAGGGATGGCAATAAAAGGACTGTAGGGCATGCCTAATCTGTTCTTCTCCATCTGAGCCTTTCTCTTGGCCTATTGCAATTTCCAAGAGAAAAAGATCGATTTGCTTTTGCTCAATGTTTTGATAACCGTCACCTTTTCGCTTCAAGTCATATCGATCGTGACCGATTTGCTGGATAATCGCGATGAGATCCTCAACCGATTTATCGGGATGTTCCATCGAACTCAATAAACGCAATCCTATCTTTTGGCCGAAGTAAAGTGTTCTAAGCTGCTGAATAATGTATTGGCTAACGGTAGAAAAATCAGGTTTATGCGCCCAATATTCAATGGGAATAGCGGTCCCAAATTCAGTATAATGCATGGCTCCTGAAAGTTGCTGAAATTGCTTAAACTTGTAATTTGGAATCACTATGGAATAAATTGGAATGGCTTTCATACTTTCACACTAGATTCAAATTTGCTGGTTAAAACTAATCAATCCATTGATAAAACCTCAATTGAGCGCCGTGCACAAAGACGTGAACGATCTTGATTAGTTCTCTGACACAGGTAGAATAACAAGGTTTGGTTTAGTCCCTCTTATTGGATGGCCTCAATGTTACACTGTTTTATAGCTTAGTTAAGAATTTACTGTAAGTCAATGAGACAATGAAGCCATTTTGGCCAGGGAACTTGCTCTCAGTCACTGTTACACTTATTCTGACCGGATACTTTTCATTAAAAAATACGCCTATGAGAAGCTTACACTTAATCGTACTAAGTCTATTCATTTCGATAGTATTACAAGGGCAAAAGAGCAGCTTGTACCAAGAGATCAAAACGCATGCTGATGGAGTAGGTCTCTGGTGGGTTGGTCATAATGGTTGGATCATCAAATCTGGTGACCTCGTAATTTCTACGGATATTTTGCTCGACTATGACAAAAGAATTAATCCTCCATTAATTACCGCTGAAGAACTAGCGGAAATCCTAGATGTCTCTTTTGTTACCCATGGTCATAATGATCACTTCAACCGGGCAGTCTCCAAAGTGCTTAGCGAAAAATCGGATTGTATTTTCGTCATCCCCGAGAGTTGTATCTCCATTGCGGAAGAACTTGGCATTCCAAAATCTCGACTACAAGTTGCCAAACCACGCCAAACTTTTGAGTTGGATGGAGTCCAAGTTGAGCCGATCCGAGCCATTCACGGCAATGCTAATTTTGCTATTTACTACGAAGCCAACTTGCAGGATTGCGGCTATAAAATCACTATCGACAGTACTACTTTTTTACAACCAGGCGATTCATACTTGTTAGAAGATCATCTTTTTTTGCAAGACATTGATGTGCTCTTCTTCTCCCCTACCGAACACAATATGTACATCGATCGCTCTGTCATTTTGATCAATACACTCCATCCAGATTTTATTTTCCCGCAGCACCACAGCACGGTATCCGTTACTGAAGCTACTCGTTTTTGGGCAAAGGGCTATCCGGATGAGGTAAAATTGCGGCTATCACAGCCTTTGCAAGACCGCTACTATATTTTGCGGGAGGGTGATATGGTAAAAATTAAATGAGGCGTTATTTGAAGTTTTTCTTTGTAAAGCCTATAAATGTCGAAACGATTTTCTCGACAGGCTTTACAAAGAAAAAATTCGTGCATACCTCTATTCTACATGATACGTGTGGCGTTTGGGATTGGCTGCACTTTATGATTTAAATGGTAAAAAGAAGAAAAGCGAGGTTGAATTAGAGTAATCTCATTACTTCCCCCTCACCTTCCATTTTTTTAACCTTTATACCGATTAGTGCTTTTCTTATCTCCTCAAGGTAATAGCATATCTCTAATACCCCGAATTTTGTCTAAATCCACTATTCAAATCCATCTCCCGTTGCGGAATAGCAAACAGCAACTTCCCATTGGTCGGTTTTCCTTGTGCAGACATCACTGATTCGGCCACACCAAACCGCAATAGATCCGCCCAACGATGATTTTCGAAGGCCAATTCCACTCGTCTTTCCTGTAGGAGTTTATCGGCGAAAGATCCTGGTGTATTGGCATCAATATTGGGTAATCCGGCTCGGGTTCTAACTTCATTGATCAAAGCATATGCTTCAGTACCTTCTCCCAGAGCTTCGGCCAACATCAACAAGACATCTGCATAGCGGAACACTACCCAATTGTTGGGAGCATCATCCTCACTAAAGGCATTGGTAATTCCATACTTAATGGTCCACCCCGTATTATCTGCCGTCACACCAGCCAAGGAAGCTGCAAACCTGGCATCGCCTACCTCATAAGCATCCACCAAACCTCTTTCTGGAATATTGCGCAGCCCAGAGGTGACGGAAGTTGCCAAATCACCATTAAATTGACTGGTAAAGCTATTGCCTTGGTCTCCAAAACCGCCTTCAAATTCGACTTCAAAAATAGATTCGGAATTATGTTCGTTTTCTGGCCCCAAAAGCTGGGCATAATCGGAAACTAGACTATAACCATAGCCCATAACCCGACGCAGCGTAGTTGTGGCACTAGCGTTATCACCCGTGGTCAATTGAACCTTGGCCAACAATGTACCAGCGGCACCTTTTGTAGCCCGACCAACATCACCTCCGGTATAGCGCTCCTGTAATTTGGATTCCGCCTCGGTCAAATCGTTGACCAATTGAGCAAATACGGTAGCGGCATCTACCTGGCTGTGTTGCTGCCCTTCTGCTACAGATGCAGTTTCGGTTAATACCAGCGGAATATTTCCGAAGCCAACAGCAAGATGATAATAAAATAAGGACCTCAAAAATAAGGCTTCTCCTCGAAGTTGCTCTCGTTGGCTCGCATCCATTTCTACTCCATCCAAACGAGCTAATACGATGTTGGCCCGAGCAATCCCCAAGTAAGAATCATTCCAGGCAGCCTCCGTAATGTCACTGGTAGAGATATCGGTAAATTTATCAAATACGGTGATCTCTTCAGCCAGCCCGGTCCCATCCCAGAAAGTATTGTCCGAACGGAGTTCTTGTAATACCCAATAGCTCTGGTTATAGCAACCATCTGTCTTCAGCGTATTGTAAATAGCATTAACAGCGACCTGCATATCGGTAGCTGTTTCATAGAATATGCCCACATTGCGTTGGGAAATTGGTGCCAAATCAGTGAAGCTGTCGGAACAAGACAGTATACTACTAATCAACACCATAGAAAATATATATTTGAATTTCATTTTTTCACTTTTTAAACATAAAGCCGATCAATAATATTTAGGTTGGCCAGTTTCCATAACATAACTTCCTCAAACTGACCACTGACCACTAATCAAAACGTCGCATTTACTCCAAATGTAAACACCTTCGATAAAGGGTAAGCTCCATAGTCTTCTCCTTGCACATTCACATTACTTTCAATGTTGTTCACCTCGGGGTTGTAGCCTAAATAATCGGTCACGGTCAGCAAATTGGTACCAGAGGCATAAATGCGAAGTCCAGAAAAAGTGCGACCCAAGCTAGTTTCAGGAAAACTGTAAGCAATTGTTACATTCCGCAATCGGAAGTAGGAAGCATCTTCTACCTGGTAGCTAGAAGGTCGATTATTACTATTGCCCGTTTGCCGATTCGCTCTTGGGATCTCTCCATTACCCGGCTGCTCTGGTGAACGCCACCTTTGCGTCCACTCCGCATAGCTGTTGTAGTTAGCCTCTCCATTGCCCATATGCCGACGGGTAAGGTTCAGTACCTCGGCTCCTTGAACACCTTGGAGCAAGAAGCTGAAGCTGATGTTATCGTAGCTAAAGGTATTGGTCATCCCGTAGGTGAAATCTGGCAAGTAGTTACCGGTAACGGTCCGATCACTCGCATTAATGACGCCATCTCCATTGATGTCTTTCCAGCGAAAATCGCCAGGGCGGGGAGTCGCAATTTGATCAACTGGTCCGGCATCGATTTCTGCTTGACTTTGATAGATACCGTCCGTCACATAGCCATAGTAGCTACCCAGTGGATCACCGATACGGGTGATATGGCGATTACCTGCTCCACCTGAACTGAGAATGGGATCACCGGAAGGACCAAGCTTTGTCACTTCATTATCTACAGAAGAGAAGTTTAAGTTGGTGGTCCATTTGAGTTTTCCAGTCGTATTTCGGCTGGTTAGAGACAATTCAAAGCCTTTATTGACTACTTCTCCAATATTGGTTAACGCATTGGTAAAACCTAAAGCTGCAGGAATTTGCACGGCTAACAATAGATCAGAAGTTGTAGCATTATAGTACTCGATAGAGCCGTAGACCCGATCATCTAAAAATCCGAAATCCAGACCAATATCATAGGAGCTGGTTTTTTCCCAACTCAAGTTTTGATTGCTGATGGTGGAAGGCGAAATACCATTCACCAAACCGCCACCGAAGGTGTAGTTGGCCGGGTCCAGTAGACCGATGGATGCATAGTTGGGAATCAGGAAGTTTCCGGTTTCCCCCCAACTAGCCCTCAACTTGAGATCACTCAACCAATTAGAGTTGGCTCCATTGGCAATTCGCCAACCGACAGAGACCGAAGGGAAGATCCCCGTTTTATTGCCAGCACCAAACCGAGAAGACCGATCCGAACGAATGGATGCCGTCAACAAAAACTGATCATTGTAATCGTAATTCACTCTTGCCAGCATAGATACAAGCGACCATTCTTCTTGCACAGCAGTACCCTGCACTACTTGCCCGCCACTTACCGTTGGGACCAAATCATCTGGAAAATTGTCTGCGATAACGGTATTGACATCCAGTTTTTCTTTTTGGGCAGTATACCCTGCCACCGCAGTGATTGAGTGTCCTGTACCAAAAGTTCCGGTATAGGATAGCGTTTGCTCAGCCAGCCAGTTGACACTTTCTGACGAACTGGATTGCCCATAGGGTTCTCCGGTTTGGGCCGTTCGATACAAGAGGCTATTTTTTCGGAAGAAATTCCGTTTGTAATTATTGATATCAACCCCTAAAAAGGTTTTAAAGGTCAGTCCTTCGGCTAAGTCATACTCAGCATAGAGGTTGCTCAGTGTCCGGAATTGATTTAACTTATCGTCGATCGCCTCCATAATGGCTAGTGGATTACTAGCTGAAGTCATGGAAGA
>JAHQWA010000379.1 GCA_019634045.1 Saprospiraceae bacterium
ATGGAAGCTTGTTTCATACTATTATCTGGCCTTTTATCTAATGAAGGGCTGCCGAAGCGCCCAGGCATTGGCAAATATAGAAGATTTCTATAAACAGCCTTGCTCAAAAAATCGCTGCCATATGCAGGAAATGGGAACTGAAAACATGCTCTACCAATGGTATCTTCCTAGAAAAAATACTAAAGGAGTCTTTTCTCTAAACAAACATGACCAAAACGGGTTATGAAAGTATAAGGACTACGGGATCTTGATTTTCTTCTCCCACGATAGGTTAAATACGTTATCCTCGCAGAAGTCAATTTTGTACTTTTGCGGCAAATTGGTGCTGGATTGCTGTACTTTCAGCAGAGCACTATAACTTTTAACCACTTACTATTAAATTTCGTTATCGATGACCCGGCTTTCCTTATCTCTCTTGACACTCTTTCTCACATTAACCAGTCTAAGCCTTTCAGCCCAAGCAGAACGTATCAAAGTTGCTGGAATCATTCAGGATCAAAATACCAGACAACCCATCGAGTTTGCTACCGTAATGCTAGCAGATGCAGATACCAAAGCAGCCATAACCGGAGCTAGTACCGATGAAAAGGGCGCTTTTGAGTTGATGGCCAAACAAAAGAACTTCTATCTAGAGATCTCCTTTATCGGTTTCGAAACCAAAAAGATCACTGACTTTACGATTACCAATGGGGTAGCAGACTTGGGCACCATCTTGTTAGCCGATAACAGCCAGCAATTGGATGAGGTAGTTGTTAGAGCGGAAAAGTCGCAAACCGAATTCAAACTGGATAAGCGAGTATTCAACGTCGGAAAAGACTTAAGTAGTACCGGAGCAAGTGCTTTGGAAGTGCTAAATAATGTGCCTTCCGTAAATGTTAGCATTGAGGGAGATATTAGTTTGAGAGGGAGCCAAGGCGTACAGATTCTGATTAATGGAAAACCATCGGTCATTGCCAGCGAACAAGGGAATGCCTTGGGCACCATCACCGCCGAAATGATCGACCGCATTGAAGTGATCACCAATCCTTCTGCTAAATACGATGCCGAAGGGACCTCAGGAATTATTAATATCGTGATCAAAAAGGAAGAACGCAAAGGCATCAATGGTTCTGTATCAGTCAATACAGGTACTCCACATAACCATAGCGTCGGACTCAGCCTGAACCGTCGTACTGAACGCTTCAACCTGTTTAGTCAGATAGGGGTCGGTTATCGAGAACTGCCCAACAAGACAGAGAATATCAACCGGGACTTGAACAACAATACCACCGTACTTTCAAGCGGAGAAGAATTCCGGAATGAAACCTTCTATAACTTTATTTTAGGAACAGACTACCACATCAATAAGTACAATATTCTCACCTTATCCGGCAACTTTGCTTATGAAGTGGAAGACCAGCCTTCCCGTACAGACTTTCAGTTTGTGGATGCTACAGGTGCTATCACCAACGAATGGTTTAGAGAAGAAGATACGGAAGCGACCAACCCCAAGTGGCAGTATGAGTTGCAGTACAAGAAAGGTTTTGAGGATGATGAAGATCATATGCTGCTCTTTAGCGCACTGGGTACCTCTTTCTCTAAAGATCAAAGTTCGAACTTCTTCAATACGACCACTGCCGGTAGTGAAGTCAGCGGAACGCAGGAGACGCGCACTAATTTTGAGGAAACGGAGTACACTTTCAAACTAGACTATACCAAACCGTTTGATAAGCACTTTAGCATAGAAACCGGGGCCCAGTATGTGATCAAGGATGTGAGCAATGACTTTGCGGTAGATGATTGGATTGATGGAGAGTTCGTGAACAACCCTAACCTGACCAATATTTTCGAGTATGATCAAAAGGTCTTAGGGGTTTATGGAACAGGTTCTTATGAAAATGATCAATGGGGCCTAAAGTTGGGCTTGCGACTAGAAAATACGGACCTCAGTACTTTTTTGGTGAATACCCAAGAAAGCAATACCCAGAATTTCACCAACCTATTCCCCAGCGCACATACTTCGTACAAGCTGACCGAAAATTTCTCCCTACAGGCCGGCTATTCTCGTCGAATTTTCCGGCCCCGCTTATGGGATCTTAACCCATTCTTTAACATCCGTAACAATTTCAGCATTCGTACCGGTAATCCCGACCTATTGCCAGAGTTTACCGATTCTTACGAAATATCGAGCATCTACATTGCCGGGGCTGCCTCCTTCAACTTCTCCGTTTACCAGCGCTATACCACTGATGTGGTAGAAAGAGTATCCTCCTTCGAAAACAATGTCAACATTTTTAAGCCTTACAATATCGGGACCAATCGCGCAACAGGTGTAGAGGTCAATGGTAAATATACCGTCTCCAAGAATTTCTCCATTAACGGTGATATCAACTACAATTACTTCAATCGTAAAGGAGAGTTAGAAGGCAGTTCTTTTGATTTCAGCGCAGACCAGTGGACCAGCAAATTAACGGCAAAATTTAAGTTGCCTGCTGGTATTGACTTTGAAGCCACTGGACAGTATGAGTCTCGCCAACAGACCGTACAAAGCCTAATCTCTGGTAACCTCTTCATGGATATGGGTATTCGTAAGAAAATTCTTAAAGGCAGGGGCGTGATCAACTTCAGTGCACGTGATCTTTTTGCCTCCCGAATCCGCGAAAATGTGACCGAACAGCCAACTTTCTACGTGTATAGCTGGCGACAGCGTGGCCGATTCTTGACCTTGGGCTTTAGTTATGGTTTTGGGAAGGGTGAGGCGATGGAGTTTTCAGGCCAAAGGAGAAGACGATAAGTTCACCGAGCCGCTGATCTAAATACGATTGCTATCAAGTCATTTGCTACCGAAATTCGGTTGTTTAACTACGTAAAATGGTAGTTGGAAGATTCTATTTCCCATTCTCTTTTTAATGGATTTATTTTGTGTTTTTGATTCGCTGTGCTAGTAAGAAAATGTTAGACAACTTCATCAATGCTCAGCAAGGTGTGATGGATCACACGAATCAATCTCTGATACAAAACATTCATCAACTGAGAAAAAAAGGAAATGGCTAAACCATCACCAACCGGCACCTATATGCGTGTCATTCATCGTTATTTGGGATTCTTTTTGGCAGGCATTATGGCCGTCTATGCTTTGAGCGGGATCGTATTGGTTTTTCGCAATACCGATTTCTTGAAAAAAGAACAGAAGCATGAATTGGTAGTAGCTACGAACTTAGCTGCTAATCAACTCAGCCAAGCCTTAGACATGCGCAAACTTAAGGTAACGAAAACAGAGGGAGACATTATCTATTTTGAGAACGGCTCCTATCAAAGTAGTACAGGTAAAGCCGAATACACCACCAAGCGCCTTCCATATGTGCTTGATAAAATGACGAAGCTGCACAAAGCCAATACCAATAGTCCCTTATATTGGCTTAATATATTTTTCGGCGTATCACTATTGTTTTTCGTGATATCAGCCTTCTGGATGTTTCGGCCAACCACTAGTGTTTTCAGAAAAGGGCTGTACTTCACCTTGGGTGGGATAGTGCTTACGCTTCTGCTCCTGTTTGTTTAGCTCAACCGCTAGTAGTTCTAAAAACCAAGCAGGCAATTCTACTGGGATTGGACATAAAGTTGTAGTTTCAGGTGGTCCTACATCCAATATTGAACCAACATCCTTCATTTACAAAACAAAACGAATATGATCAGAAGAATTGCGCTTTTATGCCCCCTCCTTTTCTTTCTAATTGGGACAAGGGCTTGGGCTTCATTCATTGAGCATACTCCCGCACCAAAAAATACCATAGGTACTTATACCCTCATTATTGAAGGCTTTGACTGGGGTCCAGCGGTCAATAAGGTAGTGCTGTCGCTAGAAAAGGACGTTTCCAAAGCGGATAAGGAGCAGTATCAGGTATCTGCCAGCCGTCGAGCCAAGCAAGCGGGAGTGAATCTGCCTGCTGCAAGTGGCTCTCGAACCGTATTGCACGCCTACGTTTCTGATGCAACAGGCAAGGTAGCTAAGACAAATAAATTCATCACACTAGTCCTAGCAGTGGCTCCAAATGACCCACTCAGTTCCCCGATCCAATACTTGCGCCAAGGCGGGCGGGGTGCCAATCAATGGATTGACTATAGTTTAAGCATCCAGTCAACTTCAACGGACCAGCTGTGGAACCAAGAAGGCAATAGGATTATGCCCTTGATTGATAAATTTGATCTTAGTGGAAAGTATACCTACAAGAAAGGCAAAACCTTAACCTACGCTTCCTATGAACCTGGTAGCGAAGGAGGCAAAAAACCATTGATCATCTGGTTGCATGGCGGTGGCGAAGGAGGTACCGATCCCAGCATACCCTTAATCGCTAATCGTGCTGCCAACTACGCCTCACCCGAGATTCAACGCCACTTTGGAGGGGCTTATGTGTTGGTGCCCCAAAGTCCTACCTTTTGGATGCAGAATGCGGAAGGGAGTTACACCCGGGGGCAAGTGAACGATGTCTATAACCAAGGATTGATGTCCTTAATTAAGGATTATGTAAAGAAGAATCCAAAGATCGACAAAGAGCGGATCTATCTTGGAGGTTGCTCCAATGGTGGGTACATGAGTTTGAAACTAATTCTTCTGTATCCGGAATACTTTGCAGCTGGCTACATCAGCGCACTGGCCTATAATTCGGAGTTTATTAGCGATGAGCAAATCAAGCGGATCAAGGACGTGCCCATTTGGTTTATGCACTCCAAAGATGATCAGGTCACTAAGCCGGATGAAACGGCCGTTCCCGTTTACAAACGCTTGAAGGCTGCTAATGCTCCCAATGTCCATTTCTCTTACTTTGATCATGTCATCGACATAACCGGGCTCTTTGGTGGAGAGGGTTATCACTACAGTGGGCATTGGTCATGGATCTATTCTCACGCTAACAAAGCGAGTTTGGATTTTGATGGTAAGCCTGTGCTAATGGATGGCAGGGCGGTTAGCGTAATGGAATGGATGGCGGCGCAATCCAAATAAAGAACCAGCTTTTTTCCCATTTTAAACCATCTTTATGAAACTGAAACAAGAAGTTTACGACCTCTATGATAGTTATGTACATAGTAAAATTGATCGCCGGGAGTTCATGGAAAAGGTGAGCATTTACGCAGTGGGCGGTCTGACTATCGGGGCCATATTAGATTATCTACTCCCCAACTACCAAGACAAGCAGCAGGTCCGGGCCGATGATCCGCGAGTCGTTACAGAATACATTGAATATGCTTCCCCAGAAGGCGGTGGAACCATTAAGGGCCTTCTATCACGGCCGGCTAAGCTAGAAGGGCCCCTGCCGGGTGTGGTGGTCGTTCACGAAAATCGAGGCCTAAATCCTCATATAGAAGATGTTGGCCGAAGAGCGGCGCTAGCTGGCTTCATTTCCCTAGCACCAGATGCCCTGACGCCCCTCGGCGGTTATCCAGGTAGTGATGATGAAGGTAGAACGCTACAACGGAAAAGAGATAGAGGGAAGATGCTTGAAGACTTTATAGCTGCCTTCCATTATGTCAAGGGGTTAGAAGACTGTACGAGTAAAGTGGGAGTAGTTGGATTTTGCTTTGGTGGTTGGATCTCAAATAGGATGGCCGTAAGCGTTCCCGAGTTATCCGCAGCTGTTCCTTTCTATGGCGGGCAACCCGCAGCGGAGGATGTTCCTCAAATAAAAGCACCGATTCAGTTACATTTTGCCGAACTGGATAAACGGGTAAATGCGGGATGGCCGGCGTACGAAGCGGCCTTAAAGGAGCATGGTAAGACCTATGAGGCGCACATGTATCCTGGCGTCAATCACGGCTTCCACAATGATACGACTCCTCGATTCGACGAGGAAGCTGCGAAATTGGCTTGGCAGCGTACAATCGATTTCTTTACAGAAAAGCTGACCTAAGAGACCAGCGCATCTGATCAATAGAAAAATAGTCCTTTATCCCGAATGCTAGATGTATCTAGGATTCGGGATCTTGCTTTCCAGGTCTCCCTACTCGCCATTTTATAGGGCAAACTCCCTTCCACCTGACGCTACATTCATTTTAACTGCTCCTCCCCTTCTGCCCCGAAGGTATTCGATCTTCGGGTTTTGGTCGTATTTCATCTGCTTTTGGTAGGAATCAAGCTTTTTTTAGCTCTTTTCGTCTCTTTACGGTATGCAAAATGGGTGATAATTTACTAATAATCAACAAATTATACCTCACGTAACGACCAAAACCAAAAACCGAGAATATCCCGCCAAAAAGCCTTCCATCCCGCCTGAAAACAGAAAATCTAGCGCCTCCCGCTCGTTTTCCCCTTTACTTTGTAGTGCAATTACAAAGAAGCCTATTCAAAACACGGTCTTACATTCTCAAACAAATTTACTCAAAGCTTAAATTCAAACGTCATGTCTAAATTCGCAACACTAACCGTAC
>JAHQWA010000380.1 GCA_019634045.1 Saprospiraceae bacterium
AATATCTCCATATCCAACCGTGGATATGGTGGTGAGACTCCAATACAAGGCATTGATATAGTTCTCGGTTGTACCCAGGTTGGGATCCGGTGTTCGAATCAATAACCAGCCACAGCTAATCCAATGGGTTACAAGGAATATGACCAATACCAGGTACATTAGGGAGAACTGCTGAGAAAAGCGTAGATTTTGGATACGCAGCCTTCCTAGGATAATGCGTACCTTATATAGTTTTGCTAGTCGGACCAATCGGATGATAGAGTTGGAGAAAAGTCCTAAGGGCAAGGCGGCAAGAATATCAAACAAAAGGCCGTTTTGAAGTAAGCGGTGCCTTTTCCTACCGCTGCTTTTATACATCGGATCCAACTGGTAGTATGGATATCTATAATCCAACCAGATATCGAAGGTAAAGATCAGGGTCAACAAGATGGTACCTGAAAAAAATAAATTATCCTTACTGCTGGGCAGGGCTAAATGATAAGGAATATATACGGCAAGATGTAGGGTGAAAGCAGTGATCATTAGATCCCAGATCAAACGAAAGTGCTTGTTTCGAAAAATGAATTCCATGCCGTTTGGTGCCATATAGGGAGTTTTTACCCACTGTCATGCGGACGCTACCCTGGCAAAGATAGGATTGCTGAATTGAAATACCCGTAGATTTTGCAGGCTCCTTGCGTATTTAGTAGGCTACTAAACTCCAAATGGGCCTCTTTTTAGAGAAATTCGCCAAAAGCACGACCAAAAATCAAGCGGAGGAAAAAAATATGCTTTTTTTTAATAGAAAATGCACTGTTCTCGCCCACAGAATCCTCCACTAGCTTTGTTCTCTGAAATGAAATTATTCAGGGTTTGCTCTTGATTTGACCGACTTCTGTTTTGAGCATTGGCACTCTCCCAAATTATATTTCGCATAAAGGTGTGCTATATTGATTCGTTTTGATGTTAATTGCCTGTTAAGGGTTAAAATTGCATCACAACAGATCAAATAAGAGGTAGCTTACTGTCAAATGTACACTTACCTTTGTCATGTAATCATCACCTGGATACCCCTAATAGTAAGAACAGTAAGAGGATGTAATCCTGAAAGAAGGAAACCTCGATAATCGATTACTAACCAAAAGAAGAACTGTTATGAAAAAGGTAATGATTAAATGTGCTTTGACAGTATGCTTTTGTATTGGAATGTTTTCCATGGCTACGGCCAACCCGAACTTGCCCGCAGTGGAAATTGTGGAAGCAAAATTCGAAAAAAAGATCAGCTTCGAGGCCAGAAGTGTGCAAGGAAAGGCCACAGTCACTTTATTGGATGAAAATGAAGTCAGCCTTTACGCACAAACTTGGAAAGATCGATCCTCGATAGGAAAAATCTTTGACTTGGAAGCACTGCCTAATGGTAAGTATGAACTGTTTTTCGAAACGGAGACAAATGAAATCATTCAACCGTTCCGTATTGAGAAAGGAAAAGTTTTACTAAAAGAGAATGAGCGAATTGTACGGTATGTGCCAATAGTGGCGAAGGTAGGAGAATACATTAGACTCTCTTGGCTCAATGATGAAATGAGCAGTGTCAAGATTGAAATCGAGGATGAAGATGGATCCTTGGTACTGGAAGAAAAGCTCAAAGGAGTGCTAAAAGTAGCACGCCGCTATGATGTCAGTCGATTAGAAAGAGGGACTTACTTGGTGAAAGTAAAAACCAAGGCCAAGACCTACTACCGAGAAATCAACTGGTAATCCAACATGAATGTTCTAAGTTCTTGATGATATTATATTCCCGTCCCTTTTGGGGGAATTCAAATAATCCATTAGGGGTTCCATAATTTTGTTGAAGGATTTATTTGAAAGCCGCGCCTTTTGGTGCGGTTTTTTTTTGCTCTTTACACAAAGGAAAACGACCGGAGTATTTGTGAGCCGACTATTCGATGCAAAAGTCGATAAGCTACAATGTAATGGTCACCACCGTCCCCTCTCCTTGAGCGGATTGCAACTCCAAATCCCCTTTGTGCAGGCGAATAATCTGCCGAGATAGACTTAAGCCAATTCCGGAGCCGTCTTCTTTAGTGGTAAAGAATGGAACGAAAATCTGTTCCATCATATCTAGAGGGATACCTTCTCCATTATCAGACACGCGGAAGATCACTTTGCCATCCGGATGCTTTTGCAGGCCTAGGTCAATAACCGGGTTTTCACTGTCCTTGAGCGCATCGGATGCATTCTTGATGAGATTGATGAGCACTTGCTCTAATAGATTGGGGTCGCCCTGGAAATGAACCGGGGTAGGAGGGAGTTCGAGTTTAAGATCGATCTTTCTGGCCTCCAATTCAGCCATAAATAGCGTTTTAAGTTCTTCCAGTAGGGCGTTGCCGTTGATCAATTGGAAGTTTGGAGGTGGGATACGGGTGAGGCTGCGATAGGTCTCCGTAAAATCCAAGAGGCCTTCGCTCCGTTTCTTGATGACCCTGACGGAGTTCTTGATCATCTCTATATAGTCCGGATCCAAATGATCTTTGTTAGCAACCACGTCATTGATAGTAGAACTTAGAGAGGCAATGGGCGCTACCGAATTCATGATCTCATGCGTCAAGATTCGAATCAACTTTTGGTAAGCCACCAATTCCTGCGCTTCCAATTCACTTTGGATATTCTGGAAAGAGATGAGTTTTAAGTTTTCCTTGTTTAAAATCAGATCAATGGTGCGAACGGCGATCTGCATCAATCGATTATCAATGTTCAACTTGAGTAGCTCTCGATCTCCAGGTTTTAGATGTGTGACCGCCTCCCAGAGTTGTTCATCAATTTTCTGCAAGCCACTAAGGTTAACTAGGTAAGACTTGCGCAATAGCCGTTGCAGCGCTTTATTCATCAGCACGACTTCCCCATCCTCGTCAATACACAATAACCCGACTTCGACGTGTTCTACTACCGTTTGTAGGAATTGATGATTGGCTTCCTTCTCTGCTCGAATGTCTCGAAATTTCCGGTTAATCAAATTGAAGCCATCGTGTAGATCCCCGAAGGAGTCTCCGCGATGACGCCCCGATCCCGTCGTATTGAAGTCATTGTACTGGATGCTTTCGAAGAAATTGGCTAGATCTTTATTGGTTTGATCCACATAATTGAACAAATTAATGATCAAAATTAAGGATAGGATCACCCCAAAACCGGTGGTGAGATGAAAGCCATTGTCGAGACTGAGCGCTATTCCAAGTATCAGTAGTAAAAGAATTCCCAAACGGACAACGATATTGATCTTAAAGTTGTATACCACTTTTTTGCTTTCAAGATAGGAAATTTCAGCGCTCTAGTCCATACCCCCTTCTTTATGATAGAGCTCGTGATAGATTTTGACCAAATTTTCAGGATCCTCCTTCCAAGAATAATAGCCAGCGATAGAATTGCCGTACTGCTTAATCAAGACTTGTTTAGGACCTATCCTCATTGAACCCTTGGAGTGGAAGATTTCATAAGTACCTTCTACCATATAGAAGCAGCAGGCCATATCGTCCATACTACCCGAAACCTGGATCGGCGTTTTGAACTTTGCCCGCTGAAACAAGGGTTTACCCTGAAAACTCAGTACTTTTTGTTCCAACAACATTTGGCGAAATTAGCTGTTTATTGCGGGATGGTCTTTCTGAGAAAGTCCAGAAATAGCTTGCGAGCCTTGAATAGGCGAAAAAGTGGTAACTATGAATATCCTAGTCAGCTTGTAATGCTTAAGCTCCCAAATATCTCCTTAACTTTGATTCATGGAAACGTGCTTAAACTGTGGTGAACCACTAAAGGGCGCTTTTTGTCATGTCTGCGGACAAAAAGCAAGTACCCGCCAGATTAATTGGAAGACCTTTTTAGAAGACCTTCCAAGAAGTATATTCAATTTGGAACGTGGATTTTGGTATACCTCAAAAGAGCTAACCCTTAGAACTCGTTCAGCCTTGGACGGTTACTTGAGTGGAAAACGGGTTTCATTCTTCAAGCCGATCCAATATGCAATTCTTGGCATAACGCTATATACATTACTGCAAGCATACAATCCCTTAGATCCTCCGGTAGTAGAGGGGCTCCGCGAAGAAAATGAACTGTATGGCATGGGATATGCGGTGGGGAAGCTAATAGGTGATAATCTAAAATTCTATTGGTTGCTTGGTATCTTCCTATATGCGCTTCCGGCCAAGCTATTATTTCGTAAATACAATTTTACGGAGCATATGGTGATCTGCGCTTATGTGCTGGGCCATTCGGCATTACTTGCCTCCCTGTCTATCCCCTTCCTTTCCGTACCTATCATGTTCAACCCTTTCATCTATCTTTTAATTGGAATTATATATTTCCGATTATTTAAGGACCCAGTCAATCCTCTAGGTACTTTTGGTGCTGTAATAGGGCATCTATTTATGTGCGTGATCATGTACTTTGGTCTTCCAATCGTCTACTACTATGTCTTTAATTGAGCCCAAGCAGCTAGGTGCGCTGCAAGAACACTGGCGGGAACTGGCGGAGCAGGTAGGTTTGTCGAAGGATGTGATTCAGGAAAGCTGGATCGAGATCTCTAATGCTTATCGAAGTCCAGATCGATTCTATCACAATCTGGTGCATATTTCTGATATGCTGACTTTGTTCAAACTGCATCAATCTCATCTAGAATACCCGGAAGTGGTGGCCTTATCGATTTGGTTCCATGACATTATCTATCAGGTCGATCGAAAGGATAATGAAAAACGGAGCGCCGAAAGAGCAACCTTTTATTTACAGCATTCACCGCTAATTGAGGCCAAGGTTGAGCTTGTGTATCAATCGATCTTAGCTACACAGCATCACCAATTGTCAATTAACTACCCGGATCTAGCCTACCTCTTAGATTTTGATCTGGCGGTATTGGGGCGAAATTGGGACCGTTATCAGCTTTATGCTTCACAAATTAGAAAAGAGTACAGCATCTACCCTGATAAATTGTACCGTCCAGGAAGGAAAAAGGTGCTGCAGCACTTTCTGGAGCGCGAAATACTATATTTCACTGCTATAGGCCAGCAGGAATGGGAGTCTCAAGCCCGGTCCAATCTCAGAATGGAACTTTCTAGCCTGTAAATCCCGATTCGGGAAATTTCCAAAAAAGGATAAATACGACCAATAAATGGGACATAAGGCCCAAAAATAGAAAGATGCCCATATTGAGGCGCTTCTCCCCCTATCTTTGAAGTGTAATTAAAAAGAAAGTCAGTCATCAACTATCAAAAACGACTCAAGTGCAGCTTGGGTCACCTGACCATTTTTTGCCTAAAAAACACAAAGACATGAGAAGCTTAACTATCCTAACTATCTTTTTCTTCTTCTTCACAGCAGCAAATGCAACTACTCACACGACCGTAAGAAGCGGCGAATGGGACGACGCCTCCATCTGGAGCACAGGTCAAGTACCTAACATCAGCTCCTGGCCTGGCGACATGGTCATCGTCAATCACAAAGTCGAAGCGGATGGAAACCTATCCTTCAAACAAGGCGCTTCCATGACCGTTAATAGCAATGCTTCTTTAGAGATTGATGGATATTTCAAATTAGAAGGTTCTGGCACATTCGTAATCGCCGTAAATGGGGTGGTGGAATGTGAAGAAGTAAAACACACAGCATGGGACGGCGCTATAAGCGTACACGGAAGTCTAGTAGTAGAAGAGAAGGTAAGTATTAGTGGAGTGGCCAAATTTTATACAGATGGCAACTTATACGCCGAAAAAGTTGAAGTAAAAGGAAGCGGTTCCTTCGAAAGCAAAGGAGGAATGATCAATATCGAGACCGAATGGAAGATTTCTGGTGGAACAGCCGTTAAGATCAGCAATACAGAGATTATCGTAGAAGAGAAATTCAATCGTACTGGCGGGCCAAACATCGAATTCAAAGGCGGTTCTCTAAGTGTCGGAGAAGAGTTTATTGGCAAGGGAGGCGGAACCATCTGTTTCGATGGAACAGTAGTCACCGTAGGAGAAGAGACAGAATTAAAAGGGAGTGTAATCGTAAGTGTAGGCGGAAGAGGTTCTTTTACATCGGAAAAAATCAAAATGAGTGGCACTGCTTGCCTAATCGGTAAAGGCTTGGGCGGATGGCTGAACTGCGTAAGATTTGAATGCAGCGGAAGCGCATATGTACAGTGTGTCGATGAGTCTTGTTTCTATGGTTCTGATAATGAGAATGCGATTCCTCAGCGATTGGACTTGGGATCAGGAAGCAATACGGTACTACCGGTAGAACTTATATACTTCGAAGCGCAAGTAGCAGCAGACGGAATGCTAGTCGTGAACTGGGCAACAGCGGTAGAGGTTAACAATGACTTCTTCACCATTGAAATGTCTTTGGACGGTAGAGATTGGACAGCAATGGATGAGGTAATTGGCGCAGGAAACTCAGACGTAGAGCTTTCCTACAAGTGGACAGAAGAAAACATGGAGGTGGAAGGAACGGCTTACATCCGCTTGAAGCAGACGGATTTCGACGGCACATTCACTTACTCTGACATCGAATCGGTAGAATTTGCATCCACGGAAAAAGCAGCATTTGAAGTGAACGTTTACCCAAATCCAGCTACCGAATACGTAGTGATTGACGGCCTCGAAGCCGATTCAAACCCACAAATTATGCTAGTAAACATGCAAGGACAAAATATTAATGTATCAGCTACGGATGAAGGTCAAGGAACTAGAGTTGACATCCCAACTTACTTACCTGCGGGCACATATGGCTTAGTGATTCAAAACGGCGCGCAAGTACAAACACAGCAGTTAATTATCCAAAAGTAAGTGGGAAGTCGGACATGGTTTTACGACTTCAAACTTCCCACGCATTTCCCAAAAGTCACGATCAAGAAATAGGGTTATTATGAGTTAGGCAATATGATAGTTGAATTAAGCTTCACGAGGGCCTCGGATTCGTTCCGGGGCCTTCCTTTTTTGTGAGAGAGGGGAATTTTGCTATCTTACTTGAGAGAAGTAGTCTCAGCTCACCATCTAACAACAGCTGCTGCTCACCCCGCTGGAATTAGCTGACTTTAACCAACTTTGACATGTTTATCATTGAAACCTATCCTATTGCAGTATTCTTCTGCATTATTACCATGCTATGCTGGGGCTCCTGGGCAAACACACAAAAATTGGCCGCTAGCACCTGGCGCTTCGAACTCTTCTATTGGGATTACGTAATTGGAATTGTGCTTTTATCTGGCTTATTTGCCTTAACGATGGGAAGCATGGGTGAGGCTGGTCGAAGCTTTATTCCCGATTTGCAGCAAGCCTCTTCGGACAACATTGGCTCCGCGATCTTAGGAGGTGTCTTGTTTAATGCTGCCAATATCCTATTGGTCGCCGCCATCGCTATTGCGGGAATGTCGGTGGCTTTCCCGGTCGGTATCGGACTGGCATTGGTGATCGGCGTGATCGTGAACTATATCGATTCTCCGGTGGGAGATGTGACCCTCCTATTTGCGGGAGTAGCTTTGATTGTCGTTGCGATTTTATTGAACGCTAGTGCGTATCGTAAATTATCCAGTGGGACGGGGAATGTCTCCAGCAAAGGCTTAGTGCTATCCGTGGTGGCGGGCTGCTTAATGGGCTTATTCTATAAATATGTGGCCAATGCGATGTTCCCAGACTTTACCCAACCGATCGCTGGGAAACTCAGTCCGTATACGGCTGTATTCCTATTCTCTCTTGGAATTCTTGCGAGCAATTTTATATTTAATACCGCCTTAATGTACAAACCCTTTACCGGTACGGCAGTTAGCTATGCCGACTACTTCAAGGGAAATATGAAGACCCACCTAACCGGCGTATTAGGGGGAATCATCTGGTGTGTTGGCATGTCCTTTAGCATCATTGCCTCGGATAAGGCAGGACCGGCCATTTCTTACGGACTTGGACAAGGTGCTACCATCGTCGCCGCCATTTGGGGGATCTACATTTGGAAAGAATTCAAGGATGCTCCTGCTGGCGTCCCCCGTTTGCTGAATATCATGTTACTGTGTTATGTCGTGGGTTTGGCCTTGATCATTGCCGCTCGCTAACTGAATCGTATGAAACAGCTAAAATTTCTACAACCGCTACCTCCCCCCTTTACCTATGAGGAGTGGAAAACTCAACCCTTCCCCGAGCGGCTCCGCATGCTTTGTGTCGCTTGGGCAACGCAGGGATATGGTTCACCAGCATCCATCTATGTTTTCTACCTCCTCAAGATTGGCATATACGTGGGGATGTGGGGATTCTTTTGTTCCTTCCATGATGCATTGGGCGGCTGGGGGACAGTAGAAACTTGGTGGTTTAAGGTAGAAGCTATTCAGATAGCCGTGATCTGGAGCATTCTCTTTGAGATATTGGGCTTGGGATGTGGTAGTGGAGCGCTGACGGGAAGATACATGCCTCCCTTCGGCGGCTTTCTTTATTGGCTACGGCCAGGTACCATCAAATTACCCTTTTTCCCCAAGGCACCGCTAATTGGCGGGGATAGTCGGAATCTGTTAGACATTTTGCTGTATTTCGCTTTTCTCCTGCTCTTAGTGAGGGCTCTGATCGCTCCGGAGATTATCATGGAGCATATTTTGCCCGTTGTAGTCCTTTTACCCATCCTCGGGATTATTGATAAAACACTGTACCTCGCTGCTCGTTCTGAGCACTATTTGATTGCATTAGCTTGTTTTTTATTCCCCGCGGATACTTTGCCCGCCTTGAAGATCGTCTGGTTGGCCATTTGGTGGGGAGCTGCCACTTCGAAACTGAATCTTCATTTTCCGGGAGTAGTTGATGTGATGATCAGCAATCATGCCGTATTGCGTTTTAAGGGATTGAGGAAAAAACTATACAAGGACTATCCCAATGATCTCCGTCCGAGCACCTTATCTGCGGTATTGGCGCATTTGGGAACGGCGACGGAATATCTTTTCCCTTTGGTTTTGCTAATGAGTACGGGGGGAGAGCTCACTACGATTACCTTGATCGTCATGTTTAGTTTCCATTTGTATATCACTTCGAGTATACCTATGGGCGTTCCCTTAGAGTGGAATGTGATTATGGTGTACGGGGCTTTTGTCCTGTTTGGAACGCATGCCGATGTTTGGGCTTTTAGCGTGCAAGATCCTATCTTGATTACCATCTTAGGTGGTTCTTTATTACTACTGCCCATCTTGGGGAATTTGTTCCCGGAGCGGATTTCCTTTCTCCTCTCCATGCGGTATTATGCGGGAAATTGGGCGTATAGCGCTTGGTTATTCAAAGGAGATGCCGAAGGCAAATTGGATGAAAAAATTACTAAGGTGAGCCAAACAGTCGGCAAGCAACTGGATGGCTTTTATGAAAAAAGTGTATCGGAATTACTGATCAGCAAGGTTATTGCGTTTAGACATATGCATTTGCACGGGCGCGCCTTACATGAGCTAATCCCAAAAGCCGTTGATGATATTGAAGAATATACCTACCGAGATGGAGAATTAGTCGCAGGTGTTGTGCTCGGTTGGAATTTTGGGGAGGGCCATTTGCATGGTACCCAATTACTTTCTTCTATTCAAAGGCGATGTCAATTTGAATCGGGAGATTTGCGCTGCATCATGGTGGAGTCTCAACCCCTTTTCAAACCTTATATGGCATGGAAGATCGTCGATGCCAAGGATGGAGTCATTGAAACAGGGAAGACCAATGTCAAGGCTCTATTGGACTTGCAGCCCTGGCCTACCGAATGATACCGCGTCGTTTGTTGCGTGTTCTCACCAACAAGCCCCCTCACCCCATTTGTTGCGTGTTCTCACCAACAAGCCCCCTCACCCCGTTTTTTGCGTATTCTCACCAACAAACAGAAGCCCTTACCTCCAACCATTTTCAACCAGTGCTGTTATAGAATTATCATGCAGAAAAAATACGATGCAGTAGTAGTGGGTTCGGGCCCAAATGGCCTTTCTGCCGCCATAGCGTTAGCCCAGCGAGGAGAACATACGCTACTCATTGAGGGCGCAGCATCAGTAGGAGGGGGGACTCGAACGGAGGAGCTTACCCTACCAGGTTTTCATCATGATTTTTGTTCTGCGGTCCATCCAACTGGGATCTTATCCCCATTCTGGCAACAACTGCCCTTGGAGCAATTCGGTTTGGAATGGATCCCATCCCAAGCTTCCGTGGCTCACCCCTTGGACGGGGAAGAGGCCGTTCTTCTGACCCAATCCTTGGAAGCAACGATGGATAACCTTGGTCAAGATGGAGTTGCCTGGTCAAAATTAGTAAAACCCTTCATCGAGCGATCGGATGATTTGCTCGCGGATAGTTTAAAGCCTTTGGGGCTGCCCAAGTCTCCGTTCCTGTTAGCTAGATTCGGATTGAAGGCCCTGTGGCCAGCTACTACCTTAGCCAAGTGGTCTTTTAAAGGGCATCGAGCGAAGGCTTTGTTTGCCGGCTGTGCTGCGCATAGTGTTTTGCCTTTAGATATGCCTTTTAGTTCAGCAATCGGATTAATGTTTGCAGTGATGGGGCATGTAGTTAATTGGCCGGTTGCGAAAGGAGGATCGCAGGCTATAGCTGATTCCTTGGCAGCCTACTTTCGTTCTCTGGGGGGAGAGATAGAGGTCAACAATTGGATCGAATCCTTTGATCAATTGCCGGTAGCCAAGCGGTATTTTTTTGATACGGACCCCAGGCAGCTTGCCAACATAGCAGCAGCGGAACTCCCTGCTGCCTATCGTCGTCGATTGCAGAAATATAATTATGGTCCAGGGGTTTTCAAGCTGGATTATGCCTTACAGGGCTCCATCCCTTGGCAAGACGCAAGATGTTTGAAAGCTTCCACTGTACACGTCGGAGGGACTATTGAAGAAATTGCGGTGAGTGAAAAGAGTGCCTGGAAGGGGAAAGCGACAGACCGGCCTTTTGTAATGGTATGCCAGCAAAGTGAATTTGATGCTGGACGGGCTCCCGCGGGACATCAAACGGGCTATGCTTATTGCCATGTCCCACATGCTTCTACCCGAGATTGGACGCCTTATATCGAGGGGCAAATCGAACGTTTTGCACCTGGTTTCAAAGCGTTGATTCTCGCTAAAAAGGCCACTACACCCAAGGATTTCCAATCCTACAACCCGAACTACCTTGGCGGAGCCATCACCGGCGGAGCTGCTGATATCACCCAGCTCTTCACTCGCCCCGTGGCTCGCCTCAATCCCTATTCCACCCCTAATCCTAAGATTTTCATCTGCTCTGCATCCACCCCACCTGGAGGTGGCGTGCATGGGATGTGCGGTTACCATGCGGTGCGATTGGCCTTAGGCAAATAAACCAGCCTGCTCTACTGAACTAACCACTCCTTAAAAGGACTCACCTTCAGCCGACTCACCACCGGAAACTCCGCCAGTTTGACTTTCAATTGCAACACAATTTTACGTTTGAAATAAGGTTCGAATGAGAGGATAGCCGATCGGCTGACTAGCATTTGGCGATTGATGCGGAAGAATTCTGAGGGATTGCATACGGACTCGATATATTCTAGTTTCTTGAACAAGGGGAGTTTTTCGCCATTGAAAGTGTATAAGTAAACCGTTTCATGCTCGACAGAAAATAGAGCTACTTCATCCACCCTTTTGATGACCGTTTTTTCTCGAAATTGGGTTAAGAAATTTTGCTGGTACTGCTTTTTCTCTTCCGTTTGAAAGCTGGCGGCGGAGACGACTCGAGATTGTAAGTTATTAAGCAGGCGCTTGTATTTTTGCAAGGCTGAATGGATCTCCTCCTCTTTAAAGGGCTTCAGTACATAATCTATTCCATTGTTCTTGATGGCTTGTAGGGTATATTCATCATAAGCAGTGCAAAAGACAACGGGTTTGACTACATCCACATGTTTGAATATCTCAAAACTCTTTCCATCTGCTAACTGTATGTCAAAGAATAGGAGGTCGATATTTTGCTGATATTTACTCAAGTACTCCACGGTATCAAGGACTGATTCTTGTTTTTCCAGCACAATAAAATCAGTGTCCTGCTCGATAATTTCTTGCAAGAGAGCTGCAGTGTGCGATTCGTCTTCTACGATTAGTATATTCATTGCCTAGATCAATTTTAGTTTGACGCTGAATTCGTCATTACTTTCCTGGACGATGACCCCTCTGTCAATATCCATCAAATCATAACGCTTCCTCAAAAACGAAAGACCATATCCAGACGTTTCCTCCTCTCCCAATTTGGGCTGAATATTGTTGCGGACGGAGATATAATCATCTGCGGTGTACTCAATTTTAATTTGTAGCGGTCTTTTAGAACTCATGCTATTGTGCTTGAAACAGTTCTCTACTACCACTTGCAGGGCCAAGGTTGGGATTTGCTTATTGTATAGGGATTTGTCAATGTTCATGTCTAGATCAATCGCCTCTTCATTGCGGCTTTTCATTAAGAATAGATAGGACTCTAGTACGATGAGTTCTTCTGATAGTTTAAGCGTAGTATTTTGATTATGTTTTAAAGTTTGTCGATAAAAGTCGGACAAGCTCATGATAAATTTTTCGGAATTGGAGTGCTGTTGGCGTACCATAGACCGTAACGTATTCAAAGAGTTGAATAGGAAATGAGGATCAATTTGAGCCTGTAGCACTTTTAACTGCGCTCGATAATTATCGGTTTGGATCTGTTCCTTCTCTAATAGTAATTGGGAGATGCTTTCTTGGGTCTTTAGTGCGTATTGAACGGCAAGAAATAAGACAATTCCTAAAACGCCACGGATTATGTAAAAGCCCCTAATCGGGAGTTCCTTTTCTATAGCATAGAGCACTAAACCTACAATGATGATACCCATTAGCGTAAGGAGAAGCAGAATTGATCGCCAACGCTTCGGGTTTGCCTTTACATCCCAAAGAAACCAGATAATGTACCATATGATATACATCATTAGGCTGGCTGCTACCCACCATAGTGGATAGGTGTATTGGCTATCCAGATATTCGGGTTCTGAATTGGAATATAGACTTAGGCCTGGCAGCAAAATTGCCAAAGCAATGGGTAGGACGGTATTTATTGTCGTTTTTAGTGGCACATTTCCTCCTTCATTATTGATTTGTTGCTACTATCTTCCTCCGCTCAGGGTGGCTAAGTGTCCAAAATACTAATCTAACAAAAATAGTTTTCCTTTTTCTAGCTAGAGGAGTATGGCTAGACCCATACTAATACCTATGCCCTCGTAATTTAAAAAGCCACCGACCGGCTGAGTAAAAGCCTGGGACCAAGTATAAGAAGCATTTAAATTGAGCTGAATCGACTTCCCCGCCCGATAGTCAAAGCCTGAATTCACCTCCCCAAACCATTGTCGGTCTTCAAAAGAATAGTCGGTTCTAACAATACCGTTGGCCAAGCTCCCTTCCGCCAAGGTATACTGAGATCTGATCATGATGAAACCATTGCTCACTCCTAGATAGGGTCTAAATCGATCTTTGAGTAGATAATACCGCAGACCTATATCTATCGGAATGAACCCTCCCCCTGAACCTTCAATTTCGATGTCATCGCCCGATAAAATAGAGAAAATACTTGATCTCGAAGGGATATCCTTTTCTATCTGAAACCCTAAGGATACATCTGCTGTAAGGACTTCCGAGAAGTGCCAAGTACCCTGCAACTGCCATACATCCATCTGCGCCGGCAAGGAGAATAGTTGTTCCTCCGTAGATTTGGCAGATTTGATAATGGACCATTTCCCGTAGGAGAGTTTGATCTCCCATCTTTTATCAAGCGAAAAATTGTATTGATCAATAGCTTGCTGCTTTTCTTGCTCTTTTTTTTCATGTTTATCAATTTCCCACTCATAGGTCTGGGCAACCATAGGCTGCCATCCCGCTGTCGAGCTAAGAATGAGTGTAACAAAAATGAGTTTTTTCTTAATTCTAGTAAAAGGCTTCATCTTAAATATTTTAAGGCAGCGCATAGCTGTTGGTGGAAAACACCAACAGCAGCGTGTACATAAATTCGTCCCCCCACCGTTGTTGGTCTTCAGACCAACAACACACCACTACACCACCATTCCATCCGACAACTCAATGATCCGATCGCAATTGTTGGCAAACTCATCATCATGTGTGACGACGATGATGGTTTGCCCTTGCTCCCGAGCCAATTGGCGGAAGGTGTCGAAGACGATATCGGTATTCTTGGAATCCAGGTTACCCGTAGGTTCATCTCCCATGATGATAGCAGGGGCATTAATCAAGGCCCGGGCGATGGCCACCCGCTGTTGCTGCCCGCCCGAGATCTTAGCCGCCTTCTTGTTTTCTAGACCTTTTATATCGAGTAAGGCTAGGAGCTCCAAGGCCTTGTCAGCGACCTCATCCTTATGTCTCTTCTGGAGTTTTAAGGCGGGTAGCATGATATTATCCAGCACAGAAAATTCCGGTAGTAGAAAATGGAACTGGAAGACAAACCCAATGTGTTCATTGCGGAAGCTTGCCAGTTGGTTCTGGCGCAACCCCGTGACTTGGGTATTATTAATAGAAATGACGCCATCGTAGTTGGTATCCATCGTAGATAACAAGTACAGCAAAGTCGATTTTCCCGAACCGGACTTTCCGACGATAGCTACAAACTCGCCTTTGGAAATTTCAAAGGAGATATCTTTCAGGACATGAAAATCCACTGGGTCATGAAAGTGTTTATTGATCTGATTGACGGACAATGCGGTCATAATGATCGTTGATTTTGAGGTTAGCCGCGTAGGATGTCTACCGGATCAAGCTTTGAGGCTTTCCTTGCAGGTAGATATCCAGCGATAAAGGTGATGAGGATGCCAAAGGCAAAGGCCATTAAATAGTCCGAGCTATCGTAGGTCACTGGCAGGGTGGTCATGGGGCCCATGTTGAAAGGAACGTTGTCTATAACTTTTACAATTGCAGCTCCTAACATCAGGCCCGTCAGCCCACCCATTAATCCAATGATGACCGATTGAGTCAAGAAAATCTCAACGACATCCTTTCCATTGAATCCCATAGCCTTGAGGATGGCGATCTCTTTGATCTTCTCATTCACCGTCATATTCATGATGTTATAGATGCCAAAGCCTGCTACGATGAGGATTGTGAGCGAGACGGCTATCGCAATAATGTCCCGGAGGACGTTGGAAGAATCGAGTTGACTGTTTCCTTCCTGCCAAGCCTCCACCTTGTAATCTGTTAATGGTTGAATAAGCGTTGCCACGCTTCTGGCATCGTTGTAATCCGTGATGTTAACCAAAAGCTCGGTAGCGTAGCTGCGATTTTTGGACAACAATTGTCGGGCGGTCTGGATGGAAACGATGGCTCTCGAGCGATCGGCTAGGTTGGCTCCGGTTTCAATTAGGCCAACTACTTTGAAGGATTTGGTAAGTCCCTCCGAGGTGGACACCGTTACATTATTTCCCGTTCTTACGCCTATTTTTTGGGCTAAACCCGTTCCCAAAATGATGGCATTGGATTGCTTATCTAAATCATCTAAAGTACCTGCAACCAAGAAATCCGAGGTATTAAATAGTTGGTCTTCTTGAGCAGTTTCTATCCCGGAGAGCGAAGCACTAGCTTGGGATACCCCATTGCGCACAAATATATTTTGATTTAACTGAGCAGCGACACCCGTTATACTTGGAACCTGGGATAGCTCCTGCCTGATCGCGTCCACATTCTGTATGCCCTTTGTATATCGAATATTCCGATTGTTGCTGACCATCAATACCGTATTGCTATCTGTTGGAGGAGGTTTGATGGGGCGAACCTCATTGGATAGTTCGTTGTATATCTTGAGGTGTGACATGGCCGTGAAGGTGATCTCCGTCTGTTCTTGATTCACGCCATGCATGAAGCTATTCATGAATACGTACATGGAGATGCCGAAGGTGACACTTAGTACGGCTACCAGCAATTGCCTGAATTTGGAAGTCAAGAAGATCTTCGCTATTCTTTGATTAAGATTCATATTAATAGCTAGGTTTTACGAGGACATCACTTTCCGAAATGCCGGAAACTACTTCCGTGATCAGATCATTTTTACTACCAGTCTCAATCTGTTTCTCCTCTCCGGTTTCAAGCCTCACAAAGCTTCCTTTAGAAACATAATCGCTCGGGATCACCAGCACATTTTCTCGCCGCCCTGTTTCAATATTGGCTTGTAGTTGTGTACCGGAGAACATTTTTTCCGGAAACTGTTGGAATTGAGCCTCCACGATATAAGACTGTTCGGCCTCATCAAAACCAGGATAAATTTTAGTAAGCTTTGCTGGGAATACCCTGTCGGGGTAGGTATTGATGTGAATGGCCACCGATTGACCCAGATTCACTTTGGTGATATCGCCTTCAGCGACAAATAGTTTGATGACATACGCCCCACTGCTAATCCGGGCTATGGCTTCGCCTCTCCGAACCAATTCCCCTTGTTTCTTGAATACCTTAATGACTTGTCCTGACTCTTCGGTGGTGAGGTGATAGTCTTGTAACAAGGAGCGTTGAGTGTTGACCTGCACTCGGCTGCGTTGTTCATTCAATTTCAGGGAACTTAGGACATCCTCATAGTTCTTCTTTAAAGCTTGAAGGTTAGTTTGAGCATTTTGGTATTGAAGTTCAACCTTTTCGAAATCGAGTTGAGCAATGGAATTTTTATCGCGCAGTTGCTGGTAGCGAGAATAATTCTCCTCATCAAAGGCCAATTGCTTTTTTGCTTGCTGAATCTGGGTTTGCAAATGCTGCAATTGCGGTGAATTTGGAGCGGCATCGCTAATGGCGTCCTCGTAAACAGCGATGGCATCCTGGAGTTGGTTATGCTGAATGTCATTCTCGATGACGGCAATCAAATCATTTTTGCGAACAGAGTCTCCTTCCTGAATGCGGAAGGATAGTAAAATGCCATCTGCTTTGGCCGATACGGTGTAGTTGTTTTCCTGCTCCATGTAGCCGCTGGCGAAGACAGCATCTTCCAAGGTTTTACGAACAGGTAAGGTAGTTTCTGCTTCCTGGCAGGCCCCCAATAATAAAACAAGGCTTAGGAGTCCACACCAACTTAGGCTGCTTGAATTTCTCATATCCCTTATGCGTATCATTTAGTTTGAAAATTGATCTGTCTGATATAGGTTTTGTATTGGGCGATGCTGAAACTAGCCAGACTCTGTAGGTACATATCTTGAGTAGCTAGTAAATCATCATATTTATTGAGGCGTTCATCTAGCCCGATGATGCCGCCTTGGTATTTGTTTTCGGCGTGCTGATCGTTTTTCTCTTGTAGACGGAGGATGTATTGATTATCGGTGAGTTGTTGAGAGGCCTTTTGTAATTCCAGTTGAAGCAATTCATCCTCCTTTTGCTTCACTAGTTTGGTGTTTTCCAATTGCATGCGCTGCATTTGCAACTCCCATTCAGATTGTTTGATCTTTTGTTTAGTGGTAAATCGATTAGATCCCAGTAGATTAATTTGTACTCCAAAGTATTGTTGCGGAAGGGCATTAGCTGTCGAAAAATCCATGAAATCATTGGTTGCCCAGGTTCGGTTATTCTGATAGACTAAGCTGATTGAAGGATACAGCATGGATTTCTTTTGCTTGAGCAATGACTCGTGCTTCTGTACCTCCATCTCTTGCAATAGTACTTCGGGATGTCTCGATTGGATCATCATATCCTCCAAGGCGAAGTTGGCCGGCTCGTCCAGGATCTCGATGCTTTGCTTCGTGTTCAACTGACTTTGCAATTGGAGATGGAATTGCTGTAAATTGTTTTTTGCAGCATCTAGGTTTCGCTTGTTTTGTATCTGTTTGATGGCTGCTTGATTGAGCTCTGCTTCACTGATGATTCCCTTCTCGTATTTTTCCTTAGCTACATCAAGGATGGAAGTAGAAACTTCGAGATTCTCTTCATAGATTCGGATAGACTCTTGTGTGAGCAGAATTGAGTAGTAGGTAGACGCGATCGAGTTATAAGTATTAAATCGGTGCACCTCAATGTTTGCTCTACTCTTTAGGATTTCTTTATCAGCCGTTCGGACTGCAAATAGTTTTTGGAAATTTAAAATATCCCACTGCACTTGTATGCCAGCTGAATACTGGTATTTAGTGCCAAAGGTGAATTCCTCGTAGGTATCCTCCGCTGCTGCCGGATTGAACATCTGGGCAGGAACCAGCGTAGGTTGTAAGGTGATATTATCGTTATAGCCCAACTGGGTGTTGAAGTTAGGATAAAGACCTGCCTTGGCCTCCCTCTTTCCTGTTAGCGAAATCTGTTCTCCAATTCGTGCCTGTTGCAATGCGATTGCGTTTTGATCAGCAAAGCCTAGAACTTCCTCGAGGGAACTGAATTGAATTTGTGCTAAGCCGGGTAGACCGAAGAGGATTAAGGGGAATAACAACCAGTTTCTCATGTTTTAGCTTTTTGGTTTTGTGCAGTGCTAGATGCTATTATCAATTTATCTGATAGAATGCAGCGTACTAGCGCTTCACTCCTAGTTGAATAAGTAGATGCTTTGGGTGATTATTTATGACAAAGGTGGGCAGATCGAGCATGAGCTATTCAGGTAAACCCGGTGAATTGATCATATCGTTAGGTGAATTGAACGCAGGTTCAAGCCGCCCGCTCTGCTGTTGGTGGAAAACACACAACAGCAGAGCGGGTGCTCCGCAGTCTCCCCCGCCGTTGTTAGTACCAGTCTAGCTAGCCAGACACGCAATAGCAGCCGAAGCCTCCCTTGCGGTTGTTGGTCTTTTCGACCCACAACCCCCCATGCCTCCTCGGACATCTGCTGTTGGTGAGAAACACACAACAGCAGGCTAGGGAATAAAAAAAGCCCTTCAGATTCAATTCTGAAAGGCTTTTTCCGTAGGTAGGCCGGAACAATTACCGACCCCTACTTCACCACCAAGAAGGTTGTTTAGGATTAATTCTCTGCATCTAAATAGACAAAACGCTCTAGGCGTGCCAACTCTTTATCATCTACGTATTTACCAATCTCACGGCGGAATTGTTCCATGCTATTGTATGGACGATATTCCTTAAACTCATGTAGCATGCGGTCTCCAACACCAGGGATGGCAAGAATCTCTTCATCTGTGGCGGAATTAAGGGCTACAGGAACAAATACATATTTCTCATAGCGTGCGATTTCATCCTCATCCACGTATTTTCCCATTTCTCTTCTAAATTGAGCGACCTTCTTATAGGGACGGTACTCTTCGAATTCGTGCGCCATTTTCTCACCTACACCTGGAACCATCAAGAACTCATCTTCGGGCGTAGTGTTAAGATTTAAGGGAACAAAACAAGTGGTGAAAAGCGCCTCCTTTGCCGCTTCCTCCATCTCACCCACGACTGCCTGAAAGTCTTTCATACTAAGGAAAGGACGTCCTTCAATGATCTTTTGTGCCAAAGCTTCTCCGATTTCAGGGAGTGCAGCCATTTCTTCGGCAGAAGCCAAGTTAGGGTTGAGTACAGCAAGGGAGCCAGGGGCTTTAGGAGGAGAAGCTTCCTCCTGATTCTCCGTGGTCGTTTCCTCTTCTGTAGCCTTATTTTCGCCTCCGGCACAGGCAGAAACCATACCGATGATTAATAATAACCAAGTTAAACGTTGCATTGTCTTTTTATATTAAGTGAGGTAAATGTATTGATCATTTCATACTATAAGCCCAGCCCAACAAACCCGTAGCCACCATGCTTCCCGGTGCGAGGACTGGGGTGGCGCCTTTCAGGGTCTCCCACATCAACTCCGTGCCCTTCATGCTGGGATACATCTCCAACTCGAATTCCATATTGCCATTGTAATGCAGAGCAAACCCCAGTACGCCGCTAAGAATAAAGAACAACATAATCCCTCTCAATACCTGCTGACTCAGCTTAGCCCCGGTAGCAGCAAACCAGCTAAAGGCGATTAGGGCCAACCCAATCAGAACGACTGGAATCAGCTGCCAGGCATCCTGAGTATGTTCCAGCAGCAGCAGCTCCGCCCCGGTACCTACGAGGCTGATTAGGAAGGCGGCAAAGAGTATTTTTTTCATAGTAGAGTCCCTTGATATTTCGGGCACAAAGGTAGATATTTCGACTGCTTCCGGCACCAAAACACTCGTTTTCTCACCATTTTATACCTAGAATTAGGTAAGTTGATAAGGGAGCCCTAGCATAAAAGGACCCCAGAAAGGCTGTCAATTTTTTGTTTAGGGAGAAGTGGGAATAAGAGCACGGTTCTACAGCAACCATTCATTTACCTTTAGCTCAAAAGCTACTCTACCAGCAATTTCGAAATTGCTGTGGCCGACCATGCCGTGTTGGGTGACCACGTGAATATCCTTCAGTAATTCCTGAAGCTTTACACCATCCCAAATGGAAGTACCGCCTCCAATTTTGTAAGCTTGACTAACAATCTCAGCGCATTGATCGACAGCATAGGAGGAAGCGAGACGGAGTTCGCTCTTTGTTTTGACAGAAATTTTGCCCTTTTCTGCCTCTGCCCAGTTTCTCCGTACGTTTTCCTCCAGCAGCAATTTACAAGACTGATAACGCGCCTTCATCAGGGCTATTTTTTCGTGCACTACCGGGCGTTCCGATAGTGTTCTCCTCGCTCCATTAGGAATCTTTTGCTGGGATAACTGGATGATCTCATC
>JAHQWA010000381.1 GCA_019634045.1 Saprospiraceae bacterium
CATGCTCCCCAAGTAAGGGTAAGCCGTAAAACGTTGCTTATCAGTGTCATAATGTTGGCTTTTTGCCTTCGGCGACCGACTTTTACAATCGCCTAAAAGTCGGCAAAACGCTTGGCAAAAAAAACTCCTCCGTCAAACAGTTTTTTGCCGGGCAACCCGCTCTAGGAAATGGCTACATCTATTTTTAGATGAGCACAAAAGGCTAAAGTGGAGCTTATCCTTTAATTCACAATAATCTCCCCTACAAACAACCAAGCAGGCTGTCCCTCGCCGGGATTACCCGCAGGAATAGGGCCGTGGTTAGCTGCTATGATTTTTACAAACTGGACCGGTTCCTCCATAGCAAGATCAAGCCTAGGCTTAGCTATTTTAGACTCGCTCACAATAGCGTTTATCGTACCTGCAGCTTGATACGATTGGCCATCGGTGGAGGTGAATACTTGTACGCCTTTGGGGAGGTAAATCCAGGAATTATTATCCTTAAAAAACCGGCAGGAAATCTCCTGCAGCTGCTTTGGACTTCCCAGGTCAATCACGGCTTCAAAATCTACTTCATTGAACCCTAGCCATTCGCGATCAGAGAACTGTCGGGTACTTCCCAACACGCCATTGATGAGCGCTTGGCCTCCTCCTTTACTGTATTTCTCAGCTGGTGGTTCCGTTATGCGAATCGCCCCCCCTAAGGCCTGGTGCCATTGAACGAAGCCTTCCCAAATTCCACCCTGCTGTTGTCCGTTCAGGAAATTGGCCGCTTTGATGGTACTAGTCTCCGTGATTTCAACAGCCCCTTGGTATTCAGGAGATGAGGCAGTAGGTGTAGTTCCATCCAAAGTATAAGTAATTGTATTTTCTGGGTGAGGCGAGGACAAGCTCACCTTGACCAAGTCCTTGTCTGTTTCTATTTTACCAACCGGATCAAAGAAACCATCAGCTGCTTGCACGCCATAAGCTGCTAGGCGCGAAAAATGCTCGATCAGACGTCCGGAAAAATCTTGGAAATTACGCTGCCCCTGCCCTGACCACACCACCTCAGCCATCGCACAAGCTCGGGGGTAGGTCATATAATCCAATTGGGCTTGATTTGGAATGTACTCGGTCCAGATATTCGCCTGGGCCCCGATAATATGATGTCGTTTATCAGCAGGTAAGTCTGCGGGTATGGGCTCAAATTCATAGACCTTTTCAATCGGTAAGTACCCGCCAATAGCTAGCGGTTCATCCTCATTTTGGGATTGATAGTAATCCAGATAGCAATGGGATGTAGGGGTCATGATTACATTGTGGCCTTCCTTGGCAGCCTCAATACCGCCCGCTATGCCCCGCCAAGACATCACCGTGGCATTCGGCGCTAAACCACCTTCCAAAATCTCATCCCATCCAATCAGGCGCTTGCCTCTAGCTGTCAGCATTTTTTCTACCCGTTTGATAAAGTAGCTTTGCAATTCAAATTCATCCTTAAGTCCCTGTTCACGGATTAGCTGTTGACAAAAAGCGCTTTCTTCCCATTGCTTTTTGGGGCACTCATCACCACCAATATGGATATATTCGCTGGGGAAGAGCTGGGCTACCTCGTCGAGCACGTCTTCCAGGAAATTAAAGGTATATTCCGTAGGACAGTATACATTTTCGGACACCCCCCACACCGTCAGCACCTCAAGCGTCTGCTCTTGACAGCCCAATTCGGGATAGGCAGCGATCGCAGCTTGTGCGTGACCAGGTAATTCGATCTCAGGGATAATCGTAATAAAACGATCTTGTGCATAGGCGATTACCTCTTTGACCTCTTCCTGCGTGTAAAACCCTCCATAAGGCTCTCCGTCAAATTCATGTGGTTGATTGCTGTAATGTCCCACAAGTGTTTCCTTTCTAAAGCCCCCGACCTCCGTCAGTTTAGGGTATTTCTTGATCTCAATCCGCCATCCTTGATCCTCTGTCAGGTGCCAGTGAAAGGTATTGTACTTATGTAGGGCCAGTAGGTCGATAAAGCGCTTCACTTCTTGAACATCGTAAAAGTGCCGTCCCACATCAAGGTGCATTCCCCTATAAGAAAAACGAGGGCTATCTTCTACCTCTACATTGGGTATAGACAAGGGTAGTTTTAGCTCTTGCTCTTCAGAAAAGACAGAAGGCGGAAGGAGTTGTAGTAGGGTTTGTACTGCATAAAAAGCACCCTGTGGATGACCCGCCTTGATCGTGACACCTTCTTTCTGTACCTGTAATTGATAAGCTTCCTGTGCTGCTATGCTTTCATCCAGCTCGAATGTAATCGCTGTCTTGGCTTCCTCTACTATCTTCATTTGATAGCCCGTCGTAACACGAATGCGCTTCGCTAAATACTCAGCAGGTTTAGTCCAAGAGGCGTCTTCGGAAGGTACACTTATTTGCACTCCGGCCTGTAATTGAAAACTGCCCTCCCCTTTGGTGATCTTCTTCGGGGCAGGGATAATCGCAATCTTGGTATTCGCCTCTTCCGTGGCTTCTTGCTCTCCCGCACAAGATGGCAAGAGAAGAAAACAGACGGCTATCATCAAAGTACCGGAAATGTATTTTACTAGATGGGTATCGTTCATTGAAAAACATTTTAAAGCTGGTGCTAAAATTTTCCTAACTTGATTGCATTGAACAGATTCATACCATACAGTGGTCTCAAATCTTCGGCTGGAATGCCAGATGGAGGACTAGCTAATAGCTCGAGGACAGGAGAAGGAGTAATCCGTAAGCGGCCCCGGCAAAGCTTAGTTCATTTTCTGTTTGGTTACCGTTTCGTCCAATGCATCCGCAATTTCTAGTACTTTTTTCAATTTTACAGCATGGGAAGGCTACTGATTCACAATTAAGTTTCAACCTTTTGTACGACAGGTGCGGCAACGGGCAAACCGAAAGCCAGAAATCACATTCCTAAACACGAAGGCAGTGTCACATTCTCGAGCAAAGACGAATAACGATCATGAAAAACCTACTACTATTCTTATCATTCAGCCTATTGATGGGTTGCAAGCAGGAACCCACTCCGCTCAATGTCCTTTTCATCATAGCCGATGACCTAACCGCTACAGCCGTTTCCGCCTACGAAAACAAAGCCTGCCAAACGCCAAATATCGACAAGCTAGCCGCAGCAGGCGTACGTTTCACTCAAACCTATTGCCAATATCCCGTTTGTGGGCCTTCCCGCGCTTCCTTTATGTCGGGCTATTACCCTAGCGCCACTACTACCTATGGCTATGTATCGGGCAGGAAAAATATCGGTCCAGACCGAAAAACCTGGTCACAATTATTCAAAGAAAATGGGTATTACACCGCTCGTGTGAGCAAGATCTTTCATATGGGCGTACCAGGAGATATTGAAAAGGGCTCTGATGGTAAGGACGATCCGGCTTCCTGGACGGAAAAATTCAATAGCCAAGGGCCCGAATGGCTAGCACCCGGCGAAGGGGAGTTAGTGCAAGGCAATCCCGACGGAACTTTACCGATTAAGGGTGGAAATGTAATGACCATTGTCAAAGCGGATGGAGACGACTTGGTGCATTCCGATGGAAAAACTGCCGAAAAGGCCAGTGCTTTAATTCGAGCACACAAAGACGAGCCCTTCTTCTTGGCGGTCGGATTTGTACGACCTCACGTTCCTTTTGTAGCACCTAGAACCTACTTCACCCCCTACCCTTTCGAAGAGGTCATACTTCCCCCAAAAGTAGAAGGAGATTGGGATGATATTCCCCAGCGCGGCATCAACTACGTAACCAGTGTAAATGGGAAAATGAATGAGATACAAGAACAGAAAGCAGTCGCGGCTTACTATGCTTCAGTGACTTACCTAGATGCACAAGTGGGGAAAGTACTAAACACGCTAAAGGAAGAAGGGTTGGAGGATAACACCATAGTTGTTTTCACCTCTGACCATGGCTTTCATTTGGGAGAGCACCGCTTCTGGATGAAGGTAAGTCTCCATGAGGAGTCTGTTCGTGTTCCAATGATTATTAAGGTTCCTGGCAAGAAGCCCGCGGTATGTCATTCCTTTACAGAGTTGCTGGATCTATATCCAACAGTCGCCCAACTGGCAGGGCTGGAGCATTCTGAAAATCTACAAGGCAAAAGCTTGGTCGATGTCTTAGAAGATCCTACCAAGGAAGTTCGCGATATGGCGTTTTCGGTATCCCAAGGGGGAAAAACCTTTCTCCTAAGAACCAAAAAATGGGCCTATATCCAGTACGATGAAGATGCTAGTTCAGGAGTGGAGTTATTCGACATGGAACGAGACCCGAAGCAGTATACTAATCTCGCCACGAACCCCGCGTATGAAGAGGTAGTGGTCGAGTTTAAAGAAAAACTACAACAAAAACTAGCGGAGGTCCGCGCAAATGACTTAGAGATCACCTATTGATTACAAGAGTAAAGTTAGCTAATCTTAATCGAATGAAATTACACCTGATCAGCCTAAGTAGCCTATTTTTTACGGCTATCCTCTTACTGTTGGGATGTACGCAGAAGAAAGTAAAAGTGGTAGCCTGCGTTGGGGACAGTATCACCTTCGGAGCCCGCCTTGAATACCCAGACAGCGATTCTTACCCGGCTCAACTTCAGTTGATGTTAGGAAATGGGTATCAGGTCTACAATCTGGGTGTTGGAGGTTGTACCTTGATTCGCAAAGGTCAACCCACGGTCTGGGACCAACTTTCGAAAATTAAAGCGCTGCAGCCCGATATGGTCGTCATTAGCTTAGGCACCAATGACACTTGTGGCGTAGGCACTTGTGGAAACCGTAAGTGTTGGGAATACAAGGACGAATACAAGCAGGACTACTTGGACCTTATTGACTCCTTAAGCACCTTGCTATCAGCTCCTGACATTTGGGTCTGCGCGCCCTCGCCCATGGTGCTAGAAACTCCTGGCCTAAGCCAGGAACGTCAAAATGGGCTGGGTATTCGTAAACCTCGCCTACAAGAGATTATTGCCTGGGTCAAAGAGGTAGCAATTGAAAAGGAGCTCAATTGGATTGACCTGAATACACCGCTGGATCATCGCCCAGCACTCTTCACGGAACAAGATGGTGTCCATCCTAATCAGGCTGGATATCATGCTATAGCAGAATTGGTTTATCAAGGACTACAACAATAAGCCTTGAGTACAGTGTCACGGCCACGGAAGTTCCGCCCCGCCCGCTCAAGCCTGACCCGTGGTCATAGTCCAAAGTGATTTCATGCCTTGCTTGCTTAAATACTTTCGCAATATCCCCCCTTGAATGGCATTGACATCAAACTCGACGATGAAAGCTTTTTTATCTACGCTATTGATAGCCTTATAGGTCTTTCGAATATCGATCCGATTGATTACCATTTGCAGCACCTGCAGATTTTCCTGTTGCCCTCGAGAACCATACCCTTTTACTCCTTGATAGATAGTCATCCCCGTCCCCACTTGCTCAATCAATACCTTTTCCAGGGAAGCGGCTTCGTTCGATACAATTAGCAGCCCAATGTAATCCTCAAAACCTTCAATCATATAGTCTATCACTTTGGCGGTGACCAGATAGGTTAATACGGAGTACATGGCGACTTCCACTGAAAGCAATCTTGCAGTGATCGCAAACAAGATCACATTGAAAGTCAAAATGACCTTCCCAATGCTGATACCGTAGTATTCGTTTGCAAATATTCCCAGAATTTCTGCTCCGTCCAGTACAGCCCCATTCTTAATGGTGAGGCCAATACCCGCACCAAGAAACAAGCCGCCAAAAATGGCAATCAGGAGTTTATCCTCAGTAATAGGTGTAAAGTTTTCGAAGTGAATAAATAGGGCCAAACCAATAATCGATGCCATCGACTTGTACACAATTCTTTGCGAAACAGTATACCAAGCCAGGCATAGAAAGGGAATGCTAATCCCCACCAACAAATAGGAAATATCTAGCTGCGTTTTTTCACTGATTAGAATAGCTATTCCCGTCACTCCTCCATCCAGAAAGCCATTGGGTAATAAGAATGCCTTCAGACCAATACTAGCCAGTAGTATCCCCAATAGGATTTGTACATATTCAGACAACAACTCAACCCATCTATTCATGCTTGGCAAATTTGGTTTTGACAGGTGAAAGCTCGATATGCAGCTCACCTCTATTCTTACAACAGCTACTAATTAAAATGTACTGCGAGTGGCAAGATTTTCCCGTTCAAATCCGTTCGGCACGCATACTGGGCAACTTGCTATGAATTTGCCAAGTACTACCCGCTTGAGGCAAGCCCACGGTTAATTTTCCTATCTTTCATGACCAGATTAATTTGTAACTAATGAATCCGATTATGCTGTCCAATCTCAGGCCCCTTACGCTCCTCTTCTTTCTCCTATACACCTCAACTTCTTTAGCCGGTCAACCCACGACACTTAAGGGTATGGATCACATGAAATGGGAAAAAGTATTGCCAGGGGTATGGAAAGCCAGCATAGGTGAATTGCAACTAAATGCCTTGGATTACACTAGCCCTCCTAAAACCAAGGCCATAGAAGAGCTAGGTGATTCTCCTTTCCCCTTTGATATCTCCCAAACTTACCATCACCGGACACCAACACGCATCGGAATCAGGCTACCCCTAGCGGAACAAGAAAAGATCTATGGTTTGGGCTTGGAATTTCAAGGCATCAATAGACGTAAGCAGGTCTACACGCTAAAAGTCGATCACTATGGTGGCGTGAAAGGCTACACCCACGCCCCCGTCCCTTTTTACATCTCAAGCAAGGGCTATGGCGTTTTGATTAATTCTCCACAACGGGTGAAAATCCACGTCGGGGTCAGTAACCGCAAGGACAGCCAACTCCCGGAGCGAGTGGATCGAACAACGGGCGGAAACAAGTGGGCCGCTCGGCCACTGTCGGATGCTATTGAGGCAAGTGCAATCGGGACGGGAATGGAAGTCTACGTTTTCACAGGCAATACCGTTTTGGAGGTCGTGCAACGCTATAACTTATATTGTGGAGGTGGAGTCCTACCACCAAAGTGGGGATTAGGGTTTTGGCATCGAGTGCACACGCAAAGCTCCGACCAGGATGTTTATCAAGAAATTGCCGATTTTAAAAAGTACAATTTCCCACTGGATGTCATTGGCCTAGAACCTGGCTGGCAAAACTTTGCCTACCCTTGCTCTTACGATTGGGATGAATCCCGATTCCCCAAACCCGAGATCTTTGTCAACAATCTGTCCCAGCAAGGTATCAAAGTCAATCTTTGGGAAAACCCCTACGTTGCACCCAGCTCAAGCATGTACACTTCCATTAAGCCTTACACCGCTAGTCATACCGTCTGGTTGGGCGAAGTGCCCGATTACACCCTGCCCGAAGCCCAGCAAGTATTACTCCAACATCATCAAAAAAAGCACCTAGATTTAGGCATCAGCGGCTATAAATTAGACGAAGTGGATGGTTATGACGTCTGGTTATGGCCAGATCATGCCTCCTTCCCATCCGGTCATGATGCAGTGGAGATTAGGCAGCTCTATGGACTCATACTGCAACATACCTTACAAGAACATTTGCGAAAGCAAAATAAGCGGACTTATAATTTGGTGCGATCCTCTTATATCGGTGCCAGCGACAAAAGTGCCGTTATCTATAGCGATTATTATAAACATAAACCCTACGTCACCGCACTGGCCAATGCTTCGCTCACAGGCCTTTTATGGACACCAGAAATTAGAAGTGCTGAATCCCCTGAGGAGTGGATCCGGCGATTCCAAACCGTGTCCTTTTCTCCCTTGATGATGCTCAATGCCTGGTACAGTGGCACCAAACCCTGGAGTTTCCCGGAAGTGACGGATATGGTACGGGAGGTGGTCGTCTTACGGAAAAGGCTACTACCTTATCTCTACACCGCCTTCTATGATTATCAGAAAAGCGGCATCCCTCCCTTTCGAGCCATGGTATTGGAGCAGGGATTTACAGCTAAAGAGCAGCTCACTGCTGGTCAACTGGATGGCGTCGACAATCCATACGCCGAGCAGCAACGGCTTGAAGTCACTGATCAATATATGATGGGCCCTTCCCTGCTAGTCGCTCCGATTTTTACTGGCGAAAAGAGTCGTACCGTTGTACTTCCCAAAGGCAAGTGGTATAATTTCTATACAGGTCAATACATAGGGGATGGAGAAACCATCACGGTAGCTTCCAAACTAGAGCAAATCCCTCTATTCGTCAAGGATGGAGGCATTATCCCAATGATTGCAGCGGGTGAGGACCTAAATAGTGGTAGTCCAAAATTAGAAGTCCGGCACTACGGCACCAAAGTCAATCGCTATTTGCTATATAATGATGATGGGGTAAGCTATGATTTCGAAAAGGAACAGTATACGATCACAGAGCTTCTGGTAGAGCGGAGGAAAAATGGGAAATTAGAAGGGAAACGCAAGATCAAAACAGCTAATCAAAATTTTAAGTTTCAAGACATAGACTGGAAATGGATGTCTGCTAATATGAAATAAAGAATCCCCATTTTCCGCTGATCTCCAGAAGAGAGAAACCAACAATAAAAATCATGCAGTGAACTAAAAAAATTTTTTGTTTGTTCTTGTTCATGTAAGAAAATGATTGTAAGTTTGCAACCGCTTTGGGGCAATGGCCCATTAAAGCATTTCTCAAAGAGAAATATTGATTTCTTTAATTCATTGTAAATGAATGTTTTGGCTCCGTAGCTTAATTGGATAGAGCACCTGACTACGGATCAGGAGGTTCCAGGTTCGAGTCCTGGCGGAGTCACTATTACAATAAGATTTGTTGGACGCTCCATTCTTAGTTCATCCTAAGGTTGGAGCGTTCGAACGCTAAAGTGGCAGTGTTATGTCTAAAGTATGTCAATTGACGGGTAAGCGCCCAATCTCGGGAAATAATGTGTCTCACTCTAATCGTAAGACCAAGCGTCGTTTTGTGCCAAACTTGCACAAGAAGCGTTTCTTTATTCCTGAAACCGGAGAATGGGTGACTTTGAAAGTATCTTCTTCTGCTATCCGCAACATCAACAAGTTGGGCATTTATGCATACTTGAAGAAATTGGAGCGCAAAGGAGTTGATACAGGAGTTAAACTATAATTTGATTACTATTTAAGTATTTATATCATGGCAAAGAAGAGTAAAGGAAATCGCCAGCAAATCATCTTGGAATGTACCGAACACAAGAAAACGGGTATGCCCGGTACTTCTCGGTATGTGACGCAAAAGAACAGGAAGAATACGCCTGATAGACTAGAGCTTAAGAAATTCAATCCTATACTTAAGCGCGTAACTGTACACAGAGAGATTAAGTAAGCGACTACACTTGCATGATCAAGTGGATATCCTTATTTTTGACATCCTTACAGCATTTCACGCTTAAAATTCGAATATTATGGCAAAGGTATCAAAGAACGCACGGGTCGCGCAACGTAAAGCTAACGCTGGTTCGGGTCGTGACTTCGTAAAAATCGTTCAAAGTGTAAAAAATCCTAAGACTGGAACATACTCTTACAAAGAAGTAATGATCCACAAGGATAAAGTGAAAGCATACTTGGCGAAGAAATAAGACCAAGATTAACTTTCGGCCCCCAAAGAGGCTTTTCTGACCAAGGAAAGCCTCTTTGTGCATTTGTAGATATGGATATCCTAATCGTAAATAGGTTGGAACCAAACCTTCCCACCGCTTTCTAATCCAACATCGCTATGAGTTTTTTCTCGAAGTTTTTCAACAAAGAAAAGAAAGAAGACCTAGATAAAGGACTGGAAAAAACAAAAACCAGTTTCCTAGGCAAACTCTCCAAGGCCATCGCCGGTAAGTCTACCGTTGACGTAGAAGTACTAGATGAATTAGAGAACATATTGGTGTCTTCCGATGTGGGCTTAGATACGACGATCAAGATCATCGAACGCATTGAGGAAAGGGTGGCCAAAGACAAATATTTGAACACGAGTGAATTGAACGAGATACTCCGCGATGAGATCGTACAATTGCTCGCTGAAAACAATACCGTTGATGTAGAGGACTATACTTTACCTTCAGAGGACTTTCCTTGTATCATTCTAGTGGTTGGCGTGAATGG
>JAHQWA010000382.1 GCA_019634045.1 Saprospiraceae bacterium
CCTCTTTGGGCAATTCTGGAGCAATCGTCAGCGGCTCGATTCACCCTCAGATGGTGGAGCCGCCGTCTTCGATTCTGATGGCTATCAATCCAATCCGGAAACATTAATCCCCTTTCCGCACAGAGCTGGGCTAATTTCCCCGCCGATTGATATTGCTGGGCGTGAGCGTGTGGCCATCCAATTCTATCAATACTATCGGAATTTTGAGAGTGCAACCAGCGTGGGCATTTCTGTCAATGGTGGGCTAGACTGGCAAGATATTCCCGTAAACCAGGGAATCCCCAGAACGGCAGAAACATCAAACTCCAATCTAGTTTTCCTGGAGCTAACCGACTTTTTGGAAGAGCAAACGGAGATACAAATCCGGTTCCTCTTTGAAGGAAGTAACTTCTTCTGGATTATTGATGATGTGCAATTGCTAGAATTACCACCGGAATTTGGAGAGACTTTTCCCTCTTTTTTAGGAGATAGCCTAACTCAGTGGGAGGTCCCTTACTTGGTAGACACCTTAGGGGGAGCCTATCCTCCGGATGAGTTGGCGGTGCAGTGGTCACCAACTGCTACGGAAGCTTTTAAAGATAGTCTTCGAGAGAAACTACAGGTTGTGTCATATGATACCTGCACTTGCAGCGACCTTGAACTCTTTCATTTTGCGGACACCTTCGAGATTGATCTTTCGCAAAATCTTTTAGTAAATGGAGACTTTGCCAACGGGGCGCAGGATTTTCGAAGTGAGTTAAATAATGACTGTGGCAATTGCAATGCTTCGTCCTACTGCGTCGGCACTCAGATGACCGATATTTGTCCATTGAATGCAACTTGGACCAGCAATAATTTTTCTGCCTTTGACGATCCGGGTGTGAATCAGTTCTTGATTGTTGACGGTAGCGTTACGCCCGGCACTGATATTTGGTGCCAGGACGTGATGTTGGAGGCCAATGAAGATTACCTGTTCGCCTTCCGAGGCCGTAATCTGGTCGGCAGTAATCCTAGTCCGCAGCTCCAGCTTTTAGCCAATGGAAGTGCGGTATCCCTCAATATTATAGAAATGGATGCGAGTAATGATTGGGAGTTGTATTTCGTCCAATGGACAGCAGCATCTACGGCTACCGTTACCCTCTGTCTAGAGCAAATTAATGGAGGCCTAATCGGTAATGACTATGGTATTGACGATTTGATCTTAGTAAAGGATGGTAATACAATCTTGAATATCCAAGAGAAAAAAGCCACTGCCGATCAGGAAACCGATGGCGTTCAGGAGACCGATTTCAATTACTATAATGGGGATTTTCTAGATATTAAGAACACGCCCGCTTTTTACGGCGACACTTATCCTGTTCCCCCACAACCCGAGCCTGCACAACAAGAGGAGGTAGTGATTGCTATTTTGGATACAGGGATTGACTATAATTATAAGCAGGACATCACTAATGTAGGACCTATAGCTATTAGTGAATACCTAAGGCCTAGTTCGCAAGCCTGTTATCCCACGGATATCCTGGGGTGGAACTTCATTCATGCGGATGATCCTACACTCCAAAATAAGCCCTTTGACGATCACAGTCACGGAACCCATGTTGCCGGAATTATTATCCAAAACTGGCAGGCACTGACAGATGATTGTTGTGATCTCAAAATATTACCGGTTAAAACCCATGATTTTCGAGGATTAGGCAAATTGTTTAATGTGAGCTGTGGGATTTACTACGCAACGGAAGAAAAAGCAAATTTCATCAACGCGAGCTGGGGCTTCAGTGCTGTCCAGTCACCAACGGATGGAGTGTTGCACAATGCCATAGCCTATGCCCGTGACCAAGGAGATATCCACTTGATCACATCAGCGGGGAATGAAGGTGTATCCTTGGTGGATTACCCGGACTATCCATCCAATTACGACCTCAGTAATGTACTATCCACCGCTGCTCTAGATAGTATGGAGAATTTGTGGTCATTTTCCAACTACTCTGACTTTTGGGTTGAATACGCGGCAAAAGGGGTAGGCGTTTATAGCAGCGTACCTGCTGGTAGTATCAATGGAGATCCTGCCATCTTCTGGACCGCCAAATCCGGTACCTCTATGGCCGCACCTGTAGTTACCGCTGCGGCTGCTAAATTGAATTGTCTAGACTATGAGGATAACTCCATAGATGTCAAGGGGAAATTGGAGATTGTAAGTGAACAATCCACCCCCTTAATTCCGTCTGTAGTGGATGGCAGGACTATGGATGTACATGATCTAATCGGTAGAATAGATGATTGTACTTTACAAGTTACCGCAGTAATTAACTTAGATGATCAAGCAAAGGTAGACGTGTACCCTAACCCATTCCAGAGGGGGCTCACTATCAGGGTAAAAGACAGTTCCGTTCAATTCCATCGATTATTACTTACGGATGCACTAGGGCGAATACTTTCGCAACAGGTACTCCCAAACCAAGCTTCGGCTTGGACAAAAGAACTAAACCTTAGTCACTTGCCGAATGGGGTTTACCAGCTACAACTCCTGGCAGCTGAAGGACAGGTAACAAAGATGATTGTGAAACAATAAAGGCGAGCCTTAAGCGAAGACTTTCCGAAGTTCGCCGAGAAAAGCATGTATTTTTCGGCATAGAGACCTACATTAGAGGAAAGAATTAATCACCTTTCCTCTAATCTCTATGTTCAACCGTCTTAGAATCTACTGTGTCCTCTCTTTCCTATTTATTTATGTCAACCTAATTTCGCAGGAAAAGGAATTTCTCACCTATTCAGCGGCCTTGGCCTGGGCTCGATCCACTGAACAATCTTTAGAGCAGGCCGTACCTGTATTTGATCAGTCCATAAAGAAAGCCAGGGAGGCTGGCTACCTAGACACGGTAGCACTTTTAACCCACTATAAAGCTGTAAAATATTACCGAGTTGATATTGATTCTGCCTTAGCTATCAACGCCAAAGCGATCGCTCTACGAATCCAACAAGAAGACCGGGAAGGGGCCTCCAGAAGTTATTACAATCAAGGCTTATTCTACAATGCCAAAGGAGAGCCCGACGGAGTTAAGGAAAGTTTTGAGGCCATTCTTAATCTTGCATACAGCAAAGACAATCCCATGTTTGTAAGTAGCTCTTATCGCTTGAGTCTGGCAGAACGGGATAGAGGAGATTATGAGCGAGCCTTATATTACTTAGATATTGCGTTTCAACCCTTGCAGAAAGATCCAGAAAAGACACGTCGAGACAGTACCAACTTGGGTTTGCTTCACCATGCCTATAGTACCATTTACAACCAGATGGGGGATAGCCTCCTGTCACTTAGGGCTAAAGAACATTTACGTGAAGAAATTGAATTGTATCAGACCTTAGGGTTGGATAATCGCTTGGCTGCTGCTTACTTTGAAATGGGAAGTGCCTTCGAAAATTTGCACCAGTACGATAGTGCGATTTACTTTTTTGAAGAGGCGAAGCGAGCCTATGCTATTTTAGAAGATGAAGAAATGGTCAATGATGCGCAAAATAACTTGAGTTTACCCTTACGAAAATTGGGTCGGTACGCCGAAGCATTAAATGCCTTACAAAACAGTCTACGACAACATCAAGCTACGGTAGGACTGGAGCCACATCCCGCCAAAGCCCGGCTATATGATAATCTTGGCGAGGTTTATTTGGCCAAAGGGGAAATCAACCCAGCGATCTTTCACTTTCAGCAAGCCATCGCAAATGTGGTCCCTTTTCCTGGGGCGGATGGTATTGAGGCCAATCCAAGTCGAGAAGCAGTAGAAGACCTAGTGGATAAGGAGGACCTGCTAACCTATCTCAGAGATAAGGCACGCGCTTGGCAAGCCTATTACCAGCAAGAACAGGAAGAATCTCACCTCCAGCAAGCCTTGCAAACATTGTTGCTGGCGGATTATGTGGTGGATTTAATGAGAAGAGAGCATTTAGATGCGGAGTCCAAATTGTTTTGGCGAAAGAAAGTTCACCCCATCTACGAGGAAGGGCTGGCGATCTGCTATGCCCTTGGTGATGCAGAGCAAGCCTTCTATTTCATGGAAAAAAGTAAGGCAGTGCTCTTACTCGATGCTTTGATGGAGATGGATACTCGTAAATGGATCGACCCAGCCCTGGCGGATCAAGAGTTATCCCTAAGTGAAGCGCTAATCCAGGCGAGACAAGATTTACAAGCCCAACCAGATGATCCTGGAATTCGAAAAAAGATACTGGATGCCCAGAATCAACTACAGGCGATCCGCAAAGACATCCAAGCGCAATATCCAGAGTACTACGATTTGCGCTACAAAACAGCGCAGGTCTCCAGAGAAGCATTTCTAGCGCAACTACCTAAAGGAGCCGCCACTATCCAATTCTTCTCCGGAGAAAATTATACCTATATACTAACACTGGCACCAGAACAGGCAAAACTACATCAAGTTGATTCCAGGGTCTTGAAGCCCTTAATCTTTGATTACCTCTCCTATTTTGAAGGGGCTTCTACCATCTTACAGCATCCCGAAGCCTATCAGCAGTCCGGCTTTTTGCTGTATAGGACCTTAATGGCTCCAGCGCTAGCTGCACTCCAGAGCAAACGATTGATCTTGATGCCAGATGGCCTTTTGCACAACTTACCCTTCGAAGCACTAATAACTAAGGAGGAACAGATGGGAAGTATTAGTGCCTGGAATTATTTTCAGCAATCCAATACCATCAGCTATGCCTATTCGGCCACCATCTTGTCTAAGCAACTACAAACCAATCCGGGGGAAGCGCGACAGCGTACGGAAATTCTGGCATTAGCTCCCTTCGCTGAAGAGGGCGACGAAAGCTGGGGTGTTCTCGCTTATAGTGATGATGAAGTCAATGGTATTGCTGCACTGGGTCTAGGCGGTCGTTTTGAAAGTGGGATTGATGCTAGCTATGAACTTTTCCAAAAACGTGCCGCTGATTTTGGCATATTGCATCTTTCCACGCATGCCTCGGTGAATGCCAAGGAAGGAGAACCCTTTATCGATTTCCGCGATGAACGCTTGTATCTTCGAGATTTATATCGACTCCAACTGCCCGCAGAACTGGTCGTTTTGAGCGCTTGTCAGACGAACCTGGGGGAATTGAAGCGCGGAGAAGGCGTTATGAGCTTGAACCGAGGCTTTACCTATGCAGGTGCCAAAAGCCTGATTTCTAGTTTGTGGAGTGTTAATGATAGGGCCACTGCCAAAATCTTTGGAGAATTCTATCGCCAACTCAAGGGCGGGAAGTCGAAAGCAGAGGCTTTGCATCAAGCCAAGTTGGCCTACTTAGAAAGTACGGATCTACCCGATGAGGAAAAATCCCCTTATTACTGGGCGGGCTTTATTCATTATGGGGATGATAGCACTTTGGAGCTACGTCAGGAGACATTCAGTCGCACCCTCATGTTGTCCCTGGCCGCTTGCGCACTAATAGCTGGACTTCTCGTTGGAAGGTTTATACAAAAATCAAATGGCAATTGAGTGATAGTTGAACTCAATTCTTAGCCTTGGCCGTGCGCTTACAGCTTTCCTAGATGGTCTAAAGCCAAATAAGCCAAGTCAATATTGACGAAGGTATGATCTTCTTTCTCCTTAATAAACTGTCGGAACTCCTCAATGGGAAGCGTGAACACTTCGATGAATTCATTCTCATCCAAAGTTTGCTGACCCGTAGAGCGACAATTAGTTGCTACTAAGAAGTATTGATATTCGGTGCTATAGGCACTCCGCTTACCCTTCAACAGCACGATCTCATCAGATTCGTAGCCGGTTTCTTCCAGTAATTCGCGCCTAGCGGCTTCTTCTGGTTTTTCATTTTTGTCCAGATAGCCCTCACAGCAACTAGTGAGAACCATTTCTGGGCCTGGTCGATACTGTCGAATCAGAATGGCTTCCCCTTTTTCGGTAAAGGCGGCTACCGATATGTAAGGGTTATTGCCAATCACATCGAAGCTGGACTTTTTGCCATTGGGCAGTAAAAAGAGTTTTTGCCACATTTTTCGCCAACCATCATAAGCTAGGTCTTCGTGTATTTTTTGCCAGTACAACATGTATTAATAAAGTGGAGGTTTAGAAAAAATGATCTTTTGAATGCTGGTTTTGCATCTAATTTGATGGGGAAAAAAGTCGGTTTAGGATCGGAAGTAGTTCCATCCCGCTAAGGCCGCGTTAGCAAAATTAACGTATATCTTATCATTTTAATACATTTTCACGTCGCTTCTAATTTCCTAAAAAAAATTAAACTATTGCTAACGCCCGCTTAACTTCTCTTAACATTTAAAGCCTACATCTTGCCGCCATCATTAGCAATTAATCACACAAAATTTATTCATTATGAGAGCCATGTCCAAAGTATTTTTGACTTTTTGTTTGAGTATGATGACCCTTGTAGCTGTTGCTCAAACATCCTTTGGCCTTAGAATGGGAAGCACGTGGAGTAATGTGAATACTTCAGAAGCAATTGGAAATGCAACACCCAATTTCAAGAATATAAATGGATTCAGTATAGGTGCATTCGCCGAAATATCTGTAGCCCCTCAGTTCTCTATCCAACCTGAAATCGGATTCACTCGCAAAGGATTTGTAGTGTCTGAAGGATTTGATGCACCTCTTTTTGGTATCGATCTTCCTATTGGCGTGACGGCGGAGACTAAGTTTGACTACTTGGAGATTCCTGTTTTAGCCAAGTATAGTTTTGGCGAAGATAAACTGAAAGCTTATGTCGCTGTAGGTCCAAACATTGGCTATGCCTTAAACGGACGGGTCGACACCAAAACGAATCTACTGGTGGACATAAACCTTGGATCCACAGCAATCAACCTACAGGATCAAGACTTCAATCGCATTGAGATTGGTGCAACCGGTGCCGCTGGTGTAAGCTACGATGCAGGATTCGGTACAGTGTTTGTAGATGCTAGATATAATAGAGGATTTACAGAGGTTTACAACCTACCTTTTGTGGATGAAAAAGTGAAGACGAGTGGCTTTGGCCTTAATGTAGGTTTCGCTGTTCCAATCAACTAAAGAAGCTAAAAATAAAAACCCCAAATAAACCAAACGCTTGGTAACCCCAATTACCAATAACTCCAAAAAACATAACCCCAATTCCAAATTCCTTTTGAACCACTGATGGCCTAGCTATCAGTGGTTTTTTTATGCCATAGATTGTATTTATGTAATCATAATAGTTATAAATAGCAAAATAGTTCAATTTTTGTACTCAAAATATTGTCAAATAGAAAAAGTTTCGTATATTTGTATCAACGCAACAAACAAAAGCACCTACAACCAATTGAAAGATGTATAACACCCAAAAAAGCTATTATTTCGAGCGAGTGTCAGTAAGTTGTTACTTCTTTAGGAGGGGGTCTCCCCTCCCATTTTTTCTCTAAACTTTGGAAAGTAAAAAAAGTTAAGATATCCCTTTGATTGCTCTCTGATGAAAATACGCCATCTCTAAACCTGTAGCAATAGATCTCTTAGTCCACTTTTCTAGCCGTTTGCACAATGCTAGACTGGTCGGATATTATCTAGGGCACTAGGAAGTCAACACTAGGTAGATTGAACCCATTACCTAGTAAGGGACTTAATTTGGAAAGTAGTTTGGAAGTCGAACTCATGGCAAAACCCTGAAAATACTGAATGGAAACCTCTTTGTTGTTAGCAATAATTTGGTTTTACGACAAATGCGCTCCCTCTTGGAAACAGCAGGTTGGTCTTTAGGCCAACCTTTTTTTATGCCTATCTCTTCCCTTCTATAAGCTAGCGTTACCTATCTCCAAAGTACCGTCTAAATGAATGCCAACTGGCTAAGTGTCAAGTATTCAATTATCTACCAATAAAATCTAGTCATTATGAGTTTGTCCATCCAATACACCGGTCGCGCTTTACTGCTTGTGGGGATCTTACTATTTACCGCTTGCAAAACCAATAAAACAACCCAAGGAGCCATTATTGGTGGAGCTGCCGGGGGAGTATTAGGAGGGGTGATCGGGAAAAAGTCAGGAAATTCTGCTGCTGGAATTATTATTGGAGCTGCAATCGGAGGGACAGCTGGCGCCATTATTGGACGGTATATGGATAAGCAAGCGGAGGAGATTGAGGAAGATCTCAAGAACGCGAAAGTAAAAAGGGTAGGAGAGGGGATACTCATTACCTTTGATGCAGGCTTAATGTTCGATGTGAATTCCTATCAGCTGAAGTCCGCTACGCGGAGAGAATTGGATGAATTATCTACTATCCTCAATAAGTACGAAGACACAGATATCTTAGTGGAAGGCCACACAGATAGTAGTGGTGCAGAAGAATATAACCAGAAACTTTCTGTGGATAGAGCAAAGTCTGTTTACCAGCAGTTGCAAAGAAGAAATGTAACGGCTACGCGGCTCACTACGGTTGGGTATGGGGAACTTCAACCTATTGCAGATAACGGCAATGCATCGGGACGGCAAAAGAATCGAAGAGTAGAAGTGGCTATTTACGCGAATAAGAAACTCAAGCGTGCTGCCAAAAGTGGAGATATTCCAATGGAGTAAAAGGTTTGCTTGCTTAGTAGTAGATTGAGTTTGCTTGTTAGAGATCTATTTTTTGCCAATTGAGGCTCTTTTTGAGGATACCTAACAAAACCAGACTGTTAAATGTAAGTAGCTTCTAGGATTCGAACATAAAAAAATGGCTGATCACGAAAGTGACCAGCCATTTTTATGCTATAAGTGAAGGGCCTACCAACGGTTTCCACCGCCGCCATAGCCGCCGCC
>JAHQWA010000383.1 GCA_019634045.1 Saprospiraceae bacterium
ATTGTAGGATCTTGTCACGTTCAGCCGTTAGAGTTTTCTCTCTATCTGCTTGAACTTTGGGTGCAACTCCTCCGCCCGCAATTTCTTTCTGGAAAGCCCCTAGCTTAGTCTGAAACTCTTTAGCCATTTTTTCGCCTGCCGCTACTAGTTGCTTTTGATAAGCTTCCAGCTCTGAATCAGCAGCTTTGGTCTCTGACATCTGTGCTACCAGACCATTAAAATTGATATGGCCATACTTCTCCTGCGCAAAGCTACTCGTCAATCCCACAGATAATAACAAAGCCAAAGTGAAATATATCCTCTTCATAGTGAAATTTAATTTTCTACAAAATTCAAATTGATCAACTCTATTTGATTGGCTATCAGGGCGAAGATGATCAAATCTTAAATGCCCCGCAAAGGTAGGTTTCCCTTCGCAACTATTCTACATTTCGACGGCAAAATTTCTGGTTCGTCACTTAGCCGATGCAAAGGGCTCTCACAAATGACAAAAAACAACTAATTGTTTGAAAATATTTGTTTATAAAAAACAAATTGTTTTAATTTGTGATATTGCTCGACTGTTACACAAATATTTGCCATGAAAAGACAACTACAACAAATCAAGATCGCGCTGCAGTATCGCTTTCAAATACTGCGTCAAATAGTAGTATACTATGTTCGGACCTATTGGCTTAGGGCTGGTTTGATGGCCTTTGTCGCATATTTAGCGATTAGTAAAGATATCAGTATTGCTTTGCAATTTGATAGTGCTCCCCCAGTTGCCCAGAATGTCATGTATACACCGCAAGCATTACCTACCTCTTATAAGAAGGAGGTAACACGAACCCCACCTGCCGCAACACAACCCATGAACGTTTCTTTGTTAACTAACAAAAGTAAGCCAGCAGTTAGCTCCAAAAAAGAAAGTGCCCCTCCTGCTGCTTTGATTAAGGATGCTAAAGACAAACCTTCTAAGGATCCAAATCTTGCGAATACCTTTTCTAATGTAACGCATAAGAAAAACGAATCCAACGCCAAAAGAGCTGCTAAACGGAAAAAACAGTTGGCTTATGTAAAGCGGTTTTCCAAGGTAGCTAAAACGGAAATGGAGAAATATGGAATTCCTGCTAGTATCACTTTGGCCCAAGGCTTATTGGAAAGCAATGTGGGGGCTAGTCGTTTGGCCACCCGAAACAAGAACCATTTTGGAATCAAGTGTTTTTCAAAGAGGTGTAGTAAAGGGCATTGCTCGAATTTTACAGACGACTCGCACAAAGATTTTTTCCGAAAATATAGGAGTGCATGGGAAAGCTATCGAGCACATAGCAAGTTGCTCACCGCAAAACGATATAACAAACTTTATAAACTAAAGAAAACGGATTATAAAGGCTGGGCCCGGGGGCTAAAGAAGGCAGGCTACGCTACGGACCCTAAATACGCCGAAAAAATTATCGCCCTAATCGAAGACCTGAACTTAAACCAGTACGATTAATAGATTCAAAAACGGGAGTAATTTGTTTTTTGAATCCAAATTGATTTTCCCCCTATTGACCTCAATCAATAGGGGGAAATGGCTTTAAGACTTTATAAATAATTGAGAACTTACCTTTTCTGCAGTTTCCAATCTAATCATATAACTGCCTTTCGGTAAAGTTTGTACATCAATCCGTTGTCCTTCATTCCTGTAGCGCTCCTTCAGCAATAATGATCCGTCCAAACTGTAGATAGAGATAATAGATGTCTCATCCACTAGGGCAGAGCGAATTTGGAGGAAGTTGGTGGAAGGGTTAGGGTAAACCCGCATCCATTCACGGGCCGACACTACCTCCTTAGTAGCGGTCACACCATCCGTCGTTTTCAAGTTATCCATCAGAAAATAAGCCGGCGTATTCATTCCGTATTGGCCATTATCGGTAGAAGATAAGCTAAAGATGAGGCTGTCCACCGGGCCTAAACTCATGAGGTCAACAAAGGTCCAGTCTTTTACAATGTAATCTTCCGAATTATCCTCAAAGCGATAGTCAGCTAGGTAGAAATCAACACTATCAGCTAGAAGCTCTCCACCCTGGTATCCTTTGATAGTGAGCAAAAAGTAATCTGGATCTGCTCCCGTCACTCCTCCGAACTTTTTGGCAAATCCATCTCCGTCGAGCATACTCAAATACGCATAGGTGCTGTTTGTGATGTAAAAACCTTCGACAGGCTTCCCCACTGCTTCATTTCGAAGTTCCAGTATCCTGGGACTTGAAGAGAAAAAGACAGCAAAATTCGAGGATTGATCATAGCCCCCTCCTGTAATGGAGCTATGCTGATTCAAATAGCCGGGCGTAAGGGTATCCGCCTGATTAGAAATAGCCCAACCACTGAAGGAGTTATACTGGGTATTAAAAGAGTTAGGTAGGAAGATATTTCCATCCTGGAACCCTCCCAATAAATCACTTCCGTTAAGGAAGGAATCAGCAAGAACAGGTTGAGTTTCGAAGTCACTCAACGTTTGTGCTGCACCGATGAGGGTGGTAAGGCACAGTAAGGTGCTTAGTAAATGTTTCTTCATAATTCTTTATTGTAGTATGATAGTTTAATTCCAATTTGATAATTCGCACCTGGCATCGGCCGTCGTTCAACGATCAAATAGGAGCGGTTCCAAATATTATTGACTTGAAAAAAGAGGTGACTCTCAGCTTTTTCTTCAGAGAGCTGGTATTGTAAATTGACCTGTCCCACATCAAATGCAGTTAAGGGATCATTGATGCCTTGAGAGGGGCCTACTAATCGATGATTGTAGTTTAGTCTGAGGGATTGCCAATCCAGCTGCAAATTTCCAAAGCCTTGATGAACAGGGGTGTACAGTAGCTGTTGTCCTTTGGCAATTCGAGGGTTTTCTAAAGCAATTTGATTGGTAGATCGCACATAATCATACCCCAGTTGAAGCTTGATACCGAGTTGAGAAAGCTGGTAAGATATATTCAATCTGGGTTCAAGTCCCCTGCTCCAGACAGCAGCTATATTATTGGCGGACCAAAAGCTTTGCCCAGTGCGAATGCTCCATAAAATCCAATTGTCAATTTGTCGATTGAAGCCCGTAACTGAACCACGGATCTTCAGCGTATTTCTACCCCAACCTCCTTCTATGGTGAGTTCCTCACTCCATCCAGATTCAGCATTTAGACCCGGGTTTCCACCGGGCTGCCAAAATCTATCGTTGAGTGTCGGAAGGCGATAATTTCGACTGACTTTTCCTTTGAAAATGAGTGTAGGGAAAACTCGGTAGTCGATAGCGACGGTTGGAACTAGGGGAATAAATTCGCCATCCACTAGCGTTTGTCTCAAGCTGATTTGCCATTGCCATTTTGCTTTGTGCTGTTTGACAGAGGCGAAAAGTGCAGAGCGGTTTTCTCGTTCTTCAGTCTGGTAACCATTCGATTCTGCTTGGTTGTAGGTTTGCGTGTAACCGGTGAGAATTTGATACCCATTTTTCCCATACCATTGACCACTAAGCTCGCCAATGAGGCTAGAAAAGTGGCTTGGGGAACTCAGTTTAATCTGTGGATCGAAGTACTGAAGGTCTTCATCAAAACCCGCAAGCTTTGCTCGCAACACATAGCTATCCTTTACTTGCTGCCAATCCAAGACTAGACGGTCCGCGCGATCGATTTGATAGGCTTCACTGCGATTTTGGGTATTGGCAGGTGGGATTTGGCGATCTGAAAACTGCCTCCAATAATGTAGGGCTATCTGTTGCTTGTTGTTTGGTTTCCAATAGATATCTTGATTAAAGTTTTGCTGAAGGAGAGCCGCGTTAGTTTGCTGCCGCTGGGGAAAACCCGGCGCGATATCATAGTAGAAATCGTTGCTAGCCTCTTGATAAGAAAAGCGAGTGCGACTCTGCCACATCTTATTGCCTACGGATAGATCAAAGCGCTGTTGGAAGTCGTCAAAGCTACCAAAGGAGGTCTGACCGCTAAAGCCTATGCCCTTCTCAAACTGAGTTTGATTGTCTAAAGAAATGATTCCGCCTACGGCCCCGCTACCCCATAAGGCCGTGTTTCCTCCCCGTTGTACACTTACTCGATCTACGCTTTGGATAGGGAGTAAAGAAAGATCCAGTAAGCCAAGCATGGGACTTTGGATAGGTAAGCCATTCCATAGCACAAGCGTATGTCCTGCACTTCCTCCCCGAATCGAAGAAGTAGCCAAACTGCCTAAACCATAACTCTTTATATAGAGGCCGGCTTCTTGTTCTAATAGGCTCGTCAGGTTTTGAAAGGCTCGTCTTTTGAGCTGTTCTGTGCTCCAATTCGCATTTTGACTGCCAACACTACCGTTTCGTAGTTGAGTCTGTCTAACTTCCAATGTTGGGAGCAAAAGACTGGTGTCTACTTGAGCGCTAGTGGTACGCAGTAGGCAATAAAACGGAAGAACAAATAGTAGACGTAGATATGGCCTCATGATCCCAGTCCTTTGGAGAGGTGGACAGGAAGGCCGGACAGATGGAAAAATGGATATAAGTCGCCATAGTAGTAATGAACGTCATTACTACCTACCCATTCATCTGCTATAACGAAGTTTGCTATAGCATCGAAAATTCATCTACCGCCGACTTTTCCTCCGAAAGCCTCAATTTATTGGCGAAACACTTTGGCAGGTCTTCTGGCTCGTTCCATTTTCAATGCCTTCCCACCTTTCTACTTCTGTTAAGGCAGTGGCTTGTGTATTGAAAATGTCAATTGGAACTTACAGCAGCGGGGACTGCTCCGGATTTGCACCGGATTCCCTTTTAAGATTTATTGCAAGAATAAATCACCAACGCAATGCAAAGGTAGGTATTTGCTTTGATCTGCACAATGGAACACTCATTTTGGCAGGCTTTAGGACAGTGTTTACCTATCCTGAAGCCTGATGGGTAGAAGGATAAAAGGAGTATCTATGGTCGCACTACAAATCTATAAGGCAAAATATTTTTAGTGGAATATCAATTGATCGATGAATAAAACCGATTAGCCCTAACACTCATACGGGAGGTATCCAGGCACACATTCTAAGTGAAAATTGTTCTTGCAACAATGCCGTGTGTAGTGCTTTCTGCTGCAAATCATACTAAGCAGGAAGTAAGTTTGTTTTTATTTGTCTTGCAAATACGAATTAAATCGAACATATTTGTCTTGCAAATACGAATCAAATCATGAAAGGCACCCATTTAGGCGAATTTGAAGAACTCGTTTTGTTGACAGTCGGTATCCTGAACGGCAATGCTTATGGCATTACCGTCATGGACGAGATTGAAAGCCATACCGGTCGAACGGCCAGTGTGAGCACTATTCACGCAACCCTACATCGCTTGGAAAAAAAAGGATTTATTGAATCATTTACAGGAGGGGCCTCTGCTACACGTGGGGGAAGAAGTAAACGGCTCTACAAAATCAATCAAGCTGGGCAGCGCGCTTTGGAAAAGGTGCGAGAACAGAGAGAAAGTATGTGGAAACTAATGCCTAAAACCTCCATTTGATATGCCGGTACAACCTCCGAAATGGGCGATGAAGTTTCTGGAATGGACGTGTTCTTCCACCTTTCTAGATGAACTAGAGGGGGATCTATTGGAATTATTTGATAGAGATCTCGAACGAAATGGCCCCAAGAAAGCTCGACGACGATTTGCTCGAAAAGCCCTCCTATCCCCCCGCTGGCATCGATTTCCTAAGCTTACTAATTATCACCCTGTTATTATGTATAAGAGTCATTTTAAAGTTGCGATTCGCCACGCTATGCGGCATCGTTCTGCTACGTTTATTCAGGCCCTTGGCCTCACCCTAGGTTTGACGGCCGTATTTTTTATTGCACTGTACGTGAAATACGAAGCCAGTTACGACCATATGCACGAAAAACGAGATAGTTTGTATCGCGTGCTACGGTACAATCCTGTCGATGGTTCACGAGGGCATGCTACTTCCTCATTACATGGAACTACGCTGAAAGAAGAATTTCCTTTTATCAATGTTTCCCGTTATGGAAGCGATCCGGTTAAAATTGGTGAGGTTAAACCCCTTCTAGTAGAAGAATTTTATTGGGCAGATTCCTCTTTTTTTGAGCTCTTTACCTTCGATTTTATCGCGGGTGATCCAACCAGCTGTTTGGACGAGGTGAACAGTCTGGTGATTACGGCATCCCTAAGTCGCCAGTTGTTTGGTACTACGAATTCATTGGGGAAAACAATCCCAGTTAAAGTGTACGATGGAAATCAAGAGTTTCTAATGGAAGTAAAAGCTGTCGTAAAAGATCTACCGGACCAATCCCATATACAGTTTGCCGCTTTGGGGCCAATGGAAAACGCCGAAATGCTCTATAAGCAACTGCTGAATCAATGGGGGTTCTCCTGGTTGCGTACCTATATCGAGGTGCCTCAAGATCGGTTAGCTGAAGTAAAGGATGGCATTCCTCGGATGCTCGAAAGAGTAATGGGAGATAATCGTCCCTCTTCATTTGGGATAGACCTACAAGCATTCAACGACGTCTATTTGAAATCTCAAGATATAGCGGCAAGTACTTTCCGCGGAAACATCAGAAACCTGAAGATATTTGCCGCCATTGGCTTATTGGTTCTATTGATTTCTCTGCTAAATTATGTCAACCTAGCAACAGCCAGAGCCGTAACACGCATTAAAGAAGTGGGTGTGCGGAAAACCCTGGGAGCACTTCCGGCTGGAATCATGGGACAGTTTATCGTAGAATCCGTGCTGTTTACGTTGCTGGGAGGAGCTGCTGCTGTTTGTTTGGTCATTGGTAGTTTGCCGTACATCAATAATTTGCTCAGTCTGGATCTTTCCATTAAGGTCTTAGGACTTTGGGATGGATTGGTACTATTGGCGAGCTTGATTGCCCTAGGTATCATTACGGGAATTCTTCCCGCCTTGGCCATGTCTAAACTTCCATCCTTAGGAGATACCCAGGCAGCACTCACCTTTAAGCCAGGCCAAGGAAGCTGGACGCGCAAAGCCTTCATTGGAATACAATACTTCGTGAGTATAGGGCTTTTGGTTGGTGCCTTTGCCGTTTACAAACAATATCAATATCTCAAGAATTTTGATTTGGGATTCGACTCCAGTCAGCTCGTACATATTCCGGTGGATGACCGAGATATGCAGAAAAAGCTGGGTTTGATCAAGGAACAGATCAATGGTTTACCAGGAGTGCAGGGGGTGACTACTACTGGAGAGGACCTGCCTAGTGAACTCAACAATACTTGGGATCTCAATTGGAATGGCTCAGGCCGAGAAAATCCTTTACCCATAGATATTGTTGGAGTAGATCAAGATTATTTTGACTTGATCGGTATTGATTTTAAGGATGGCCACAACTTCAGGGCAGGTTATGCCACAGATTCTGCACGTACGGTTGTCTTTAATGAAGAAGCTCGAAAGTATCTCGGAGATCAATATCAGCCAGGCCAAGAGGTCTTTATCAATGGGCAAAACAGAAAATTGATTGGAGTGGTGGAGAACCATCACAATATCACCTTACATTCGAAAGTTTTGCCAATTGCATACATGATCTTCCCCGCGGGATTCAGGGTAAGTGCTGATAACTTGCTTGTTAAGATCAGTACAGACCAACTGTCTTCACAGTTGGAGCAGTTGGAAGACGTCTGGAAGGAGTTCTCAGGCGATCCATTTAGTTATAATTTCGTAGACGAGGCTTTTGCTAAGGCATATCAAGCGGAGCAGCGATTTAGCACTTTGGTGGGGTTTTTCACCTTAATTGCTATCGCCATTTCAATCGTAGGCCTATTTGGGCTGGTTAGTTTTACGGTTCAACGGAAACTTAAGGAAATCAGCATTCGAAGAATATTAGGAGCTACAGAGTTGCAGCTTACACAACTTCTCGGCAAAGACTTTCTCATGGTCTTTATTATTGCCTTGATCTTTGCCCTACCGATGGCCTGGTATTTAATTGGGAAATGGCTCAATAACTTTGCGTACAAAATCGAACTGAATCCTTTGATACTAGTAGCGGCAGTATTGATCTGTCTGATACTATCAGCTATTGTGATTGTATATCACTTGCAAAGGACGACCAAGATTAACCCAAGTACGATACTGTCATCAGAATAGAATCCTATTCTTCTCTTTTGAAGTCCCTTTTCCCACCAGTTTTCTCCATTAATTTGGTCTCCTTGATGGTGATGTTGTGGGAAAAGGCTTTACACATATCGTAGATGGTCAGGGCGGCCAATGATGCCCCGACTAAGGCTTCCATTTCTACTCCTGTTTTGGCCGTGAGGGAGGCCGTGCAATTGATTACGACAGCTCTATCTTCACGGACCTGAATATCAATGTGACAGTTGTCTAAGCCCAATGGATGACAGAGCGGGATCAACTCTCCGGTTTTCTTGGCAGCCATGATGCCGGCGAGGATGGCCGTTTGAAATACGGGTCCTTTCTTGGTACTGATTTCATCTTTTTCTAACAGATCCATGATCTTGTCGTCCAAGACGACGATGCTCTGGGCTCTGGCGGATCTTCTGCTGACTTTCTTCTCCCCGACATCCACCATATTGGGATTGCCTGAGGCATCTAAATGGGTAAATTGCTCTGACATACACTTCTAGTTTGCTTTTTCAAAGCGGATCGCCACCCATTTTGAACTAGGCGTTTTGCTCCCTTTGGCAAAGCTATTGATTGGGACTAGTACATTGGCTTCCGGAAAGTAAGTGGCGACACATCCGCTGGGGATGTCGTAAGGGACAACCAAGAATCGTTCCGCTCTTCTTGTTTGCCCTTGATGCTCTCCCACCAGATTAACGACTGATTTCTTTTGGAACCCTTCCTTTTTCATGTCCGCAGGGTTCATTAACACCACTCTGCGTTCATTATATATCCCTCTGTAACGATCATTGAGGCCATAGATAGTGGTATTGTACTGATCGTGACTTCTGATCGTCATCATGATATACTCACCCTCCTTAAGGACACGTTGTGGAGGCTTGTTGATAGTAAATTTTGCCTTACCTGTATCAGTATTGAATTTCCCTTTTCGTGCGCCATTGGGAAGGTAAAATCCACCAGGCTCTCGCACCCGTTCGTTGTAGCTTTCAAATCCAGGGATTACCTTTTCAATATCGTCGCGAATTTGGTCATAACTCGCAACCATACCCGCCCAGTCTACTTTGCTATCACCTCCTAAGGTCGCCAAGGCAATGCCTGCTACAATGGCTGGTTCGCTCTTCAAGTCACTGGAAACAGGAGGTAATATGCCTTGTGAAGAATGGACAATTCCCATGGAATTCTCGACAGTAACGAATTGTTCACCGCCAGCTTGCTCATCTTTTTCCGTGCGCCCAAGACAGGGAAGTATTAAGGCTTCTTTTCCATGAATTAGGTGACTTCGGTTTAGCTTGGTCGAAACATGAACCGTCAAGTTACAGCGCTTTAGAGCTTCAGCGGTATAGACAGTGTCCGGAGTCGCGGAGATGAAATTGCCTCCCATGGCAAAGAATACTTTTCCTTTTCCTTCATGCATGGCATTAATGGCATCTACCACAGCATAACCATGTTTTCGAGGCACATTAAAACCGTAAGTCTCTTCCAACTTATCTAGGAAACGAGCTGGAGGAGCTTCCCAGATCCCCATAGTTCGATCCCCTTGTACATTACTGTGTCCTCTGACCGGACAAGTACCCGCACCCGGTTTTCCAATGGCTCCTTTTAGCAATAGAAGATTCACTACTTCTTGAATATTAGCGACACCATTTTCATGTTGTGTCAAGCCCATTGCCCAGCAAATGATAATCTTGTTATTACGTCGAATCAGGTCAACAGCCTCCTTGATTTTATCGCGTGCTACGCCACAAGCTTCTGCTAATGTATTAAAATCATATTCCTTAAGGTCTTCCAAGAAAGCTTCGTACCCTTCTGTGTTTTCGACTATAAAATCGAAATCAAATGCGGAACCCGGACGGCTTTTTTCTTCATACCAAAGCAGCAGCATAATGGCTTTCAGCAGGGCTACATCACCATTTACCTTAACCTGCAAGAAGAGATCCGTTAGCGGCGTTCCACCAGCAAATACTTTGCTGGGACGCTGTGGGTTTACGAAATTGATCAAGCCTGCCTCCGGTAAGGGATTTATGGTAATAATTTTTCCTCCGTTCTCCTTACATCTTTCCAGAGCCGTTAACATCCTTGGATGGTTTGTTCCTGGGTTCTGGCCCATCACAATGACTACTTCTGCCTCGTAGAGATCTGTCAAGGTCACAGAACCTTTGCCAATACCCAGCGTTTGGGAAAGACCTTGACCGCTCGATTCATGGCACATATTCGAGCAATCCGGGAGGTTATTGGTGCCAAACTCTCGGACAAAGAGTTGATACAGAAAGGCAGCCTCGTTACTTGTCCGCCCGGAAGTATAAAAAATAGCTTCATCTGGAGTGTCCAAAGTATGTAGGTGCTTTGCGACAATATCAAAGGCATCTGCCCAGCTAATCGGTTCATATCGATCACTACCCTCTCGAAGGAACATGGGTTCAGTTAAGCGTCCCTTTTTCCCTATTTCAAAATCAGACCAGTTTAGCATTTCACTGATGCTGTGCTTGGCAAAGAAACGACTATCAATTCGTCTTTTAGTAGCTTCTTCTGCAATGGCTTTAATACCATTTTCGCAGTATTCTCCCAGTTTTGAGCGCTCATCATCAGGGTCAGGCCAAGCACACCCAGGACAGTCGAAGCCCCCTTTTTGGTTGACTGCGGCCATTGTTTTTCTTGCGGTACTGACCCCCATATATTTATTGGCTTGCTTCAGGGCAGCAGTAACTCCTGTAACTCCAGCTGCTTTTTTCTTGCGCTTGCCGAGTTTGAGACCGGTGAATTCTGCGGGTGGTTGTCCGGTTTCCGCCTCTTTTAATTTATTTTCTTCTTGTACTGACATGAAATTGCTTGATAAATGGTGTAGTAGGCTATGCCTATAGGGTATTTATATAAAATGTCAATGATTGCTACTTAGCAAGCTTTAACCTCCTCCTCCGCTAAATCTCCAAATAGATCATTCTTATCCTCGTTTTCCCGGTCTTTGCACGGGAAATCCTTTTCTATTAAAACATGGAGTTGCTTTGGGTTCTGTAGCGGAAGAAAGGTCTCTAAACCTACCTGATTGGAGTTGATCCACTTGGTAGCTTGAGGCTGGGGGATAATAATTTGGATTTGATGACCAACAAACATGGCTTGAATGCCTGCCGTTTCATCGGTCATCTTTAACGAAAAGCTGAGCGATGGGGTTTCACCTGGAAACCCGACTTCTTCGACAATTGTCACTCCTTTTCCCAATTGTTCGATTTCTGATTTCCGCAACCGCAAACGGATGCTATCTTGGACACAACGCATTTTCATGACGGATCATTTTATCTATTCGGCAACAAATTCCTCTTTTCTAGAAAGAATCTTCCCTCAATTTACAGCCAGGGCTTGTTCAATCAAAGATCTGGCCTTCTCTGGATATTCTATTTTCAGTGCTTCACGCTGCCCATTTTCACTCATCTTTCGCCAAGTTTTCCGGATGATATCGATTACTTTTTCGTCCTTATGTTTGGCAGCAAATGGCTCAAAGTAAAAGTCTAGGAAAACCAAGCAGATAATATCTTCCAATTGTTGGCATTCAGGGTCTTTCCTTAGATTTTTCTTTTTCAAAAGTTGTTGGACCCGAGAGATGAGGTCCGCTTGGTATCCTTCTCCCTCTAAGATTTGAGCCGTTTTATTAGCATGAAATTGCTGAAGTGCTGTTCTCCATTGGTGGTAACCGACCTTACCCATTGGATAATCTGATCTTGGAATTTCCCATCTACAGATATGCTGGGCATGGGCTGCGATGCGAAGTTCTTCTGAGGCCTCAGGGTAAACCTTATTGAGCCACTGCGTCATACGCTGGGCGTACAACGATTCTTTCGGATGGGCTTGTCCTGCCCATTCCTCTCGATTGGGGTCAGCCTGATTGGCTTGATCAATGGCGTGGATCACTTTGTCAAACCGACTTTGATCTTCGATCATATGTTTGTCTTGTTGGGAAATTAAGTAGTGTGGCAATAGTATTCGTGAAGATTCTGGTAGCGGATCTTATGGCTAGGCAAGGCAGAAAAATCGCGCCCCTTTTGGGCCGCCTGGCGGGAAAGCCGTAGGCTAGGAACCTGTCCCGATTACCTTGATCGGGGAGGCTTTTTCTAACGAAGTCTAGTCGGAAAGGACGCAGCAGAAAAACAGGAGTATCTATTGTCTCAATACCTATGTATTATTGGCTGATTGCAAACCTGACTGGAAAGATACGGGAATTAGCAGGATACCTCAACTTTTTGAGCTTTGAAATCAGTCCCAAGTTTAAGTTTTGATCTTTGGAGTGAGAATCGTTCATTTGTTGCTGAAACGAGGCGGGAAAGGAATGATAGCCTTAGTTACACAGTCACTTTTTCTAAGGAAGTATCAACAAAATAAGGGGCATTCGGGTCCCAATTATTTCAACTTAAACACGAGCGAAAGGAAACCAATGCGTAAAGACCTTGGATTGACGATGGATAAACCATTCGATCAATAGAAGATTTGGAACCCAGCAGGACCAACTAACCATTCGATAGCTGGTGAGGAAATCGATATCTAGGAACGACATATAAAGAGGGAGTTGCAAGCGCAAGGTCACGGCTGCAAAAGTTAGGGCATAGCTGCGTAGCATCCATTCTCGATGAGCTTCAATATTACGTTGTTTTATA
>JAHQWA010000384.1 GCA_019634045.1 Saprospiraceae bacterium
CTCCTCATAAACCGGTAGCGATAGAAGGCATTTTGCCTTTGGTCCAGTAAGCCGACGCTAGACGCTAGATCTACAGGCGTGGAAAAAGCAATGACCTTAGTAATAACATCTGGTAGTACGGCGGCATTCACCCCCGTATACTTTAGGCTGATACTACCGCCCATGCTAAAACCAATTAGGACGACTTCCTCATAGTTTTTGGTCCGTAAAGCATGTTTGATCACAGATCCGATGTCCTCGATTTCACCGTGATTGTAAAGCCGCAAATTGCGATTCATTTCACCGCTGCAAGAACGGCAATTCCAGGCTAGGACGTCCCAAGCCCGACCGGCAAAGGTTTTGGCCATGGCTCGGATATATCTTCGATCTGAATTGCCTTCCAGGCCATGGGAAAGGATTACTAATTTTTTGCTGTTGCGATCCACCCAGTCTAGATCCACGAAATCTCCGTCAGGAAGTTCTAGACGCTCTCTTTCGTAAGGAGGAATATCCTGTAATTTCCGAAAGGCGGGAAAGATGGTCTGTAGGTGCCCATTGAATTGATAAAAAGGTGCACCAGGATAAGAGGATTTACGAATCAAGGGCATAGTTGAAACTTACTTGATCTCGTAAAATTGTAGCGCTGCTCTAGCGGGAGAAAGACTAGCCGTATGATCCGCCTCTGCAATGATGTAGTACTGAAGTCCTTTCCCTTTTTCTAAGGTAGTCCCCCAAATACTATCTCCCTCTTGCTGATCGTGATGCCCGCTATCGTCAAACATCTCTAGGCGTTGGAAAGGTCCGCAACCATTCTCTCGGTAACACAACCAAACCTTTGTTGCCCCTTCTACTCTAGCGGAAAAACCAGTAAACTCTCCATATTCCACATGTTCAACTTCGCTAATAGCGGGCTGCTCCATTTTCAGCAGTGGGTGATTCTTCAGATACTGAATCCGGGGCTCCATTAGTTCCTTAATTCCAACAATAGCCGCTCCTTTAACTCGTATAGTGGTATCTACATTGGCCTTGAAGGAGGCCAATTCGTACAACTTGTTTTCATCTTCTTCTACGTTCTCGCCGATCAACTCCTGTATGGCTTCAGCGCGCTGAAGGTATTTGGTACTTAGGAATTGTTCCTGTAGAATCGTTTTGATGTGGGCAACATATATTTTCCGATAAAAGGGATCTGCAAGTAATTGCGTGATCAGCGGCCTTTTTTTATTCTTCTCCTTAAAGTGAACAAATGGGCTCATTTTCGCCATGGCTCCATTGGATAATGAATTGCCAATACCCGTTCTTCTGAATCCGCCAAACGCAAGATTCATATCCCACACCAGGGGATGAAAAACACCAAAACTATCCTGGTAGAGATAATAGTTATGACATAGTTGGCCGATATAGGAATCAAGATTGACCAATATGTTATCAAAGGCGAGCATCCATAAAGCTTGATCTACATTCAGGATCTGCTCTATTTGTTCAAAATCTTGATTAAGGACCCGTGTCAATTCAATCAAATTTGACCAGCCCATCTCTGTTTTCATTTCATATAACCCTAGATAGCAAGTAGAGTCTTGCCCTAGATACATGAGCGACGCCTTATCCCCTTTTGCACAATTTTCGGGAGCCTGCACATGCCAATTTGGATCACACTTCACTAGTGTCCCCTTATGCTCTCCATAGTATTGATCCAAAAATAGCTCGTCAATGGATTCCGTATTGTTATAGAGCCCCAAAAATTTATCGTTCACAAAAACCTTAGCAAAATTAGCTTTTGGTGCGGGCATATATTCACCCGCTATTTCGTAAGCTAGCACTTCCCTCAAGAAGCTAGGATCCCGAAAAACATTTGAAAGCTTAAGCGTTGTGATCTGACCCGGCAGCGACTGTTCTTTGCCTTTATAATCCAACTTTATATTGAAGGGCAACTTACTATGCCCTGCATTACGAACATTGAAATAGGAACTATTTCCCTTATATCGGATGCCTACTTCTTCAAATTCTTTGCCATTAATGACGACTTTTCCCATCAACCGCTTATCCTTCCCTGCCTGTTTAAGATCATCTAGTTGTTGATCCCAATCCGATTCTTCAAAGTACATTTTCACTTCAAGAATAGAATCGATGCGAAACAAATCAAATTCCTGGGCCAATCCCCCAGTCATTGTAGTGAGTAGCAGACAAATACTGAACAATAACTCTCTCATAATTGGACTATTCTGTTTTTGGGGAAACTGAGTCTTTTCCACTTACGTAAAAGTAAGCGATTAATCCGATATAAAAGGTAGAATAGGGCTTAGATAGGTTGTATGGTGGTAGGAAAATCCCGATGAATTTGTTTGTATAGGTACAAAAAAGTGTTTCAACGGGATTTCCCTACTAGGACTTGATGGCAATAAGCCTATTTGTTCAACTCTTGAATAGAAGCCGAGTAGCGTTCTTTCGTGTAGTGCGTTGGGCTGTAATTTACGGCCTTGGCGTTTTCAGCAAAGATGTAGTACTCAATCGACTTTTGACCCCTTGGGGGCGTAATTTTGACGCCAAATACACTATCATTGGCTTGTTCATCCGAGCTACTTCCATTGTCCTTCATCTCTGCCATTTTAAAGGCATCTCCTTCGGCAAAACGATAGTATACATGTACCTTCTTGGTGAATCTTCCGATCTTAGCTTGAATCTCAAAGTCTGAAACTCGTTTGCTAGAGAAACGTTCTCTTCGCTTCACCTCTACCTCTGCAATCGCCGGCGGGCGAATAGTAAATGCAGGATTCATTTTGAGGAAATTCGCGCGTTTGCTCATAAAATCTACCAAGCCTGGAATTCGGCTTTTCTTACCGATGATCTCCTCTTTGCTACGCAAAAAGTCAGAAGTTGGATAGTATTTATTGACGTCCTCCATCAATGGACTTAGAATTTCCTGCTGCAAGGCCGTTGTCTTTTCTTTAAAGCTATCTCCCTTAAAATGGTCATTCACAATGGTACTCATATGGCTGAGATATTGCTTCTTGTATAGCTCATTCGACAATAGGCGGCTGATCAATGGCATGCCAGGGTTATCGGAATGCAATAGCGGATCAAGTTGAATCAATTGACGAATGCCAAGATCTGAACCAGACCCGGTGTTCTTGAAACTGCCAAAGGACAAATTCAACTGCGTCACAATAGGGATAAATCGACCGTCTGCTCCCAAATACAAATAATAATTAGGGCTGTATTGCCCAGAATAACTATTCAGGTTGGCCACTACATTATTAAAGGCCAACATCCACAAAGTCTTATCTACATCTAGTATTTGATCGATCTTCGATAGATCCCCATTTAGGGTTTCAGTTAAGCGTTCGAGGGCTCCCCAGTTAGCACCTGCTTCCGCATCGAAGTGATTCTTCAGGCATGTTATGCCTTTATCCGTTCCTAGAGAACCATAGATACGACTCGTACAGCCTTCCGGCTCTTGTTCAATGATCTCTGGATTGCTTAGGAAAAGGCTTCCTTTTCCAGACATCCCATACCTAGACCAAAAAGGCTGATCAAGCGGTTCAATATTTACGAATAGACCATAATAATCTTCATTGATAAATACTTTGGCGAAGTTAGCCTTAGGTGCGGGCACATAGGATCGAATAATGTCGTAAGCCAGCACCTCTCGAACCAAACTGGGGTCTCTTACCGCACTAGATAGATCAAGTGCAGTATACCCCTTGAGTTTTTCACTCGACAAATCTGCCGGCAATTGGATATAAAGTCCGTTTCTTTTATTGCCTGGTGTGAAGCCCACACCAGAACGATAACGAACGCCAGCTTCATCAAGCTTTTCTCCATCGGCTTCTAAGGTGCCTTGCAGCAATCCTTCTCCATTATACCGCAGAGAATCTAGCAAATAGCGCCAGTTTTCTTTCTCAAAAGTAATCTTGATTTCGGGTATTTCACCCGTATCAAAAAGAGTACCCTGGGCCGAAAGCGAACTGCTAATGAATAGCATTAACAGGCTTCCTATAGTGGGAATAATAATTTGTTTTTTCATTTCGGATACCTAGTCTTGTTATAGTAAAAAGGGTCTAAACCCAAGTATGCAATTATAAAAAATTTAATTCATTTAGCCTTTACTGTAAGCTCAATGGGTAAGGCAGCGGTCAGTTATGAACAAGGAGCGGCAGCATTTAAGAAATTTGCCGTTTTGACTCGCTTATCATCCAAGGTGTAATTTCCTCTAGTAGTGCGGTTAGTTGATATTTTTCCTTCAACGGTTGGACATACAAATTTAGTATTTTTTTTAAAGTGATGCCTTTCTGGGGGTAATATTGAGTGAAAGCTTCGGCACACCAATATAGATCCGTGGTGTACTTTCCTAAGCGATTCATCACCAACTCAAAAGCGGTGCGCACCAAGGTTTTAATGAAGCTTTGATAGCTGATGCGGCAAGGTATTTTCGATGCTTGTAGGGATTCCCAATCTGACTCCAGCCATCGATAATTCAACATCATAGCTGGTCCTGGTTGGTAATTCGGTAAGCGATCACGAATGTCTTCTCCCCACCAACATAAAGACTGGGTCTTAACGAGCATTCCTATTTTAGGCATCTCCCTCAGTACACTTGAGTTAAAAGTACTATACATCATCTCTAATGGGACTTGCTCAAAGCCTAGAGGTAACAATCTTCTCAACTTTTTTTCTTTTGATAGGGAGAGACTGAAGGAACTCCATCTCACCTGGACCTCACTTTCGATCAATCCAAATAAATCTAGGTCGGACCAAGCTTCTTTTGCTTGACCACGAGCCAAGCTCCCTCGAATCCACATGCTTTGTAAAGCATTGCCAAAATAATCTTGATAGAATTGGAGACAGGCAGATAAAGCCGAGTACCAGGCAGGAGGAATAAGGTTCCGTCCGGTAGGATTGATAATGTTCCCTTGAGCATCCAAGGGAAAGAAACCGCCGATCGCTTCGACTTTAGCCATATTTTGTAGCGCTCTGACAATTTTGTTATCAGAGTATACCGTACTCATAATGTGGAAAGGAGGATAAGGATACAGTTTTAGATCAAAATAATTTCTAATCTATCTAGGATAGGCAGGTAGCAATGTCGAGCTAGCGTTAAGCGAGGGCTCGCTGTCCCGTCTTTAGCCCATCAGCTGGCTAATATGTACGATCAAATTCAATCCCATAACCAGTACTAAAAAAATGGCTAGGATCCGCAAAAACCAGGTCTTCCCAGCGAAGAAGGCTTCGATCCTCTCTCTATCTTCTTGCTTCTTAAGCTTGATTTTTCCAAAGGAGAGTAATAGAAAGTAAACCCCCATTCCAAAAAAAACCAATTCTGCAATTAGTCCAAAGCTATCCATACCTTAATTTTATTGTTCTTCTTTAGTCGATTCAAAAAAGCCTGTCTTTCTATTCTTGCGCACGGCATCCCAATGGTAGTAACGGCCGTTCATCGCCACATATACGCCGGGAGGGAGTATTTGCACAAAAGCCAAAGCGCTCCCTAAGTTAAAGAATCCATCCGAAGAAGTACCAAAGGCATAGGGGATCATCGCTCCGGTCAATACAATGGTTGTATCCGGAATACCCGCCCGGGCAATGAAGCTTGCTGTTTCCACCATTTTGTCAGTGCCGTGGGTAATCAATATCTTATTGGCTTTATTGCGTTTGCAATTATGTATAATAATTTCCCGGTCTGCTTCCGTCATTTCCAGGCTATCGACCATCATCAACGTCTTGACGTCGATGTCTAAGGTTGACCTGCCGCGCTGAAACATCTTCGGAAGGTGAGTATCCTTAAAGAAGAGATTTCCGGTAATGAAATCATATTCTTTGTCAAAGGTGCCGCCTGTTACAAATACCTGGATGGGTTCCATGTTACATTTCGTTTATCACCTGCTCTGGTTTTTTTGTCAGAGTAGGATCTATATTGGCTGCAAGTATATTTTTTTAGCAGAGAAAGTACAAACCATTTTCGAAAAAAGATTTTACAAGAAAAAACCTCTCGGGCCAAATGTTGACCACGAGAGGTTTCCTAGTTTATAGTTGAATCTTTTTTCTCTGAGAAAAAGAGATTATTCCACCTTAAATACATCGTCCCCTACTCCTTGATTGACCTTCACTTCTGATACAGTAAAAGTAAGTGGGAATGGAGCCTGACCAATGGATACAATCTCAAAAGGCATGAGAATACCACCTTCTACTTCTTGATAGTTCTTGTAATCCGTTTGTACCAAATTTCCGCCTTCGGAACTTTGGCTACGGATCTTTAAACCAGATTTGATATCGTAGTATTCCGTTTGCTTCTTGCCGCTAGCGGATTCTACTTCAATAACATAAACCTGATTCCCATCCAGCATTTCTCCTCCTTTCAAGCTCAATTTCTTGCCCAATTTGTCATAAGCCAATTCTGGAAAAAGCATCGCATCCTCCTTCAAGCCTTCAAGGGTACCTGCGTCAACTTCTTGTGGCTGTCCCATCTGGCTGATCGCAGCTTTTTCACCATCAAACTTCACTTGATTCATGACCATACCATTGGCTTTCACCTCCATCAGCATTTTACCATTTTTAATGACTCTTTTCATTTCCATGGTCATGCCTTGAACAGAGGCAGAGAAATTAATGGTCATGTCCTTAACCTCCGCAAGCGCCGCTTTCCCGCCGATAGCCTTGATGTAATTAGACACTATATCTTCAGCCTTTGTATCATCCGGTAAAACAACTTTCAACTGGTGTACCTCCTTACCTTGACCATCATAGTACTTCAACTTGCCGTCCGCACTGAATTGCTTCAGCTTTTCGCCGGTCTCTTTGTTTCCGACTACTACGATATTGGCATTTTCTGGCCGGATATACTTCTTAGCTACTTCTAAGATTTCTTCTTTGGTAATAGCATCTAGGCGCTCCAAATAAGTTGCATAGTAATTGGCAGGTAGTCGGTAACGGGCGGTATTCAGTGCAAATCTCGCGATAGTCGTGGGTTGCTCCATCTGACGGGCAAAGGATCCCATGATCATATTTTTCGCGGTCTGCAATTCTTCATCAGTTACCATTTCAGTGGAAATTCGCTTCATTTCATATAGGAATTCCACTAAGGCGCTGTCGGTTACCTCATTTCTCACATTTGCGTTGGCACTGAAAGACCCGACCTCTTGATCACTGGAGATAGTTGAGTAAGCCCCGTAAGAATATCCTTTGTCTTCACGAATATTCTGAAACAATCGTCCAGTGAATGAACCACCAAAAATCTGGTTTAAGATATTCACTTTGATCGCATCATCTGATCCTGGCTTGAAATTCACCGGATAAGTAATGTTAATCGAAGATTGTGATGAACCGGGCTTCGAGACAAAATGTACCTGGTTGGCTTCTGGGGCCATTGGTTTTGGCAATTCTCCCTTTGCAGCAAAGGTCTTCTTCCACCCTCCAAAGTACTTCTGTGCTAACTCTTTAGCTTTCTTTGGTGTGATATCTCCTACGAAAACCAAATAAGATAGATTAGGGTGAAAGTAAGTATTATAGTATTCCTTGCAGTCTTCTACCATCGTAAGGCTGATGCTTTCTTCCGTAGGAATCTCTCCATATGGGTGATCAGCACCATAGGTAACTACACTGGAAACATTATTTGACATTTGGCCTGGATCATCTTTCCCAATTGCGATTCCAGAAAGCGTCTGCTTCTTCAATTTGTCAAATTCTTCTTCAGGGAAAGATGGATTCAGAAGAATATCCGCCATTAGGTCCAAAATTGTTTCAGTGTGCCTGGATAAACCACTACCTATCACTCCATTGGAATTGGAGCCAACACTGGCACCAATAAAGTCGATCGATTCATCAATTTCTGCTTTGATTCGGCTCATCGTTCCTTTCTCTAAGAGTTGTCCTGCCAATTGAATGGCAC
>JAHQWA010000385.1 GCA_019634045.1 Saprospiraceae bacterium
ATGAAGGGGGAATTCGATCTCCCTTTTTTGCACATTGGCCTGCTAAGCTTAAAGCAGGAACTAGCAGTGATAAAATTGCCGCGCATATTGATCTACTGCCGACCTTTCTCGAAGTAGCCCAAGTGGAAATACCCGAAGACCTTAAGCTAGATGGTAAAAGTATACTGCCTTTGCTTCAAGGAACGGATAGTGACTGGGAAGATCGTCATCTTTTCTTGCAAGTCCACCGAGGAGACACCCCCATTAAATATCATCATTTCGCAGCTATTGGACAGACCTACAAGCTAGTGCATCCCACTGGTTTCGGGAAAAACGAAATGCCCGAAGGAGTCCCCTATGAGCTTTATAATTTGGAAGTAGACCCGGGGGAATCTGAGGACCTCGCCGCGTCTCATCCTGAAGAAAAGGACCGTCTCATGAAGGCCTATGAGGCATGGTTTGATGCGGTGTCCTCCACCCGGCCTGACAACTACGCGAAGCCCAGTATTGTTGTTGGTACGGGAGAGGAAACCCAGACGGCTTTGACCCCTCAGGACTGGACAAAACGCGCTGGTGGTGGCTGGGGAAACTCGGGCTCTTGGAAACTTGAGGTCGCCGAAGCTGCAGATTTTGACATCGAGGTGGTTCTACCTGAGTTTTTACCTGATGCTGAAGTTAAGCTCGAATTAGGGGAACAGACATTAACCCAAACCTTCGCAAAGGAGGAAGCACGAGTAAAATTTGAAAACGTCTCTCTCTCCCCTGGCGAATTAAACCTATTGGGAAGTGTGTCTACTTCGGAGGGTGCCGTTTCTTCCCTTTTTCATGTGGTTCTGACCAAAAAGTAGATCATGGCGCTTAATTTTAAGCCCGAAAACAATAACTTCATTGGAATGTTGTAACATTATTTAAGGCATGGAACTGATTTAAACTTATCCATCTTGATTTCTATCTATCTATGAAAAAAATACTAACGCTTTTTTTTAGTTTATGCTTTTGCTTTTCGTTACAAGCTCAAGATTCAGAAACCGGAAATTGGATCATCTACATCGGCAGTAAGAAAATCAATGACAAATGGAACTGGCATCACGAAGTACAATATCGTAATTACAACTTCATTGGTGATCTCGAACAGTTACTACTACGGACGGGTGTCGGCTTAAATCTAACTCCCGGTAACAACAACCTATTGCTGGGCTACGGCTACATACTCTCCGAAAATTATATCGCTGGCACGGATGATAAATTGAGCATTGGAGAGCATCGAATATTTCAGCAATTTATCACCAAACAGAATTTCGGGCGAGTGTCTATTCAGCACCGCTACCGGGTCGAGGAGCGCTGGGTGGAGGATAGTGATTTCAAGTGGCGTTTCCGCTACTTTCTGGCCCTGAATATTGCTTTAAACAATAAAGAACTCGTCGCTGACACCTGGTATCTATCGCTCTACAACGAGATCTTTTTGAATGGACAAAATGCTGTTTTCGATCGAAATCGTATGTATGCCGCTCTAGGGTATCGCGTATCTCCACAGTTGAAGGTCGAACTCGGCTTTATGTCACAGGTATTTGAAAAGCGAAGTAGAGGCCAATTCCAGATTGCCTCCTTTGCCAATTTCTAGCCCCCCTATTCACTCTCTCGATAAACAATTAAAATTAGTATGAAAGAATACAAAGTTGAATCCTTGATCTATTACACTAAAATCACATTCGACAAGGAACATATCATAAAAGACTCGACCAAGGATATTCAGGACAAATTGAACGAAATGGCCAAGGATCGTTGGCGACTGATTTCTACAGACGCAACGGATTTTGGTTTTGCCGTATACTTTTATCTTTATTTTGAAAGATAGGTCGATCGAATAGTGGACCTACTCGCTTTTCTTGATGCTCCCTTAATCGTTTAGGTCAAGAATTGGAAGCAGTTCTAGCATGTCATCCAGGATATAATCTGGGCTGGCCTTCTCGATCAGTTGGCGAGTTTGGGCCCCGGTCGTAACGCCAATTGCCCATTTGACCCCCGCGCTTCTTCCTTCGTCGATATCGATGGCGCTATCTCCGATTTTAATGGACTGTTCGGCAGGAATATCCAATTGCTGGCAGATAAGGTCGATCATATCAGGGGCTGGCCGGCCATTGGATACGTCATCGGCGGTGGCCAGGGCGTCGATGTCCTCTCCTACTTTCACCCCACAACGGACTAGAATTCGTTCCGCAACAGGTCTGCTATACCCCGTATTGAAGCCTACTTTAATTCCATTGGAGCGCAGATTTTTCACCACTTTCCGGACACTAGGAAAGACCTCCATATCTTCGGTTGCATAGGCCCTGTCCAGCGCTTCCTTAAAAGCCTGATGCACGCCATTCACCCAATTGCTAGACACCCCCTCACTGCCTAACACTACCTCAGCAATATCCGCTATAGCTGTGCGCTTTTCCTTCCCTGCACCCAACTCCAATACCGTCTCCAGGGAAACTTCGACCCCATGCAGCGTCATCATACGTTGGATGGTTTTGTAAACAAGATTATCCTCATTGATCGAGGTACCCGCCATATCAAAAATCACCAGCTTTATCATAATTAGATAGTTTCAAGATTTAAAGAAAGTAGGTTGTGAACATTTTCCTTCGCATATCCCAATGCCCCCGTCATGCCTTTCCCGCCAATTCCAGTTACTATATGAATATCTTGTTCTATCGTCTCATTGAAAATATCTTGCTCCTGGCATTGGCTGTATTCTCCAACCCACGTACGAGAGATCTGCCAATCTTCCAATTGGAAAATGCGTTGAGCTTGGGACAAGATAAAGCAATTGATCTCATTATCTGTCCCAAGAGAAAACGGTTCCCCTTCTTTTACGGAGGCATATTCGTGCGAATCACCAATGATCACGCCTCCATCTGGTGATTGTTTGAAAAGGATATGAATGCCCAACTTGAGATGATATGCATCCGCATCTTCCTGTGCTTTAATAGCGGAAAAGGAAGGGCATTCATGAAAACTCTCATATCTCCGAATGGTCCAACCGCTAAGCACTGAACCAGGAATTATTTGCTTCTTCTGTGGGACGGTTTCCATCATCTGCAGCTTGACTCGCACGAGGTCGCTCTGGTTAAAAATGTCAGGAAAGAGTAACTGAAACTCTGTCCCGCCGCAGAGAAAGGTCTTTTTGCAGCGATAGGTGCGTCCGAGATTATCGGTGAGCAGTTGTTGCCCCGGCAGCGACGCTATATCGATGATGGTTCTGCGGGAAAAATAATTCAACCCCAATTCAGCCACACAGTACTCAATGATACGTCGAGCGGCTACTCTAGGGTCAAGTTTTATTTCTTCGGGAAAGAATAAACCTGCCTTGACATAGGTTTGTCGAAGGCCAGGATAATGATCCAAGCATTGTTCCTTCGTCCACAATTCGGAGCGATAGTTATTTTCTTGATTGATGGAGGCGAGTTCTTCCAAGAGTTGTGCCTCTTCGGAATTACTAGCCAGGTATATACTCCCCTCTTGCTTCACCGAGATATCCGCCTTGGATTGAATCTCTTTATAAACCGTTAAGCTCTCCCGGCCGTATTGCTGCCATTTGAGATCCATGCCCGAGGGTACCACCTGTCCAAAGTTGCGTACCGTAGCTCCATTAGGATAGGCATCACGCTCAATCAAGGCCACCTTCAATCCTGCCTGCAAACAGTGGTAAGCATGGGCAATACCTAAGATACCTCCCCCAATAACGATGATATCAAACTCATTCATCAAAAGATCATTTTAGGATAGAATTAATCACTGGGCCTACTTCTTCCTTTTCATTCTCGTAGTCATAACCCAATAGTTTGGCCATTGTTTTGGCTATTTGAAACTGAAAGAGCTGCTGTTCTTTGGCCACCTCGCCAAGAGCTGGGATATTCGGACCAAGGGCTGCTATCCATATTTGATCTGATCCCCGATAGATCGTCCCATGACTTTTCCATTGCTCCATGGGAGAGTGGCCTCTTCCATGATCCGTTGTGATTAATAGGCTGGTTTTACCCTTGTAGAAGGGGTCATTCTGCAAATAAGCCCAAAGATCGGCTAACCACTTATCCGTTTGATGCGCTGATTTTAGATAGTGATCATAGCGACCATCATGTGCGAAATCATCCGTCTCTCCGTAAGAGATATAAACGATCCTCGGATGATGTTTTTTCATGTGCTCTATCATGTAATTATGGGTAAAGGCATCTAGGCGGACGGTAGCCCAAGGGCTAGGGATCTGATCCTGGAGATCATTTAAGAACTGCTCTTTATAGGTTAGGTATTCGTCTTCTGCCTTCTGAAATCCGGCATTAACTGGAATGCCGCTTCGCTCGTCATTAATGATGTATGGAAAAACATCCCAAGAACCAAAGGCAGCCACCTTTCCGGAAAATTCAGGCTTCTCTGCAAACCATTCTAACACCGTTTTATTTTGGTTGTATTTCTTGGCATTGCTATCGATTTCAGGGTCACTGAACCCAGTCAATATTTCGTTGTAGCCCGGGTAGGAGAACCAAAAGCGATTGGTACAATTCACCTGATTGCCCAGCCAACGATTTCCATACAACTGGCCTTCCGCCACCACCGTAGACCACATCCATGGCATCAATTTCTTCCTTGCTTCCTTTGGATCTTTTGCCTGGAAAGCGGCCATGACTTGTTCTTTGTCTTTGGTTAAATCGGGATTATTCATCATACTATCGACCGCTCCGCCAAACAACTCTTGCCAACGCAGTCCATCGAAGGTAACCAACACTACATTTTCCACTTGTTGCGCCAACAGCAATTGACTGCTGAACAAAACAGCGATGAGGATGGGAAAGCGATACAAGTTGATCATAACCAAATCTTTTTTTAAAGTTGATAAGCCTGTTTGGCTTTAAAATAGGCTTTGTCTTACGTAGTGCGACGATAGATTCTCCGGTTTCAACGTAAGTATACAAAATGGGAAAGAGGAAATTAGAATTAAAGCTAATCTTCCTCTCTCCCTATTCGGCTACGCTAGGTGAAACATAGCTTACTCATTCTTCATTTATTGCAGTAACCAAGGTTTTGTTAAGATTTCATCTGGTCCCTGCCGGCTTACAGCGGTATTGTAATTACTTTCGTTTAGAACTTTCTCATCGTCCGGGTACTGAATTCGGACAGGTACCTGATCGAAAAGTGCATCTGGACCGGGTGTTAAGGCAGGTATACCCGTTCTTCTATAGTCAAACCAAGCTTCCAAGCCTACCATGAAAAGTCCTAGCCACTTTTGCGTACCGATCAATTCCAGGCGTTCTTCCTGGGTCATTCCTGTTTTGTAGTTCACTCCTTCTTCATCGAAATAAGAAGCATCAGGTGTGACCCCATAATATTCCATCGTAGCATTGATACCATTCTGATAAAACGTTTCAGCATCTCCTGTGATGTAGCCTTTTTCAGCAGCCTCTGCCAGCAAAAACATCAGCTCATTGTACTGCATGAAGGTCATATCCACATCCACGTTTGCTGGATCATCCGTATCTCTGAAGCGATTGCCTAGACGAGATTGGTTCTTAGGACCGCCATTGAAATTAATGGCATTATCCTCCGATAAACCATTCGGTACGCCACGATACACACCGACACTATCCTGGTTGTCGATCTGACGAAATAGTACAGTCAGACGTGGGTCGTTGGTTCCTTTAAGTACGGCCTCAATACGTTGACTCATTCTTTTCTCATCAAAAGAACCGACGCGTGAAGTTTGTAGAGGCCACTGATTCGGTGAAGTAGCTAGGTAAGGTAGAACGGCATTATCCCCATTGGATTCCATCAAATCTTCAGCATCCAAAATCTGCTGAATATTACTACCACTTAAGCCCATTTCTCCCCATCTTTTCTCCAACCTCATAATGGTTCGAATCCGCAAGGAATTACAAAACCTCTTCCACTTCGCAACGTCTCCGCCAAAGAGCACATCACCGCCAATAGAACCGACCGTTCCAAACAAATTATTTGCCTCTTCATAGTCCGCCAAAACGCCAGTATAGATCGTTTGTTGTTCATCATACGTTGGCTCAAATACCGCATCACCATCCACACCTTTTCCATTAAGTGCCTGTGAATAAGGAACTTCCCCCCACATTTCAGTCAAATATGTGAAAATATACGCTTTCAATACTAGAGCAACTGCTTTCAGGTTATCATTAGCTCGCTCCTCGGCGATAATGATCAAGTTCTGCGCATCACGCGCATTACGATAGAACAAATTCCAAGTTCCACTGTACGTGCCCCAATTGTAGATATCGTTGCCGGTGAAGTTGTTGGTAGCGACAGACTGAGAAACGATGTTTCCGAAACCCCAAGCTAGGTCGGAGGTCAATTCATCCCCTAATTCATAAATCACTTTAGGAAGGATCAAATCAGGATTGGCTTTATCAACCGTGGGCTGATTTGGGTTGGTATTAAGTTCCTCGAAGCCCTCCGTACAGGCTTGCATTAAAAGGATCCCCAAAAGGATAAAAAGTGCTTTTATATGTAATGACTTCATGATCTAAATTTTGCTATCGCTGTTTCAGACTTCGGAAGTCTGAAACAGCGATAGATTGAATTAATGAACTTTCTTAGAAGGTCACGTTTAAGTTCACTCCGTAGCTTCTAGCAGAAGGCGTGGCCATATCTTCTACACCAGGTACAATCGTATTAGCATTGAAAGAGAATACTTCAGGATCGAAGTGCGGGTTTTCTGTCCACAATAGTAAGTTTCTTCCGATCAGAGAGATGGCAATTTTCTGCGCACCAATTTTAGAAGTCAAGGCCTTGGGGAAGGTATACCCCAAGCGAACTTCACGTAATTTCAAGAAAGAAGCATCATACATACCCACCTGCTCATTACCACGATTGAAGTGCGACCAGTAGAAGTCCCGAGCAGAAATAGCGATGTCATTTGGTACATAGGAAACAACTCCCTCGGAGCTAAGCACCTCTTTCACACCATTTCTATCCAACTCAGATACTCCGTCTACTCTTGTCACACCACCGATGTAGGTCGTAGCTTCCCGGTCAAATTGGGCCGTTTCAGCCATCATACCAGACGTGCCTCCGATCAATAAAGTACGAGACATTACTACCCCTCCTACTCTACCGTCGAACAAGAAACCTAGGCGAAATCCTTTGTAACTTAAGGTATTGTAAATACCCGCCAGCCAGTCGGGGTTGTAGTTACCCAAGCGGCGTAAATTTGGATCTCTTACCGGCAAACCATTGGAACCATATAGGTTGGCATAAGAGTCTTTGATATCCTCTACATCATCCACCGTTACTCTTTCACCCGTATCTGTATCTACCAAAGCGAAACCCGTACCGTAGACATCTCCCATTCTTTCGCCAACTTTGGCAATCGACTGTAGATAATTGGAGCCTATTTGATAAGTTTCCAATCCTTCCGCCAAGCTCAATACCTTAGAACGGTTCAAAGTAAAGTTGATGTTCACATCCCAGGAGAAGTCGCGTTGCTTCACGGGAGTAAGGCTCAATAATGCCTCTACCCCTTGGCTGCGAATACTACCTGCATTGATAAATTGGCGGGCATAACCCGTTGTTTGTGAAACAGGAATCTCCAGTATCTGATTCTTAGTTTCTGTATTATAGTAAGTTACATCAAAATTGACACGCCCGTTGAACAAGCGAAGATCTGCACCCACTTCAAAAGTGGAAGCTCTTTCCGGCTTTAGATCTGAGTTCGGCAATACATTGCTTTCCGTTGCTAACAATTGCCCACCATATGGATTTGTCAAGAACTCTACAAAGCTATTCAAGGAGTATGGGTCCGTATCGTTACCTACCTCACCCCATCCCGCACGCAACTTCAAGAAGGTAGAGGCGGGCATGTCGATCATCTCTGATAAGATGAAGGAAGCAGAAGCGGATGGATAGAAGTAAGAATTGTTACCATTAGGAAGCGTAGAAGACCAATCATTTCTACCGGCAAGATCCAAGTATATGGCACTTCCGAAGCCAATTTGAGCAGCTGCATATACACTATTGATCCGACGCTCTGAGTTGAACTGGCTATTGGATAATGGAATAGCAGAATTATTGAAAGAGTATACATCAGGAATCGCCAATTCATTGGCAGCAGTACGGTTGAAGCGATTCACCTGATTCATCTGGTTGGCACCGACATTCAAGGAAAAGTTGATATTATTGGCGAATCGATCCTTGTAAGACAATAAGAAGTCAGCGTTGCGCTCTTCGAAGAATACCCGGTCTTCACGGTACTGTCCCTGTGGGAAGCGTTGCGTGCTGAAAGCTCTTCTTCCCACGCGGAGATCATTGAAGAGATCCAGGCCATAACGCACCATTAAGTTCAACTTAGGCGTGAGGTCGAACGTCAAATTAACATTACCAAATAGGCGGTCCTTATCAAACCCATTCGTGTTTTCGAACATGGTGAAATAAGGATTATCATGCCAGTTGTAGTTATAGTTAAACTGTTGTACTCCTTCCAAACCTGGCTGCCAGTAATTGCGCAAGGAGTTCATATCGATATGACGGCCGAACCACACCCACAAATACATCACGTTCTCTGTACCATAGGAGTTATTAGGACGGTTGTCAGAGGCAGAATTAACGTAATTCAAATTCGCATTCAATCTCAATCGGTTGTCGAGGAAAGACTGATTGGCATCGAAGTTCAACGTATTTCTCTGCAAATCTGTATTGGGAAGAATACCCTCAGAATATAGATTGGTGTACGACAGTCGGAAGTTGCGCTCGGCATCTCCGCCAAATAAAGCAATGTTATTCGAAGTAGTAACCCCCGTCTCGAAGAAGTCTTCAATATTTGTTGGAGCGGAATTCCAAGGTGTCGCCGTGATTTGGTCGGCGAAGGTTCCGTTGGTATTCAAGGGACGAACGGCGAAGTCCCCGGCGCGAAGACCAGAAGAAGTGGGGCTATCGTGTTGAGGGATAGACTGGCCATTGAAGGCAGGGCCCCAGCTTTCGTCGACTCCATCCGCAGTACCTGCGCCAGAACCATTTACAAACTCAAATTGGAAGTTTGAACCCTGTCCGTAACGGTTTTGATATTCGGGAATCCGTAATGGATTTTCGAAGGTGGTAGAAGAGTTGATGCTTACACCAATCCCATTGGTACTTGCACCCGATTTAGTCGTGATTAAGATCACACCATTCGCAGCCCGAGAACCATACAATGCGGTTGCATTGGCACCTTTCAGTACCGAGATCGTTTCGATATCGTCGGCATTGATTTCAGCAGCCCCGTTTCCGTAATCAGTTTCCAAGTTACCTTCGGCTCGGCCATTTCCTCCGATGGTATTGTTAATAGGAATACCATTCACTACGAAGAGCGGTTGATTGTTCCCCGCCAAGGAAGACTCCCCACGGATAACAATTCGAGCAGAAGAACCAACACCAGAACCACCATTCGTAATATTTACTCCTGCTACTTTACCAGAAAGTGCGTTCACAAAGTTGGCTTCCTTAGCTTCTGTGAATTCATCTCCATTCAATTTCTGAACTGCATACCCTAGGGATTTTTCATCCCGCTTGATCCCCAAAGCGGTAACGACAGCTTCAGACAAAGCCAAACCTTCAGATAGAGCGATATCTAAGGCAGATTGACCATTTACGGCAATCTCTTGGTTGGCATAACCAATGAAGGAAAAAACCAAGGTTTCTGTGCCTTCGCTCAATTCAATCTTGTAAGCACCATCAATATCTGTCACGGTTCCTTGAGAAGTACCTTTGACCATGATATTGACACCAATTAGAGGTTCGGAAGTGCCAGCATCGGTCACCTTTCCTGTCACAGTAAGCTGCGACCAAGCTTGGGAGCTAATGAAGCACAAGGTTAAAAGCATAAGTATCCCTTTTAGGTAGGGTACCTTTCTTCCTTTTCGAAGGTTAACGTTCATAACTAAGCAAGTTTTAGATTAATGAATGATACATTAAGTCCAGAAGCTTAATGCCGATTAGAATTGAGCTGTTGAAGAATATAGCGTGAACTGTTTTGGGGATTAGAGTTGATGTGTTCTGGATCTGGAGGCAAAAGTAGTAGCGGGATATTGGGAGAAAGTTTTGCAGAGGTTAAGTGTCTCTTAATAATTAATTAATCCCATTATTCATATTAATTAATACCTGAGCAGGACCTTTAGTGCATCGTTTGGCAATCGCTTTTGGAGCTGGTTTATTTACTGTTTTGGAACGCCAAAAATCACCTATATCTATGTCTGTAACACCTTCGTTTATTAGTCAAGCCATTCGCATGCTAGAGCTGACCCGTTTTTTGAAAGAGGCCGGCATCAAGAACAAAGAAATCGCCCACTCCCTCGATATGTACCCCTCTGCCTTTTCTGCCTTGATGAATAATGTGCTGAATGAATTAGTGAAGCAAAACCAAAAAGGCCAGCTAACTGAAGAGGATATCAAGATCATTTTTGATCAGGTCAACAATGTATCGGAATTGAAGACGCGGCGGCGGATTCAAGATTACATTCAGCAATTGGAAACCCTCAAAATGCAGCTCTTTGATGTAGCGGAGCGAAAGCCCTTAAACTACATTGATAATCTGGTTAATAACTCTCCGGGAGAGATTCTTAGGCTGTTGGAAGGGGTATACCACTGCTACTATATTTCCTCCTTTGGCTACCGGGTAAAACGAGAACCCTTTCTGATTTACTACGATGCCCGACATAGAACCTACCGGGTTCGGAAGGGTAATAAGAAAAGTCCGGCTTGTTATGAAGGCTTTGGTTATATGTCGAACAACCACCTTTTTACGATCCAGATCGCCGAGAAGAATACCCTATCCATCGATAATTTCATGGCGCATTTTCACCTCCCTCCTTTGTATGCCGAAACCATGGAGATGTTGAAAGGCATTTCGATTTCCATGTCGAATTCCAACCTTCCCATTGCTAGAAAAATGCTGCTCCATCGCGTCGGGAATTTCAGCTCCTTAGATGACTTCAATCAATTGGAGACGGTTTTCTTCAAAGCAACGGAAGGGAATGACATTGAGATTGTGAAATACCTGCGCTCCCAGACGAGCTTCATTGAGTATCTACCCATCCCCTACCCCGATTATGCGCCTCAGGACCTCGTGAAGGAGAATAAGGTGAAGGAGTTGATCTAACTCAAAAGGCTATCATGTACGTAGTACTCCACTCTGAATAGATGGCGGCATACGAGCCAGCCCCTTTTTATCGTTTTTATAGAAAGTGTCCTATTTTTAGTCTTATTCATTTAGACTCCTACTATGAAGTGCCATTACAGCTGGGGATTTCTCCTGATTCTGCTAGCCATGAAATTGCCTGCTTTGGGGCAGGCGGGTATGTCTTTAGCTGACCTAACCTATTTGGAAGATCGTTATGGCGGCCCTCTTCCGGCGGACTACAAGACCTTTATCCTGGCCTACCAAGGACCTAGTGACCCAGTAAAAGGAATCGCCGCTCAAGCTACTGCTCCAGGAGGAATCAATCCACATTACCTTTGGACGCCCCAAAAAATACAAAGCGTTACAGACTCGATGCGAAATGCAGGAATTCTGACCAAAGATCAGTTGGTTTTTGGAGACATTGGTTTGGATCAATTGCTGATCTACCAGCGGCTTCAGGGGCAATGGTCTTCCAGGGTCTTCTTATGGGATGAGCAATACGGCTGGTACTTTCACCTTTATTCCATTCAGTATACGCAACCGCACTACCTTTCCACCGACCTACTTAACGGTTTAGATAGCGTTGGCTTCGAAAATCAGCATCTCAGTGAGATCGAAGATTGTTTGGATTGTCAATACCTCTATGCCCTGTCCCTAGCCGATAGCGACTATGAAGACTTCTTTATGAAAGAGCGGCAAGAGAAAGCACTTGCTATCTATCGTGGCTTAGCAGAGCAAGCTCACCCGGCAGCGGCCGCAGCCATTGCTGCTCATTACGAATTCCAGGACGAGGTAGAGGCGGATAGCGTTATCCTATGGCGAGAAAAAGCCATTCGTTGGGGGCAGGTAGAAGATAATTATGAACTAGCGGATTTTATTCTGGATTATCGTCCAGATCTAAAGGCGCGCGCTGTCCAAGCCTTAGAGACACTGCTTAGCCATAGGGGGTATGCGGGGCGGGGGGCACTGAAGCTATCCCGACTCTATATGCGAGATGAAGGGGCATTCAAGGACCTGGAGAAAGGTATACAGTTGGCCAGACAGAGTGCAGCATTGGGGAACCTCAATGCAAAGGCTGATTTAAGTTTCTACTACTACAAAGGCCTGGGCGTGGAACAGGATTTGCAGAAGGCCCTAGATTTTTTGGTGGAAGCGAATGAGCAAGCCAAGGAACGCTTTGGCGGCGGGATGTGGGATGAGGAGATTGAAATGATCAAAAAAGAGTTAAAATAAGGGCCAAAACTGTGTTATTGCTTCAGAAAACTTTTGCAGCCTTGTGTACCACAATTGATACCCTATCCTTCATTGGTAGCTTTCGACCGTTTTTTATTTTTAGTAGTAGGTTGTACTCTGGCAATGGTAAAATGAAAGGTAGTTCCTTCCCCTTCTTTAGATTCTAGCCAGATCTCACCTCCATGTCGATAAATTATTTTTTGGCAAAGCGCTAAGCCTATGCCAGTACCTTCATAATCCTTTCTACTGTGCAGCCTTTTAAATATCTCAAAAATTTTGATTTGGTAATCTTCATGAATTCCAATCCCATTGTCTTTCACCGAAAACTGCCAACAGTCTTCTTGTGAATTTGGATCGTGCGTAATGGTGATTATTGGATCTTCACTTTCATTAAACTTAATAGCGTTGCTAATCAAGTTGTGAAAAACCATCTTAATTAGATTTCTATCACAATAGATTTCCGGCAGTTCATCAAGGTTGAAGTGAACCTTTTTTTCTTCAATCTTTTGGGAAAGGTCATGTAAATTGTGAGCAACTACATCGTTCAGCTTAGTGAGTTGAAATTCAATTTCATGTTGACTAACCCTAGAAAAGGTCAGGATACTCTTGATTTGTTCTGACATCCGAGAAACGCCTTTGACCACAAAATCTATGTACTGAAAGGCATCTTCATCAAAATGCTTACTATAGCGATGCTTTAAAAGCCCTACAAAATTACCAACTACTCGCAAGGGTTCTTGCAGGTCGTGAGAAGCGATATAAGCAAACTCTTCTAAGTCTTTGTTGGAACGTTCTAGGTCCTTATTGGAGCGTTCTAAGTTGGCATTCGACTCCTTTAAAACTAGCTTTTGCTTTTGCAATGCTGCCTCTACAAGCTTTCTTTGCGCAATCTCTTTATTGAGATCTTCATTGTATTTCTGGAGAATTCTATTCCGCTCTTTTATATTTCTGGTGTAGTATTTGACGCCTAGTATCACTATTAAAGCAAGCACAAGTAGGCACCCGATTCTAAACCACCAGGTTTCCCAAAAGGCTGGCTTTTTGACGATTTTCAGCCTAGTCTCCACCTCATTCCATACCCCATCATTGTTGGCTGCTTTCACCTTAAAATAGTAGGAGCCATGCTTGAGATTGGTATAAATGGCCGGTGATTTTTTGCTCAGGTAGTTCCACTTATCATCCAAGCCTTCCAGCATAAAAGCATATTGGTTTTTCTCCGAACGATTATAATTGATAGCAGCATAATCAATCGCAAGGTAGTACTCATTGTGTTCCAAAACGATTTCGTTCGCATAGGTAGCATTGCTAAGAACTTCTCCCTTTGGGCTCATCTTTCGAATATCCGTAACATACACAGGAGGAGGAACTTCATTCTTGACAATATGTGCTGGATCAAATCTTGTGACCCCGCTCCGGCTTCCAAAATATAGCCATCCATCCTTATCAATAAAGCTTGACCGTAGAAGGAATGCTATATCTCCTAGCCCATCTCTTTTATCATATCTATTAAAAGTATTTGAGCGCGTATTATACTGGACAATCCCCTCGGTAGTGCTTCCCCAGATATTACCATCGCTCGTTTTCACGATACTCAAAAAACTATATTTATTATCCTTTTGACTATAGTTGATAAAAGCCTTTTTTTCTAGATCATATCCAGACAAACCACTGCCAGTAGCTACATATAGAATGCCATCCACCTCTGCGATGGAAAATATCCGGTTGGATGGGATACTATGGTCAGGATTGCTGGCATCAAACTTAAAGTGTTCAAATTCAAATTGACCGGCTTGTAGTTGCACGACCTTATTGAGCCCTTGAAAGGTCGCTAGCCAGAAGTCTCCGCGGCTGTCTTCATAAATTTGATTAACCGTATTATCACTTATTGATTTGGGATTATCTATATCTGTGGTAAATAGCTTAGACAAACCCGTACGCTCATCTATAACAAAGAGTCCGTGTTCTGTTCCCACCCAAATTTGGTCTTGACTGTCCCGGTAGAGGGATCGGATGGGCAGGTGATGACGTTGATGTTGTGCAGCTTCGAAAATGGGATAATGTTTTACCTTACCGGTCTTCATTTCTAAACTACTCACTCCGCTGCGATGGCCGATGTACAGTTGCTTATCATCTGGACTATACAGGGAAGAGATAAAGTTATTTGTCAACCCAATATTGACTACTTCAATTTTTTCATCCCTTTCAATGTCGCATTTCAGGATCCCTCTCTCCCCATTTCCAAACCATACCACGCCATCTGGATCAATATAAAGATTTTGAGAGAGGGGATGTTTAGTGACATTAGTCGCCCATTCGTGCACATCAAATTGGTTAGTAGCCCAATTGTATTGACTGATTCCGCCATAGGTTCCAGCCCAAATTATTCCCTGGCTATCTTCGAAAAGAGTTCTGACGTTACTATTAATTAGTGAGCTTAGATTGCTAGGTTCATGAAAGCGCTGACAAAACTTAAGCTGGTATCTATTTGGCGTACTTTCTGCTCTAGGCAGTTCCTTTATATCCTGAGCTAGGATACAATTCAATCCGTTAACCGTGGCTACCCATAAATTGCCGTTCCTGTCCTGTAATATTTTTTTGATGTCATCATTGGTGATGCTATCGTCTGTTCCATTATTGGCATAATTGTAAAACGTAGGCTTCCAATCCAATCCGTCTATTTTATTATGACATTCCAAAGGAAGGTGCATTAAGAATAGTCCAGCACCAGCGGTCCCTAACCAATAACGGTTCTGCTTGTCCTGGTAAATCTCCCATACGCGGCTGGCTGGTTTTTTCTTGTTTGGGAAAAAAACTTGAAATTGGCCTTCTTTAATATTTCCATTTTGCGGTAGCCGTAATAAACTCAAACCTCCGTCCCAAGTACCTACCCAAATCCATCCTTTGTCATCTTCAAAAATGGCTAATACCGCCTTCCCCAATAGCGTACCAGGCTTGTCACTATCCACCTTAAAAGAGAAAAATGAGTCTGCATTTTCATCATAAACATTCAAACCATCCTCTGTTCCCACCCAAATCCGGCCTTTGCTATCTTCTGTAATGGTTAAAACCTCATCATTACTTAAGCTGGTCGGGTCTTCTACATCATTGCGAAAGGTTTTCCAGCTGCCGCTCGCTTGGTGAAACCTAGTTAATCCCCCTAAGCGTGTACCGATCCAAAGGTTGTTTTTACTATCCAATAATAGAGCCCTGACATTACTAGATTGAAGCCCGCCCTCTATTGGGGGATCATTGGCTCTATAGGTTCTTATTGAATTGGGCCCTTCGTACCGACACAAGCCATCATTTGTACCGATCCACACGAACCCTAAATCATCAGTAGCAATTGTATTAATGGAGTTATTGGGGAGTCCATCCGTATTGGTAATACTGGTAAATCTAATGTTATGATCGACTTGACAGAATACAGTGCCTTTCCATACAATTAGAAGGCATAGTGAAACAAATACTCTAGAGCATAAATGAGTCATCTGATATGATCGTTATAATCCTTGCTAACGAAGTACGCCGTAAATTTATCATCAATATTACTCAAAATGAATGGAGCCGAAGTTTGGGCAATAGTTAGATTGTTAGTTTTTACGAAAAATCGAGTAAAAGGATACTCGGTAAGGTGTGCTTATTTTCCCTTTACTATTCAATCTCTTTTTGCTATTTTGCTGTTATAGAACTCCTTAGTATGCACCGAATATACCTATTTCTTTCTTTTGTTTTGGCCAGTTACACTTTGTCAGGGCAGACTGGCAACACCACTATTGGCCTACAATTAGGAAACCACCTGTCCCTCCCCAGTCAAAGTAGCAATGCGGAATTTCAGGGGCAATGGCTGCTCCGCTATTCGGCAGGAATACTGGGCCGAACGGTATTAAAAGAAAACATTAAGATAGATATTTTGGCGGGTGTTCGGCGAGGAGTACTGACGGTAGACTACGGATTACAAATGGTCTTTAATGGCTATAACTATCAGTTGGGCGCACTAGATGCTACCACAGAAGGACTTTACCTCGAACTTCCCTTGTTATTTTGTCTGTATGATACTCGCAACATCTTCCTGCCCCGAAAGATGCTTCGTCGCGGGTTGACCACTTTTGTTAGAGGAGGATTCAAAATAGGTTTCAGTACGAATCGACAAGTTAATAGGGAGCGGTTTCAAAATGGAGAAAGCGTTATGGAGGACCTTCAACAACGGCCAGTGCAAGTGCTGGCCAGCTACGGCCTTGGATTGGTTCATAATCGCAAAAATGGAAACAGATCCTTTTTTGAGCTAGCTATCAACCTGGCCTTGCTACGAACCGCCACGGGGCGCATTAGCTACACGGATGCCGGTGGGAAGACTCAAAATAGTGATATCCGCTTCGGAGGAAGTTACCTCTCTGCTAACGTTGCTTTTATGCTACCGCAAAAGGCTTTTAAATGGTTGAGATGGGGCAAAACTAGACCAAGCCCGATCATCTATAATCCCCGCCTAAACCCATAAATGTCAATACGTTAATCCTTTTACCCAAGCCGTCCAAGATGCCATCTATAGAAGACTATATCTACCGCTACGAAGGCAAACAAAGAGAAATTCTACAACAGCTTCATCACTTGTTGACGGAGGAGCTAAATCTAGAAGCCAAATTAAGGTACAAGATTCCCTTCTACTACAATCGAAGTTGGGTCTGTTACCTGAACGCACCTAAAGAAGGGGGCGTGGAACTTGCCTTCACCCGCGGCAACGAGTTATCCAATGACCAAGGACTTCTAGACGATAAGGGAAGGAAACAAGTCATGTCTATGCTAATTGAGCAATTGGAGCAGATCCACGATCCCATGCTGCTTGAAGTCTGGCAAGAAGCGATTCTCCTTGATGAAACAATACCGTATGCCTCAAAAAGGCAGAAAAAGAAGTAAGGGTCTCGGCGGCTTAGCGTGTATAGTAGATCTATTAAATATTCAACTGCTACTATAAAATTGCTCCCACTCCTCTTCTTTGTTGGTATACTTCTAGCAGTACCCGCTCAAACCAGCTTTGGCCCCGATGATTCGCCTCGCAATACTTTCTTAGCGGATAGCCCGTGGGTGATTTTTCAACTGCTTGACTAAGTAGCGTAACATCGAACGATTTAGAATTGGTATCTTGAAAACCAAGAAACGATCCACTACATATGAATAAAACAAGGACCACTATTAGCATTATGCTCATGTGGCTCATCATCGCGACGATTCAGTCGATTTATGAAGCTGCTATCCTTTCTAGCTACGAGGTCCCAGCAGAAAAGATCAATTTTTGGGTATTGCTCTCTACCAGTTTACTGGCGGCTCTGATCGCCGGTTTCTTCATGGGTTACTTCTTCTTCCCCAAGGCTAATGTATGGTTGCGAACTTTGCCCTATGGCAAGACACTCTGGTTAATATTTCTCAGTTTTTCTAGCTTCTATCTTCTATTAGGTGTAGCAGGATCCCTTATGTACAATGGCCTGACTTACGGCTTTGGGAGCCAAGAATCATGGAAGTATGCGACTGAGCATATGTTTAGCACAGAGAATCTTAAGAACTATATATTTTGGCTAACCATAGTACTTATTACCACGCTGGTCCTGCAAATCAACGACAAATATGGTCCAGGTAATTTTCAGGCTTTCTTGTTGGGAAAGTATTTTAAGCCCACAAGGGTGGATCGAGTATTTATGTTTTTAGACCTGCGATCCTCCACAACCATTGCAGAAGAACTTGGTGAGCTTCAATATTTCACTTTCATCCGACGCTTCTTCCAGGATGTCACCCCACCGCTACTGGACAATCAAGGAGAGATTTACCAATATGTGGGAGACGAAATCGTAGTCAGTTGGAAGCTAGACTCAGGTTTAGGTGGGCAGCGTTGCCTGCGGTCTTTTTTTGATGCGAAAGCGCAGATCGAATCGCTAGCCAGTACTTATCAGGAAAGCTTTGGCGTGGTTCCCTCCTTTAAGGTGGGCCTTCATTATGGAAGTGTAATTGTAGGAGAAATTGGCTTGGTCAAAAGAGACATTGCTTTTTCCGGAGATGTGCTTAATACCACCGCCCGCATACAATCCAAGTGCAACCATTTTGGCGTTGACATTCTGATCTCCAATCAGCTATTTGAAGCTTTGCAGAAGGAAGGGAAAAGCGAATTCCATTTTAACTCTGTCGGTGAAGTGGAACTAAGAGGGAAAGCGAAGCCCCTGCAATTGTATACAGTCCAAAACAATGTTTAAGTCCCAGTGTTTCAAAAATAACTAAGTAGCTCATAGGAGCATACACTTTCAAAACGAATTATCATCGAAGCACCTACTTCTAATACACAACTGAAACAGCGAAAGCATCAGGTAGACTTCAAGCTGCAACGCATGGAGTTGATCTACGATCAAGCTCAAGGTAAAGTGGATGTCCCTCACCGGCATGACTACTACACCGTTATTATTGTAGAAGAGGCAAAAGGGCAGCATCTGATCGACTACAAATCCTACGACTTTTCTCCTTTGCAAGTGCATTTTGTCAGCCCGGGGCAAGTACATCAAGTGGTTACTTCCGCTAGACCCAAGGGATCTGTCTTCACCTTTTCTCAGGATTTCTTGATAGAAAATAATATCCCCGAGCGTTTCATCAGCAACATCAACCTCTTTCGGCAGTTTGGAGAGTCACCCCCCTTGCTCATCGATGAAACTACCTTCGCACGATTGTCCCGTATTTTGGTGGAAATGGAGGAATGTCTCCCGCTTGATTTACATTATCGAAGCCGAGCATTGGGCGCCCTATTGCAGCTCTTCCTAATCTACTGCAACAATAGCTGCCTCCTGGATACCACCCAATTGGACGAAGAAAATAATGGCGTCTGTATGCTACGAGATTTCAAAGACCTAGTCAATCAAAATTTCGCCAAGTGGCACAAGGTTGCGCAGTATGCCCCTACCTTACACATCACTCCTAAGCACCTCAGTCACACCCTCAAATCCCTGACCGGGAAAACCGCCAAAGAAATCATCCAGGACCGCCTCGTACTAGAGGCCAAAAGGTTGCTCTTTCACACCAATCTCACCATCAAAGAAATAGCCTACCGTTTGGGGTACGAGGAGCCTCTGCATTTCAGTAGTTTTTTCAAGAAACAGGCTGGAGAATCGCCTTCACAATACCGCCAGGCAAGGCACTAAACTTTCTTCTGCGAGTACTCAACTTCCTATGTACAATCCGCCATTTTTACGGCTCCGATGCCTTAATTGAGCACTTTCGCCCGTTCAATCCGCCATTTTTACATAGCCTTCGGTCTTTTTTATATTTTCTCGAAGCAAATTTTAGAGCAAATTTGTAGTGTAATTAAAAGGATTTGTTAACCACTAAAATTGTCAATGATGAACAGAAAGAACTTCCTCAAAAAGAGCTTACTAGGAGCCGCCGGATTAGCTGCCGGGAGTTCGCAACTAAAGGCTGAAGCAACAGCCGAAGAAACCACATCAACATATGACAAATTAATGGATCAAGTCGGATTTAATCATATACCAAATAAGGAGATCAGAACGATGAAAACTGTATTGCATAAAGCCAAGACCAGAGGCCACGCCAATCATGGCTGGTTAGATAGCCACCACTCTTTTAGCTTCGCTAACTACTACAATCCTGACCGAATGCACTTTGGTGTACTGCGGGTCTTAAATGATGATGTAGTTGCAGGCGGAAGAGGATTTGGCACCCACCCACACGATAATATGGAAATTATCTCCATCCCTTTGGAAGGAGATTTAGAGCACAAAGATAGCATGGGTAACACCGCCGTGATCAAATCTGGAGATGTGCAAGCGATGAGTGCCGGTACAGGGGTGTATCATATCGAATACAACAAGCAAGCTGATGAGGCCGTCCGATTCTTACAGATTTGGGTATTCCCCAACAAGAAAAATGTAGTGCCTAGATACGATCAGATCACCATGGATCAGGGGCAACTCAAGAACCAGTTCAAGCAAATTTTATCTCCCAATGCAGATGACGAGGGCGTTTGGATTCATCAAAATGCTTGGTTCCATATGGGAGAATTAGAAAAAGGAACAGAGACCACTTACGAAATCAAGGATCGCGATAATGGAGTGTATGCCTTTGTTTTGGAAGGGGAAGTGAGCATCAATGGTCAATCCCTAGAGAAGCGAGATGGCTTCGGGGTATGGGACACGGATAAAATCTCTATCAAAGCAGATGCAAATGCAAAAGTTCTTTTGATGGATGTCCCGATGGCCTTGAACTAGATGCAATACTCAGCAGGAGAAGCACCTATTAGTAGAAGTTCGTGTAAGCATAGGTTCCTCCCAAGGGCTTATAGGTACAATGATAAAATAAAGACCTAACAACAGCGTATCATATCAACAACCCTTTCCTCATTTGCCGAAATTATTGGGGAAAGGGTGTTTTGCTTTTTACCGGAGAGATTAGGGAAAACCTATCTGAAAACAAAGGGTATCAGAGACCAGTATTCCCAAAAAAGGGAATTCGCTATTCGCAAAATTCACTAATTTTTTCAGGTCTTACGCCAATAGTCTCACTTCGAATTCTAGCATTTCTATTCCATGTACAGTTTTACTGTCACATCGGTGTAGTACTAGCAATTACGATCTCCATTTAGACCGTCCTATTTTTTTCGACATAATTGATTGACCCATTTTTCCATTGCCGGAGCTTCGCTCAAAGGAACGAATTTTACTTCATCCTTTTCAAGCATATGTAATGCGGTTACATGCCTCATAAAAACGGTCTTTCTATCCAAATCAATAATCCATAGAGGTTGGTGATGTGACTTGACTGTTAGATCTACGATTTTATGTCCTGCTGTAAGATCGCTTAAAGGTGCTTTAAAGATGCCATCACTGGACAGTACGTATACTTCGTCTTCCAATATAAAAGCCCGGAAAGCTCTACGGATTTCGAAATCCATAACACCTAAGATTTTCCATTGATCTTGTTCTTCCTTTTCGTAAATGTCTCTGAAGTTAGCTTTTTTCCAGTAGTCCCCTTTATGGATTCCAATTTGGATGCCCACTGAAGTATTTACCAAATAAAAGACATCATCATTTTGATTCGTTGCTACCTCAGAAAAATTATATAATCCTCCTTTACGTTTTTGATAATCAATTAGATTGAAAATAAAATGACGTGTGGATAGGATTGTTGATGGGGGTTCGGGATAGTCGAGGGCATGTAGAGCATTTAAATCTTTTCGCTTGAAGAAAAAGATGGCTCTAGAAAGCTGTTCAGCCTGCATCCCAATTCTAGTTCGATCTTCAAAAAAGAAATATTTATACCCTATTGCCCAGGCTAATCCATCGTAAAAAGACTTTTGGTAAGATATGTCTTCCGGTGGAAAAATCACCCTAGATTTACCTCGATTACCTGCAGCAATTAATTGGATTCGATCGGGATGTTTTTTGCTTGCCGCAGCTATATAGAGTGTGTCATTTAGAACAAAGCATTTGTTATCATAGTGTTTTAGTTTTTGGGAGATTAGATTCTCAGGATACCATAAGGATAAGAGGAAGAAAGTGATTGTTAAAAATGAAAACGAATAGTTCATCTTACCATTCCATTTTAATTGTGATAGGGATGTGAATTTAATCAATTCATTGATCTAATATTCTCTAAACGATTGAACAGTCAGCATCTTTATTGGAGATAGCGGTAGTCTACTTGACCTATCCATTCTAGTGTTCGAATTTGATACACATTGGACGTGTGCAAAATGGCAGGCATTCTATTTAGGTTCTCCATCTACCGGAGAGATTGGGAAACATCATTAATCTATTTTTCTAAAGACTATCCCTACTCAAGTCTCCCAAAGCTTTGTAATACAAGAGTACATTATTGTCTAATGACCTTGATAGCAGAGGATTTTCCATTTTTAGTGATAACCTGAACAAAATACATGCCGGGACTATATCCACCCAAATCCAAAGCATTGAATTCGGTAGACTCTATTAGTAGGCCTTGATGATCGAATAATAAGATCTTCTTGATGCTGCCCATATCTTGCCCCTCTATAAAAATGTCCCCACTGCTAGGGTTAGGATAAATGGTGAATGTAGTATTTGTATTATTTAGCAAGATGTCACTTGAAACTAAAAAGTCTACTGGTGCAAAAGTAAACCAGTATGTAGGTACAGTATCCGTATCTTGGAATATATATGCGTAGTTTTCATTATAATCTTCGTCAAGATTAGAGGTAAAGGTGATGGAATCAAACTGTTTTAAAGGAACTGTTCGCATGTCACTAGGGCTACCTGTGTCAAACCACCCTCCTGGATTAATACTCGTCATAATACTGCCACCAATACTGTCAAGTGGCACTAAAGTTTGACTATCCCATAAGGCTGTTACGGGGAAGTGGTCAGTTTTGATTATAATATTAAGAATATCTAATTGCTGAGGTACAACCTGTTTTTTCGTGTGATAAGATGTCGAAGCACCTCTGATAAATTGTAACCATCTATCCATAATTCTGACATCAAGTCCACTTTCAAAGGGCTCTCCAATGATATTCACTTCATTAAACTGCTCATCAATACCAATCGAAGCTTGAGGATTAAGGCCAAATTCAAGTGTGTCTCTATTTCCTGCAGAATCCTCAAAATAAATATTGAAGGAGTAGTTTTGTCCATAAATAATAAATGAAGTACTTAGACAAAAAAAAATTACGGTAAGTATCCTCATAGCCTGCATTTTTGTAATTGAACAATATTACATGCTGGTTAATTAAACCCTAAAGGTATAGTCTTCATTCGAGCTATTTGATGATAAATTGGTAATTGGCAGACCTAAGTGTCGCTCTGTGGACTTCTCAGACCATATCCTGATTTTTCATTGTTAGCTATGAGATCCAAGGTTGTTCATATCAACCCAAACTGATTCATTGAAAGATTACTTTTTTTGAATAAACTAGCACACCGTTTTCGGGCTTAGTGACTTTAACAAGAAATAAGCCTCTGGCGAAAGTTGAATGATGATAGTATCTCATGATATTGGACATGAATTAGGAGCTGTTTGCCCAGCAATAGAACAAACCTTAAGAGTAGAAAAGATTTCTTGATCTGCGGTACAGAATAGGAAAGAACGTAACTCCTTTAATATCACAAATGGTTCACATGTGCCTAAAACCATTTAGAGAGCACTACCTCCTATATTATTAAGGGTAGCATCCATAAATAACGAAGGAGGCAGCGAACATTACCAATTGAAATTGATGGCTTACCTGTACGATCAACCCTTCAAATTGTATCAAAACATCTATCTCAGCCAATTAGATTTTCGTCCGCTCAAGTCTATTATTCTCGAATGGGATACTTTAGATCTGCTATTCAACAATGATGATGAATTACTAGATGAAGCTGTATTAAGCGTTTTTTTCCGACCAAGGCGTTTTTAATCGTGCTTCCAAAAAATGGCTTAACCTAAGCCCTTTCCGATTAAGAAAAAACACCTGAAAATTCCATTCTGGCGTAAAGTATCAAAAGGTTGTCTTTAAGTGTCAAAAAACTCATTTGAACACTCCGCATCTTTGTATCATCGATATTGAAACAAGACACGATGGTTACTTCGGAAAACCTATAATTACATTTTTGCTGCCACCATTTCTTGTTCTATTTCTAAGCAAAATTCACATATACTATCATCCATTTTCAAACTAAAATATAGCTATCATGAAAAATTTTCTTTTTGTATTTCTCTTGGTCAGTCTTTTTACTTTTGATTTAAATGCTCAGGTTGAGTACAAGATCGTCAGCGTAATAGAATCCATCGTACCAGCGGGTATAGGCCGTTCTCGCATCTTAGAAGCCACGGATCAAACCGAAGTGGAGGCAGTAACGACTACCCGCAACGATGGTAAAAAGAGTGATATGAGCGATGTCAAGCGGAAAGACCTAAAGATCGATCATTTCAAAGAGACCAAATTGCTCAATTTTTTCACGCTAACAGGTATCAATTTTCAAAATATCGCCTCTAACGATGCGCTAATTTCTGATAAATTGAATCAGCTGGCGGAAGCTGGCTGGGAGTTGGCTTTTCTAACCAGCGGAGTAGAGTCCGATGGGGGTGAGATCGATGGGAAAGGTATCTTTATTACTCGGTTTGTATTTAAAAGAAGTTTGTAAACATGAGTCATCCCGAATTTTTAGCGTGAAGTAATTACGATTTTAAAGACTACATTAAAGCTTAGGCCCACTATTTGAATGGGCCTTTTTGTATTTTTCACAGAAATTTCCTGTTCCACTGAGTGAAAAGCGAAACAAAACAGCCAGTGACTATCGTTTGGTCACTGGCTGTTGTTGTTACTAATCTCTTGATCAGATGGCAAAAATTAAGTGTAAAGAGATGCTGCGAAGAGGATTATGAGTATTTTGTGTTTTTGCAAACCGACTCCTTTCTATTCTATGTCAGAGTTAAAAAAGTTTGAATATCAAGGGCATCGCATTTCCTTTAACTTTGGTGACGGCTATAATATGATTAATGCCACGGAAATGGCGAAGGCCTTCAATAAACAGATCAATGCTTTTTTTCGCCTAAAGCAAACGGCTGAATATGTTGACATCTTGCATAAATCATTGGAAATCAGCCGAGGCGACGATTCACGTCTCGCTAAAATCCGCAGTTATAACACAGAGAATCTAGCCAAATATTATCCAGAGTTGATTAAGGTGGTCAGAGGAGGTAATCTGCCGCAAGGAACCTGGTTGCATGAAAGGTTAGCGCTCAAATTTGCTGCCTGGTTATCTCCTGCCTTTGAAGAGTGGGTATACCGAACCATTCATACCTTACTAACCACTGGTCGGGTAGAATTGATGGGCCAGCAGTTGGGGGAAGTGACACAGGTAGTCAAACAACTGGTGACCGATCTTCAAGGACTTAAAGATATGGATGAGAAATTGATCGAGCAGTTACGTCGTGCAGCAGTCAGGATCAAGGCAATTGAAGCTAAAGTCCTTACTTCAGAAGATGGTTATTATACAATTGTCGGTTATTGTCACAAGGAGGGCATCTATTGCCACAGCGGTGCAAAATGGGGTAAGGCGGCTGCAAAACTCAGCCGAGTCAAGAACATATCCATCAAAGAGGTTTCCGACAGCCGGTTTGGCAAGGTTAGCGCTTATCATGAAGATATACTAAAACAGGTTATTCCTAAGAACTCGTAATAATAGATACGTTTTTCCGGATCTGCGGCACGAAAATAGAATAGCCAGTGATCATCAATTGGGTCACTGGCTATTATTGTTCCGGATCTACCGGAGAGAAAGGGAAAGCCGTACATCCAAATCCACTGATTATTAAGAAAATATCCGTACACTTGGAAACCTATTGATTATTAAGGTTTTTAGTATGGCGAGAAAGAAGAAAACTATATCCTGGTTACAGTACATTCAAATAGCGTGCTTAACCGGATACATACTAGAACTCTATATTGCTTACAGAATAGTTTCGTTTATTCCCGAAACACCTTTCAGATGCTTTGTGCCTCCTTATTCAGCA
>JAHQWA010000386.1 GCA_019634045.1 Saprospiraceae bacterium
CTGCAGCGGCCATTTCCGCAATTGTTTTTATCTTCAAATCACTCATCATTGTCAATTTAAACGAATCAAATAAAGGTTGTCATCCTATTCTGCCATCGCATCTTTAGCCCACTGATCCCGGTCTACTGGCATTGACCAAACCGCACCACTATTCTCAATACTATTAAACATCGGTAACCAGTCGGAAGGTCCGGCTGATTCCGTTAAGATTTCATATCGGCGCAATTTCAGAATTGGTTCCAATGGGTTGATCAATACTGGACAAGCCTCTACACAAGCATTACAAGTGGTACAAGCGTGGATTTCTTCTCTCGTGATATAATCGAAAAGAGATTTGCCATCCTCGTAATTGTCTTTGGATAAGGGCTGCTCTTTATCCTTAGCAAAATCGGTAGATTTCGAATCTAGGTTTTTTCCGATTTCATCCGCTCGATCCCTAATGTCCATCAAAATCTTCCGGGGAGATAGTTTTTTTCCTGTGAGGTTAGCGGGGCACACTGAGGTACAACGGCCACACTCTGTACAACTATAAGCATCCATGATGTTTTTCCAACTCAATCCCAAGACATCATTTGCACCAAACGCTGGAAGTTCTTCCTCCATTGGCATTTCGGCTGTATCTGCTGCTCCATCAAAACCCATCATGCTTTTTACCTCATTCATGATGGAGTCCATATTCTCCATCTCACCCCTGGAATTCTGCTTCGCGTAGAAGGTATTCGGAAAAGCCAGGATGATATGCAAGTGCTTTGACTTAGGGAGGTAATTAAGAAACACGAAAACCATAATAATGTGCAACCACCAACCGAAACGTTCTACCACTACCAGGCCAGCTTGGTCAAGCCCACCAAACAGAGCAGGCCCTAGCCAGCTAGAAACCGCTAAATTTCCCGTTGAAGCATAGTGAGTAGGATCTACCTGTTGTAGCACGGTATCCGCCCCGTTCATGCTGAAGATGCCAATCAAAAGGATAATTTCAAAAATCAAGATCAAATTGGCATCCAAGGTGGGCCAACCGGTCATCTCAGACTTTACAAAACGAGGAATCTTTAACAAATTTCTTCGGATCAAAAAGATGAGCGTACCGATGAAGGCTAAAACCGAAAGAATCTCAATAAAGCTAATGATGAATGTGTAAAAACCACCTAGGCTTGGCGCAAAAAAGCGGTGAACACCAAAAACACCATCTATAAAAATTTCGATCAATTCAATCTGAGTAATCACAAAAGCCGCATAAACAAAGAAGTGTAATACGGCTGGAATCATCCGCTTGAACATCTTCTTTTGTCCAAAGGCTACCAGCAAGACATTTCTCCAACTTTGGCTCCGATCAAGGTCGATCTCCTCATCTTGCCCTAACAAGATGTTTCTTCTGATTTTCATAAACTGATAACCGGCATAGCCTAGGGCTGCACCACTGACCAGTATGAAAAGGATTTGCTGTACCATTGCGACTATTGTTTTTAAGATGAAACCTGCGTGTTGATTTCTAAAATCTTAGGCCTCTTTCCTTCTAGCGAAATTTCGCTAAAAATAAGAAGGTATTCTTTTAATATCCAAGTCAAAGGTCGAAAATATCCCCTTTACCCCTGAATCTTTAATTTTTTTCATGAAATTTGTAGCAAAATATATCACGACGCTGCACATGAAGATTCTGGATCATAGGGAAATCAAACAAAAGATCAAGCGATTAGCGATTCAAATTCTGGAGCACAATTACGATGAGCAAGAAATCGTATTGGCAGGAATCAACAACAACGGCACTGCTTTTGCCAAAATTCTGAAAAAAGAATTGGAGGACATTACCGAAATTCCTGTCCGCTTGACGAGAATAAGGCTTAATCCCGCAGCTCCGATCGAACAGGACGTTAGCCTAGAATTGGAAAAAGAGGAGTTGGTTGGTCGATCTGTAATTATTGTGGATGATGTCGCCAATACGGGGCGAACTATCTTTTACGCATTCAAACCCATCTTAAATATATTGCCGAAAAAGGTAGAAGTTGCAGTATTAGTTGATCGTGAACACAAATCCTTTCCCATCAAGGTAGATTACCTAGGACTGTCTCTAGCCACAACTTTAAAGGAAAATATTGAGGTGGATATCAGCGATTACGACAATTTTGCTGTGTTCTTACGGTAGGCTTTCTATATCCTGTAGAATTCGATCCACAGAGGCTAATCCCGCCTGATACCCCAGCTCTTCCAATTCCTTATATTTATTGAATTGAAAAGTATGATAGGAAACCGCCTTTTCCACTTCGATTAGGTGGTCACATAATTGTTTCTGCGCTACAGAATTAGCATGAACTGAGAGCTCGAAGCATCGAATTCCTATCCCAAACCAGCCGTTTAGACTCTTACTTTCCCATTCCACTGCTGGCATGACATCTACTCCAATCACGTAATCCGCCAGCTCCTTGATCGGGTCGACCGGAAGATTGCAAAACACCCCGCCATCCACATATATTTCCCCATCTATCTCTACCGGTTTAAAGATCAAAGGAATGCTCGACGAAGCCGTTACCACATCAAAGAGTGGACCTTCGTTTCTAAATTCTAGTTGTCCTTTATTAAGATTCGAAATCGCGATGTAAGTGGGTTTCTTCAAGCTAGCAAAATTGTCCTCTGGTATGGCCCTGGCCAAGCGTTCTTTCAAATAGCTCAAACTAGTCAATCCCGTATTAGGAATAACAATTTTAAAGGCTTTAAACAAGCTACTTTCAGCCACTATTTCCAGCATTTGTTCAATACTTAATCCGGCCGAATACCAAGTAGCTACAATAGCCCCAGCACTGGTTCCACTGAGGAGATCTGGTTCTATGCCATTTTCTGCCAAAGCCCGCAGCACACCAATATGGGCTACCCCTCTCGCCCCACCTCCTGACAGTGCCAGGCCGATCTTTTTACCTTGAAACATAAGTTTTACCCCTTTAGAAAAGAGAACAATAGCCTGCCAGAGCAATCACTCACAGCAGGCTATCGATAATCTAAGTTCGTTCGTTATTGCTTGATCAATTGAGTGGTCCAAAATTTGCCTTCAGCTATGAATTGGAGCTGATAGATTCCTCTCGCTAATCCTGCCAACTCTATCGTCGTATTTAGACTAGGCGTTCGAAGCCTCAATACTTCCCGGCCTAAGGCATCCGTCAAACGGATTAAGTCGACCGTAGTTTCCATTTTCACCTGCACTTGATCACTTGTAGGATTAGGAAAAACCTCGATGGTAGCAGCCAGGGTAGGATCGAAAGTCGAACTAATGACTTCAAAATCGGCGATGTATCTAGGTTGTATTTGATAGCCCGCATCAAAAGGTGCATTTCCATCTGGATCAAATTGGCCACCAATCCCTATTACATTGAATGGCTCTGAAGGGATATCACCTTCGGCTAAACCTGTATCCGAATCTAAGCGCATGGTGTACGTATTCGTTCCGTCAGTAATTTCAGCATTGCCTCCGCCAGAATCAGAGGTGAAGGAAACTAGACTAACCCCTTCAAGTTTGACTAACTGAGACTCCGTATCTTCCCCTAATTCAGTCACAACTGCCGGGGCAACTAGATCATTTCCTGAAGAAACCAAGACCAGGTCGGCAGGTTCAATTTGCGTCAAACCTCGAAATTGCGTGATCTCCCCTTTAACAATAACCTCATCCCCTTCAGCAACCGTATACCCAAATTCCTCAGTAAAGCTGAATAAACCAATTCCGTCATTATTACTATCAATAATAGTGAACTGGAGTCCGCCACCACCGCGTAAATCCACCCCATAGACAATTCCCTGCAATTGACAAGTCACACCTAGTGAATCGGGTCTTCCTTCCGCATTATTCGTGGTTACCACCCCAATATCATAGGCAGGGAAATTCGGATCACCTGGATCAGCACAATCATTAGCTGCTCCCGGAGAGCCTAATAGTTGACCGTCTCCGGCAAAAACTCCGGTGGCCTTAGTAGCTGCTTTCCAATTACTTGCCATGTTGTTGTCCGCATTCACATCACATAGAATCAAGGAACCTCCGCCTCCATCGGCTTCAGATGGCCAGTCTCCTCCATCATCGTAATCCACCTCATCTACGATGTTTCCAAAAGCATCTCTTAGCTGAACTAACTCGCCTCCATTGTTCAAGGAGCCGCCCGTCCACTGAAAAGCCGCCACTTCGAAGTTTCTTTCGAAAGCAACTGAGTCCGTGGCTATAATCAAATAATCTCCAGGCTGCAGGGTGACCGAAGGAAAGGTAAATTCAATGCCAGCGGAAAAGCTATAGCCGGCCAGGTCTACAGCTGCATTATCATTATTGAACAGCTCTAAGTATTCCAATGAATCCGTGCCAGGATTGTTATACATTAATTCATTGATGACGATAGCGGGAATCTGCGCATCATTATCTCTAATAGAGATCGTCAGGTTTTTTCGTAGTGGGTTAATCGCTGCCCCCTCACTCGGAAAGTTTAGATCGATTTCTATGGATTCTATGGCTTCTATCTCCTCGTCGTCCACAATAGTCACCGTAACCTCAGCTGTATCACTTTCTACATCGGTGAACTCAATCATCGTATCATCTGGATAAGTAAAATCCATATCCTCCGTAGCGGTCGAAGCCCCAAGCACTCTGCTAAATACGCTGAAGGTTCCAGTTCCACCTGCATTCTCTAGAACGACCTGGAAGGTTACCGTACCTACATTTTCTTCGATTTCGAAATCATCCGTCAAAATGTAGAATAAGGGGCCTATCAGACATTGAGAAGTCGCACCAGGATTAGCGAATACATCGAAGCCATTTAGGTTTACTCCCGTCAAGGTACTAGCTGCCTGCCAGTTTGCCGGGTCATTATTATCCGTATCGGCATCGCAAAGCACCAAAGAAGCGCCTAAACCATCGGCAGAAGATGGCCAACCATTTCCGTCGTCATAGTCCACTGAATCGACTACCATCCCCGCTGCGTCTAACAACATAAGCGTCTCGCCTCCATTACTCAGAGAACCGCTCACCCATTGGAAGGCAGCTTGGCCAAAATTATTCTGGAAGGCCACCGAATCTACGGCAACCATTACATAGGATCCCGCATCTAGGTTAAACCCAGGAAATGTATATGTAACCCCATCTAAAGAATAGTCTTTCAGGTTAACATCCGTTGGCCCATTATTGAAGATTTCGATATATTCCAAAGAATCCAGTCCACTCTCTGGAGGATTGTACATGATTTCAGTGATTACCAGCTTGGGCGTGACAGTGATCGTCCCCAACATATCGATGGCACGATGTGGGTCACAGTGATAATTATAAAAACCAGGTTTGTCGAAAACAAAGGTGAAGTCCCAAGGAGACGGGGCAGCAGATCCATTAATAAAACTCTCTGGATTTGATGGATAGTCCTCCTGCGATCCATTAACATTATGAAAGCCCTCAATGGATGTCCAAACCACAGTATCTCCAGCTTCGATCACTAAATCTCTCGGACTAAAGAAATTGTTCTGCACCGTCACTTCATGTGTAGTGGCTAGCAATAAAGATGCAGAAATACAAAGGAAGAATAGAAGTAAGTGTTTTTTCATATGGCGATTCAGATTTGGTGAGCTGCAGTCAAAGACGACAACGATTACTTTTCATCTTGGAAATGTAGCCCTGTTGTTGATGTGAGTTGCAAATATAATTCAAAATCCGATCTGTTGCTGGCCCTCTTTAAGGAGCCCAAAGCATCAGCCTTGTAATCAGCTGTTTGTAAATAAAAAAAGGTCACACCTGCAGAAGCAAGTGTGACCTCAGTAAGAACGAATTCCAAAAATCTATAAACCTTTAGAATCGAACTTTAAGTCCCATGTTCCAAGTACGGCCGAAACCGAATAGACCACGGTTATTGTATACCTCGTTGATATTTGGTGTAGATGGATCGTCAGGAATACTGGTATCCATCTCAGAGATATAGATATTATCAAACACGTTGTTCACATTGAAACGCAATGTACAGTTGGTAGTTGCCAAGTCAAAGTTGTAAGAAATACCTGCATCAACTAGATCATAGCTAGGTAGTTTCGCTACTTGCTCTGGCACACCATCTCTAACATCCCAGTTGGCATACAGATTATCAGCAATGTAATAGTCTGCATAGGCACGAAGTCCTGAAACGATGTTGTAGGTCGCACCAATAGAAGCAGTCAACTGTGCAGCATCACCAATTTTCACGCCCTCGGTAGGCAAGGTTTGAGTACCAATAGCACGATTGTTATCGGTATCCGTCAAGGTTGTCTCAAAGTCCTTGGTGTAACGCCAGTTACCGGCAGAGAACATACCGTTGAAAGTTAATTGTCTTACCGGTTGGTAGTCGAATTCCATTTCAATCCCCTGATGTACTTGAGCAACGCCTTCAAATACAGCTGTTGCATTTACAATCAAGGTCTCTCCTCCAAATTCGTATTCGAAATCACTGAAGCCTATATCGAATTGACGATTCCCCCACTCGGTGTGGTAAGCGTTCAACTTCAGGTTAAATTTCGGACTACGGTAGCCATACCCCAATTCAAATGCACTTACTGATTGGTTCTTCACATCTTCATTTACGAAGTTGCGGAAGTTCAAGAAAACGTTATCGAAGATCGGTTGACGAGAAAAATATCCTCCATTTACGAAGATATTATTGCTCTGATCAAGGTTGATATTCAAACCAGCCTTAACTGTTCCTCCGAGGAAGTTTTCCCAATTAGATTTTCTGTATTCGCCATCATTACCGATGTCGTTACTTGGTGTATCATTCTCAGCGTAGTTGAAATAATCAACACGACGGAATCCTTGGTTAGATCCAGACAATGCAAGGAAAGCAGATACTTTGTCTTTGCTATATTCCACCTGGCCAAAAAGGCCAAACCAGTTAACAAGACCATCATTGTAATAGTTCAATACATTGTCGCCTGGATCATGGGTGTTATCTCCAAAAGATCCGAATTCTGCAGGCACTTCAGCAGTGATAAGGTTGGCAGGGTTATTGTCATCACTTGCAGAGAAGTAAGCATCAGATCCTAACAAGTTCTCTACTCGGCGATAGTGAATACCTTTGTAGTATCTTCCATCAACACCGGCAACTAAAGTAAGAGATTCACTCAATTCGCTAGTCAAGGTGGACAATACACCATACCAGTTGTGAGAGTTCATAGAAGCGCGACGGATGAAACCACTACCCACATTATCTCCTTGGATACGGCCACCATTACCTACTACGAATTGGCCATTGTATTGGCCTTTGGCATCTCCCCAGCCGGATACGGCTTGTCCTTGGTTGTAACGTACGATATCATCAAAACGCACTTGTCCATTAGCATCGTGCGTGTTCCTACCAAATCCACTGAATGAATCAAATACAGAACCTGGGGTACGTAAACGACCACGCGGGCCAGTTCCACCCCCTCTGCCCAAAGAAACATAAGCGGAGGTCTTCAGATCAGTCTTCGGAGAAATAGTCCAGTAGTGATTAACGAAAGCCTTCGGCTTGTGGTAGAAGTTACGTCTCCAGTTGAATTCTTCCCCATCTTTCATGCCCCAAGTGTGGTTGTAGCGAATACCTACGCCATACTGGTCTCTTTCTGGATCTTCTGCTTTGATGTTATCAGGATCAACGAAAGTACGAAGCGTGATTCTGTCAAAACGAGAAGCCGTCAATCGTTGGTGGTGCCACTGTGGCGCCCCCAAAACGGTTGCGGAGATCATGTGCTTATTATTGAACTGCTTGGTCACAGAACCAAAGTAAGAATAAGCGCGGAATGCCGTTCCATCCACATATCCATCCCCCCTAGTGTGGGTACCTTGGAAAGTGAAAGCCCAGCCGTTATCCCCTAAACCAGAAGAAAGGACCAAGCTGTATTTTTGGTATCCGTCATTACCAACGGAGACACCAAATTTTCCACCTTGTTCAAAATCAGCAGCATTGGTCACAATGTTGATAGAACCGCCAACAGAAGCAACCGCTAGCTTAGAAGCACCTAAGCCACGTTGTACCTGCATGGTACTGGTTACGTCGGAGAGACCGGCCCAGTTAGACCAATATACCCATCCATTCTCCATATCATTTACGGGGATACCATTGATCATTACCGCGGTATTACGTTGGTCAAATCCGCGAACATTAATCCTAGCATCACCGAATCCACCGCCTTCCTTCGTTACGTAGATGGATGGCGTTTTACGAAGAATTTCAGGAAATTCCTGGTTGCCGATCAAGGCTTCAATCTTGTCGCCTTTAATGGTGGAAACAGCTACTGGGGTTTTTCGGTCAACAGCAACAGAAGCAATAACTTCTACTTCGGCAAGACCTACAGAAGAGAATCCCATACTAATCTTTCCAAGATCGGTACTTCCAGCGGATACGTCAACTGTTTGTGTCTTGTCTGCATAACCTGTATAAGAGAAAACGATTTCGGTTGAGCCAGGTTCTAAATTACCTAGATCGAAATTACCATCAAAATCGGTGATGGTTCCAGTCGTAGTCCCTTTTACAAATACTGAGGCCCCAATTAGCCCTTCCCCTGTCTCGGCATCTACCACAGTTCCGGTAATGCTACCTTGAGCAAAAACCATTACGGATAGACCCAAACTGCATAGCAGAGTTAGAAGCTTTTTCATAAGTGGTGTAAAGTTTAGTGATAAAATATGGAGCTAAGGTATAGATAAGAGTCTGTTACTTAGGTAAGTTTTTGTCTTTTTCACGTCCTTTTGCACTCGACTTTCTTTTTTACAAGCACTATGTTATAAAGTGTGGAATGAAATTAAATACCAATTTACCTTAAAAAACCAAGGCTTCTCAAAAGCAACCATAAGACATCTAACAAAACACCGCTTTAAATTTTGTATGCCAAAATCATCAATAAATCAAATAATTATGTCTCATAGACGTCATATACGGGAAATAACTAATCCAAAACGAAGGTTTACACCTTCGGGGAAAGGAAAATTTCGGCTATCATGCATCTAGCACTTCCCCCTCCATACTTTTCTATGTTTTCTAATGAGCTATGAATGATCGCCGTATGAGCTAGGATCCTTTCTGTTTGTTGCATATTCAACGAATAGTAAGCAGCAGAGGACATGATTAGAAAATTCTCCCCTTCGGCATTCTTTACTTCGATCATATTGCCGGCAAAGGCATTCATCTGAGCGAATGAAATAGGCACGATCTCCTTTCCTGCTTCTGTCAAGGACTGCTCAACTTGTTTTCGCTCTTCTTCATTTGGCAAGGATTCTAAGCAAATAATAGCTAAACTTTCACCAAGGGCCATCATCACATTGGTATGGTAAATATCATTCCCTTCCTCATCTTGAGCCGTAAAAAGCAGGGGTTCAAAATTCATGCTTTCGCAAAAATCCGCAAATAATTGTGGATGTGTTCGATCACTTCGGCAAGCATAGGCAATTTGATTTGACCGATCCAGTACCATACTACCGGTGGCCTCCAGAAACCTCCCCCCTAACTCGTGATTTTCTAACTTAATCCAAGTATTGATTTCAAACTTTTCTCCGACCGTCTCTATAATATCAGCTCTTCTTTCCAATCGACGGTTAGGGGAATACATCGGGTAGGTTAGTACTAGGCCATCTTCGTGAAAACTAACCCAATTATTTGGAAAGACGGCATCCGTCTTAAGCGGGGATTCTGTATCCTGGATCACTATCACCTGGATCTGGTAGGAACGTAGTTTGTCTACAAATGCATCAAATTCCTCTTGGGCGGCAGCAGATATCTGCTCTACTGTTAAATTTCCTTCATTGGATTGGAAAGCATTGTTTTCTGCCGTTTCAGGATTGAAGCCAAAATGAGCTGGACGCACCATTAGGATAGTGCTAGCCAACTGTTGAGCTACTTTCATAAGTCTAATTTGGTATAGGACGTAAATAATATTTGGGGAGAACCGGGATCACAGGGATATAACGCCCTATGGATTGGTGAGGCCTCCGCCAAAACTGCGGCAATGTAAAAAAATACTATGATTTGGACGTCAGGAATCGCTCTTGGTCTCAAAAAATCTTTTCTCCTATTTAGACACTTAGTTTGGTTGAACGAAAGCCAAAGGAATTTTGCTAGTTTAGCCTCCTAGAAATAATTACAAGCTATGTATAAAAAACTATTGAAACTCATCCTTTGGTGTTGTATAATATGCTCTTCTCTACCTCCAGCACATTCACAGTACTTTAGTCACCAATTGAATCTGCAAGATTCATCGCAGGTGCATATCCTAAGGACCAGTCGAGGAGATCGCTTTGTAGGACAGCTGAAAGATATCAGAAGTACCAACCTCTTTTTTGTCTTGGGTAATGGAGATGAACTCACATTCGCTTTCCGGGAAGTAGTCTCCATTATTACTTGGCAGGAAGAAACTCTAGATGGGAGTAAAGGATGGCATCGACAGTTTAGAGGAGACCCTTTCAAGGATGGACAAAAAAGTAGTATTGGTGCGGAAAATCTCATTTATAGCTCCACAGCATTTAATTATGAACCGGGTGAAGGAGAAGTTCGCAGCTTTGTTTTTATCGTCAATATTGTAGATGTCGGTGTTGCTAAGGGCTTATCCATTGGAGGAGGATTTGTCCTGCCAGACATTGGAATATTGCGCATGAAAGCAACTACACCAATCAGTAAATCTTTGCACCTGGGTGCAGGTGTCAATATGATATTTCCACTGACTGATATTACTGATATTGAAGGCGTAGCGCATACCTACGCTATCTTGACAAGTGGAAACCCAGATCGATTTTTTAATGTAACCATAGGTGCCTTCGTCGCCCTGGATTCCTTCAGTGATGATATATTCATTGCTTCCGTCGGTGGTGGATACCGGGTAGCCCCACAATGGCGCTTACATTTTGAAATGGTATTCGGAGCAGATGAAGGAGCCTTTATACCTGCAGTGGGGGCCGTATGGCAAAAAGGGAATTTTAAACTAGACTTAGGTCTTGCTGGTTTACCAGATACGGGTATAGAGTCAACATTAATTCCGATCTTAGCGATCGGTTTTGTGTTCTAGCGATAGTAGGCTTTTATTACTTTAAAGCATTGATAGCATGGGTAAAAAAAATAAGAAGAAGCGAGTAGGTATTGTCTTTTCCACGGACCCGGACTACGATTACCAATTCAATGAACAGGAAGAGGCTGAGGCTGCACCTGCCAATCAACAGCGCCTCCGGGTAAGCCTAGACCGTAAAAAGCGGAAAGGCAAGGAAGTAACTTTGGTCACCGGCTTTGTGGGCCCAGAGGCAGACTTGAAGGACCTGGGGAAAGCCTTGAAGAGCAAATGTGGCGTAGGTGGAAGTGTTAAAGATGGGGAGATCCTCTTACAAGGAGACCATAGAAACAAAGTTGTAGATTGGCTGAAGGAGCAGGGATATAGCCAAACTAAACGGTCCGGCGGCTAGTCGATAGCGCCCTCATTCTTCCAAGCCTGAACTAACATCATTACTCTACTGTAGTTGAGCATTCCCTCCTTAATGCCTTGAGCTTTGAGGTAAGCATCGTAGGCTGCATAGCGCGCTTTCGGCATGATGTCTGGATAAGCCCTCAGGTTCTCATTGATCGCATTGAGGTCTGCTTGCATACCTGCTGGCAGCGTTGCTCTAAAGGTCTGGTAGGCTTCCCTTTCGTAGCGCAAATAGCTAGTAGCCAGGGTACGCCAATAGGCTAACCTTCCCATATAGGCGATGGCAGGATCATCTGAAGAAGCACAGGCTACATAGGCCAGGAAATTACAGGTTCCTTCATCCCCAAATCCGTATGCATGTCCCATCTCATGTGTCATCACGTATGGCCATTGTAAAGGATGCAAACCAGCATCGACTTGGCCTTGCCCCGTGAAGGGAAAATACAGGCCTGATGAGCTGAATCGCATAAAGATTCCTTTCGGATATATCTTATGGGCCCGCGCATTACTAAAGGCAGGGAAATCATGCCCCTTTAACCAGGTCTTTAGAAGTTGGCGCAGGTTTCTTTCCAAATGCGGCGGATGATTGGTTCGATCTAATGCCTCCTCCCCTGCCCCGGGGATTTGACTCCGGAGCAAGATCAACTCCTCGGTCTCGACTTGCAAAGCGGTCCATATTTCATCCTTACCCAGGGGAGTTGGATGGATTCCTAGTTGATCTTCCAAGGGTATTCTTCCATAGTTAAACCCCCACACGAACAAGAAG
>JAHQWA010000387.1 GCA_019634045.1 Saprospiraceae bacterium
GAAACTTCACCCATACAATCTACCGTATTCAAAGGAACGTCCGCAATCTCCGGCTGGAGGCGTAGGAGAATGCCCAACTGGATCGCCTGCCCCAATAGGGGATTAGCCAATTTGCCGTCGGCAGCCAGACTGATTCGACCTGCGGTACAATCACTGGCATCCAAAGTCGTATTTCCTCGGGGTAGCGGCCGGGATGATCCCGTCGTACTAGGCAACCAGGCTAATACACAATCTGCGGCATCGGCACTGATAATCAACGCATTTCTATTAGGGCGTCCGATTACCAAGGGGTCAGCTACTCCATCTCCATCCATATCCATATTCAAGGCCGCTGAAGCTAAGATAGTAGCGGTTTTATTGATTTGCTGAATACAGCTAGAGACATTGCCACAAGCATCAGTCGCCATCCAGGTTCTTTCCACCGTGCTGGCTAGATCTCCGTCTTCTCCTGCACTTACGTCCTGATAACTTAAGGCTGGACTAGCCGTACAATCATCACTAATGCTAGGTTCAACCGTTGGACTATCATCCGCATTACAGGCTATTGTGATAGACTCCGGACAAGTGATGGTAGGCGGGGTATTATCGGCTTGGATTTCGATTTGCTGTGTACAGCTAGCTGTTACGACTCCATCGACTGAACTCGACCAGGTGCGCAGTAGGACCGTACTTTCAGAGCAAGATTCAGTTTCCTCACTATCCGTATAAGCTAGCGTTGGCGTACCACAGTTGTCCGAGGCTATCGCTTCTCCCAGCTCAACGGCATCGATGGATTGTCCACAGCTAACCACTTGATCAGCAGGACAGGAAATCTGGCTGCCACCTTCATTTTTCACTTTTACTAAGGCCGTGCAAGTACTTTCGTTGCCATTACTATCGGTCACAGAAACCGTTACGGTTTGCTCTCCTTCATCAACACAGCTAAAATCGGTGCGGTCAATACTACTGTTGGCAATTCCACAAGCATCAGTTGGCGTTCCGATGACTTGCTCCAGCGTAATACTTCCTTGGCCATTTTCATCTAGGAATACTTCCTGATCGGCACAAACAATGGTTGGTCCTGTTTCATCGATAACACTGACCACACTAAAGCATTCTGCCGTATTCCCGTTCTTATCCGTCACTTTCAAAACTATATCATGATCTCCCAAGTCATCACAACCGAAGGTGTTTTCGCTCAAATTCATACTACCTATTCCGCAGGCATCATTTGACGCGGAACCGATTAACGCTGGGGTAATTTCAACCGTTCCCGTTTCTTGCAAAGAAATGGTCAAGTTTTCACAAACAGCATCAGGAGATAGATTATCAGAAATCACTACGGTGGCATCACAAGTACTGGATTGGCCATCATCCGTAGTTACCGTTAAGGTTACTGTATTTTCGCCAATATCCGCACAATCAAAATTGGCTGGGCCAAAGCTGATGGCCACTTCACCGGCAGAAGCATCGGCTGTTCCACCGTCTATTTGAGCCAGCGAGATCAAAGCATTTCCGTTTTCATCTAGTGCAACGTCTACTGGAGTACTAACGCAAACCGCTACTGGTGCACTTTTGCGTAGGCAATTATAAGTGGCAAAACCATCAAAGGTGTCATCCGTAGTATTACCTGCGATAATGGCTCGCTCTTCGGAACCCGTCTTCACATAGCTTCCGCCGCCGCCGCCGGCACCTGTGGATCCACCACCGCCACCGCCAGAGTAGCCGCCACCGCCGCCACCACTGCCGGTACCAACACCGCCGCCACCGAAGCCATAACCGCCGTCACGGAAGGTTAAACCAAAACAGCCTTCACTTCCACCACCGGCACCGCCTTCTGGGTAGCCCGCTTCGCCTTGTCCAATATCACTACCGTTACAGCGAACACCGCCGCCGCGGGTCAGATAACCACCGCCACCTCCGGATAGCTCAATGCCGGCCAAACCACCGGCACGTCCACCATCTCCAAAGGTGCCACCATCTCCAGGATTCAAGCCACCGTCTCCATCTCCACCAGCTTCTACATCACGACCGCCATGGCCTTCCTTACTATCGATGCAGAACCCTACCAGTCGGCCTTGGTAAGCACCGCCGCCACCGCCTGCTACAGCAACTATCGTCCATAAGGGATCATTCGGCTCTTTATATAATAGGCCGGTGCCACCGCCACCACCACCGTAGGTGGAACCGGTAAAAAGCACATTATTTCCTGTTCCTTTCTCTCCCGCTCTACCCACTACAAAGCGTAAAGTGGCTCCTCTAGGGATCGCATCATCGGCTCCCCCAATTTTGAAACGAGCGGTAACCGTGGCGCCTTCTCCACCATCGGATTTACAGTTATTGGTGAGCATGGCGAAACCACCATCACCACCTTTTAAGGTGAATTCGATTTCATCTACAGTGGGGTCATCTGGAATTACAAAGTCTTGGAAGGTCCCACTGTAGTCGATACGTTGAACCGTACCATCACAGACTAATTCAGTTTGGCTAGATAGGGTTGTTGAAGCAGTCAAAAAAAGTACTAAAACAGCAACTAGCATAAGGGTACTGTATTGGAAGAGCTTAGCAATACCATACTTAGTGTAAGCTTTAATCATTTGCAAAGGATTAATTTTAAAATGAAGTGCTTGCTAGAGTCACTTACATTGAACTTGAAAAATGGGTGGGTGTAGCATTTCAGCGTATGCAGGATCATTTAGGGAGAGGCTCCGTTTCTTGCTTAAAAAAAGGATATACCTCAGGTCCTGTTACAAGGGTGCAATTGGAAATAAATATGAAGGCTGCTATAATATAGTACGGGAGGGAAAATACTTTGGTTACGTCTAGTGTAGAGCTAGGTGTTAAGATATTCTCATTAGAATGCTCAAAAGTAAAATAATGCACGCAGAAAGTCAAGACAATTTGGTAGAAGCTCTGCATTTTTCCGATATTGGCAATGTCAAAATAACACTAGATGGACCAGTCAACTAAGACCCAAACAACCCAACTTCCCTCAAAACCCCTAGAACGGATAGCGATTTGTCTTTCCGGAGGGGGGTATCGAGCTGCCGCCTTTCACCTCGGTACTTTCGATTATTTACAGCGTGTTCAGTTTCAGGATAACCCGCTTATGCATAAAGTTCGCGTAATGTCAACGGTTTCCGGTGGAACCATTTGCGGGGCTTTGTATGCCGTAAAACTGAAAAGAGGGGAAAGCTTTGAGTCCTTTTATGATAAGATGATCACGAAGATGCGTGATTTCGATCTCATCAGCGCAGGCTTAGAGTTGTTGAATCAAAACGATAATTGGCCTGCCCATAAACGTAGGAACCTCATCAACGCTTTTGCACAGATTTACGACAAGGAATTCTATGAAGGAGCCACTTTCGATATGTTTGTAGACCTGGAAGACGATGAATGCCATTTAGAGGAGGTCATCTTCAATGCCACAGAGTTTAAGAATGGATTGTATTTCCGTTTTCAGAATGAAGGCCGATGTGGCAACCAGTTCATGCACTTGACCAAGGCTGAAATGCGTGAACTGAGAATCGGTGACATCGCCGCTGCTTCTTCTTGTTTCCCCTCGGGCTTCGAACCTTTGGCTTTTCCTCATGATTTTACTTACGAAGGAGCCACTAACTTGGAGTTGCGTTGCAAGTATGAGGACTTTCAGGAAGGGCCAGTGGGGTTGATGGATGGTGGAATCGTGGACAATCAAGGAATTTACTCTGCTATTCTGTCCGAACAGCGCCGTTCCAATCGATTGAAACGCAAGTATAGGAACCTCAAGGAAGGTGAAGCACCACCAGCAGAAAAGCTGGAGGAAAAGCAGATAGACCTGATGTTTGTCTCTGACGTATCGAGTCCTTACATGACGCAATTGGGCTTTGCTCAGCCTCAGCCCAGCCCATTTCTGCAAAAGCTCAACCTGGGGCGTTTGGCCCTGTGGCTACAGCGAATCCAGCGAACCTTCTTCATTTGGCAAATCCTTTTCTTTGTAGTCTTTGTAGTCTTTGTGCTGTCTTGGCTTGGCTTGCTAAACGGGGTTTTAGGTAAATGGGCTAATGATGTGTCTAGCTTGAGTGCTTTATTAAGTGGCTTACTGCTAGTGCCTTTACTAGGATATTGGTGGGTGCGCGCTAGAATCCGCAAAGAGATCAATCTAACGCAGAAGAGTCGAGAGGATTATAGTCCGAAGAAGAATTATGGCATAGGGGATCTCGTGCCTCCTTTCTACCAAAAATATGTGCCGCTTTTTACCTCCTTAAATTTTGAGGTATTGAAACCTATGGGGGAGGATCGATTCACTTCTGTGATGAGCATGGTGAATGATGTCTTTATGAAGCAGGTACGTCGATTGATCTATGAAAGGTTGTATACGGATCGAGGTTGGGATCACCGGAGAATTGCAAATTTCATTTATGAATTAAGGGCGGAGGACCTGAGTAAGCGTCGCCCGGATATTGTATTGCATAGAGAATTACAAGACGTAGGGGATAAGGTTTCTGATGCTGCGACCAAGGCGGCCTCAATGGCCACCACGCTTTGGTTTACCCAGGAAGAGATTGAAGAGGGTATGATCGAACATCTAGTCGCTTGCGGTCAATTTGCCACCTGCTACAACTTGCTAGAATACATTTGGTTGATCAAAGGGCATCCTGACTATAACGAGTCGTTTTCCGACGAACAAAAAAAGGACTTGGAACGTCTCTGGAATGAACTCTTGCAGGATTGGCGCAGATTTAAGAATGATCCATTCTTCTTATTGAAGGAAAGAGAGCGGAAGCTAGCAAAGCTTGCCCAACAAGGCGACCAAGAAGCCCCGGCAGCCACCTAAAAAAGCCCCGGACCGATTATGGTCCGGAGCCAAAACTTGCTTACGATTTCTCGGCCAATTCGTGCGATCTCGCCAATATCTCTCATCTAAGTCCATTCTTTCTACCTCTATGTCGAGTAGAGACGAATCAGTAACGCTATCTGACTTGGCCCGAAAAATGTTTTACTGTTGGTTATTTGCGTACCAAATGCAGTAAAAACTCAACCTCTAGATCGTTTTCTTCATCCTCGTAAGTGAATTGCAAGGACTGTTGATTGTCTTCGTCATCGATAATGGCCCAGCGGCTTTCGTCCTCTGTATCTTTGTCCATCACGATTTCAAAACCGTCGATTACCCAAGTGAAATCACCTTTTACTTCTTCCACCTCACCAATTACGTCCATAGTGAAGTTGGCTCTTCCGGTATTGTCATTTTTAAAACTCATATCGCCTGAGGTCTTGATTTCTCCTTCGTAGACGATAGTACCTTCGCTGTATACGGTAGCCGTTCCGTCCATCACCTCCCAGTTTCCAACGATGTTGTCTTGAGGGGCTTCGTTTGGTGTGGCTTTGTCTTTTTGGCAGGAAGTGAATAGACTTGCTGTTAGCACTAAGCAAAGTAGGGTAGAGAATAATCTGAAAGTTTTCATTGGTAAAGAATTTTAGGGTTTAATGATTGAGTGTGAAAAGGTTTTTGTGTTTTTTCCGTTCACCTGTGATTGTTTGTCGCTACAAATATGGGGGGGCTGGTGGCAGCTGGAAACTAGAATGAGGTGAGCAGGGAAAAGGGAGAAGTGAGTTTTACCCAGCAGTAAGTGGTTCAGCTTTATGAAAATTTAAGTTTCAGCCTTTGTACTAAAATTTAAATATGTTCTTAGTAAGTTTGCGGCGTTAAAATTGGAGCTATGTATTTATTCTTTGATGTAGAGACAATAGGTTTTCCCAAGAAATGGAATCGCCCCCATACGGATACCTTCAACTGGCCCAGGATGGTCTCGATCGCCTGGATCTTGTATGATAAGGATCGGGTAGAGATAGAAAGGGCTAGCCATATCATTAAGCCTGAGGGGTTTGAGATTCCTTATGAATCAGAAAGGATTCATAAGATCACTACCGAAAAGGCCCGGGAAGAGGGGGTGGAGTTAAAGCCAGTGCTGAAAGCCTTTGCCGAGATAGCAGATAAGGCGGAGTACGTCGTAGCTCACAATTTGAACTTCGATGAAAATGTCGTAGGCGCTGAACTCTATCGGAAAAGTATCGAACACCGACTTTTCTCCGCCGAGCGATATTGCACCATGAGGGAAGGTACCTACTTTTGCCGCCTACCCGGTCGGGATGGTCGCTTCAAGTGGCCCTCCATTCAAGAGTTACATATTAAGCTGTTTGGAGAAAAATTCAAAAATGGACATGATCCACTAGTAGATGCAGAGATCTGTGGGAAGTGCTTCTTCAAATTAGTGGATATGGAGGAGATCGACCTTTTTTAACATTTCACCCAACCCTTTCTAAGCCGTCCGCTGTCTAGCCTTACAACATTTGGTTCTCGATCACTTATTTATCGAGAAGGATATTTTACCAACTAACAGAAAATTTCCTGAAATGAAGGCTAGACTATTACGTTTTGGAATCCTATGCTTAGGAATCACCTTTACACTATCCAGTTGTATTAAGGATCAATGTGACCGTATGGTTACTTACATCCAATTAACTCCAGTTTATCTGACCAAAGATGAGATCAGAGCTGGCTCACTGACCAATGAAGCGCCTCGTGAGCTATGCAATCCAGGTCAAATTTACTATTACAACCAGCACATCTTTATCAATGAACGTGGCGAAGGGGTACACGTGATCAATAATCAAGATCCGGAAAACCCAACGAATATTGCATTTCTCAACATCCCTGGAAATGATGATATCGCCATCAAAAATGGAATTCTATACGCTAACAACTATATTGACTTACTGTCAATTGATATTCGCAACTTCAATAATGCTGCGCTGATCAGTCGTACTGAGGATGTTTTTGAACCCCAGTGGGAGGACGTTTCTACTGGAGAAGTACTAGTGGAGTGGGAACAACAGGAAGTGACAGAGACAATGAGCTGTGATACCTACTATGGTCTGTATAGCCGCGGCGGACAATTTTTTGACCTTGCTAATACTTTCTCCCCCACTGCTTCTGGTGTGTCCGTTGAAACGGCCGTAGATCAGAGTCAGGCGGTAGGTGGAGTAGGTACGGGCGGATCTATGGCTCGCTTTACAATCGTGGGAGATTACCTCTATGCCTTGGAGGATTGGGAAATGGATGTAATTAGTCTGGTTGACCCCAAGCAGCCTGCTTATCTGAGCTCTGTGAATATGGGCTGGGGAATTGAAACCATCTTCCCACATGAAGATAAGTTGTTTATCGGTTCTATGACCGGTATGTTTATCTATGACAATAGCAATCCTGCCAACCCAACTTTCCTTTCTGGTTTTGAGCATGCTCGGGCCTGTGACCCAGTCTACGTCAAGGACGATATCGCCTATGTTACCCTAAGAGATGGTACAGCCTGTACCGGTACGTCTAATCAAATGGACCTAGTCGATATCTCTGATATTGAAAACCCAAGCCTTTTGGAAACTTTCGCGATGGATCATCCGCATGGGCTGAGTATTCGTGGTAATGACCTCTATCTCTGTGAAGGGGTGAATGGATTGAAGGTTTTCGATATCACAGATCCAATGGAATTAGATAAGAATCTGTTAGCAAGAGATGAAGATTTTGAAGCCATTGACGTGATCAGCCTACCGAATAGCCGACAGACGGCGATTGTGATCGGTCGGGATGGTTTCTATCAGTTCGAGTATGATGATTCGAAAGGGTTGACTTTACTAAGCAAGATCGAAGTAGTAGATAAACCGTAATTATCCCATAATATGAATAGGAGCAGATCCAGGTGCTGCCATAGAGTTAGTTGCCTGAACTGTCTTATTCCTAGTTGAGCGTTTCTTTTCGTAAAAATCCAATTGCAAGTTCCATCTTCACCATTCCGATTGGTGAAGATGGGCTTTTCCCTTTTATTCGCCACCTCGCCATGTAGACTTTGCCTATGTCTTTCGGTGTGAGGGAGCATAAAAAGCCATTAGGATGAAAAAACTACTATACATTTTTCTACTGACTGCGATCAGTTTGTCTCTTTCTGCCCAGGAAGAAGTACGCTTAGATTATTTACATCTGCACGGCGGAAGCTTCTTAAAGGGGCATATCCAGGATACCTTAGACGGAGCGATCTTACAGTTCCGGTTGGCCGATAACAGTATTATGATGGTACCGATTGCTTTGGTAAAGAAGCGGCGGAAGGCCGATGAAAAGCAATGGCTCTACCAGGATGGCCGCACGGCCATTAGCGATGGAGTTTATTCCAGAATGTCTTTCCAATTCTTAACAGGATCAGGAGGAAGCCCAAGCTTTTATGGTTACGGCGGTGGAGACTATCGGGTGGAGCCCTCCTTCAGCTTCTCGATGGGTATGTATGTTAAGAAATGGTTGGCGGTAGGCGCGGGGACGGGATTGGATTTTTACCTTGACCGAAGAATGATTCCCGTATTTCTAGAATCTCGTATTCATCTGGGAAAACGTTCTAACTCTCCCTTTTTTGGCGCGGAATTAGGCTATAGTTTCTTGATGGACAAACGGGAATTTGCGGATGATTTTGCAGGAACGGTGGTGGAACGAGCTGGTTTTTTCGCCTATCCCTCGGTGGGGATGCGCTTTGCAGGTAAAGGAGATATTGATTTTATGGTAGATGTGGGCTATAAATTCCAACCTTATCGCTTTCACGTTCAGTATCCCGAAGACTGGTGGACTTTGGAAGAGCGGATTACCAGTTCATACAATAGTTTGGTTCTTCGTTTTGCTTGGGTTTTCTAGGAAGCCTGTGCAAGGTATATATAATGGGATAGTCTAGCTCAGGATAACTTGTTTATTGGATGGGATTTATATTTTTGTAGCCTTAAACAAGTAACCGACACCTGAACACTATTCGCCGAAGCGTGTTCTAAGGGCCTAATCCCATAGGTATGAAAAAACGATTTACCAGCTTGCTATGCTTAGCTTTCACGCTTAGCTTATCCGCACAATCTACGGAACCTGTTGCTAAACTGGGCGATTCCGACCTTACCATTCATCTCAAGCGTAATACAGAGAAGATTGTTATTGATGGGCATCTGATGGAAGAGGTGTGGCAAAAAGGAGATAATGCTGCTAATTTTTGGCAATATTTTCCACAGGATACCTCCAGTGCTGTTGGGCAGACAGAGATTCGAATGACCTATGATGATCAGTTCCTTTATGTTGGCGTACGTTGTCATAGCGCTGGTCCTGATTATGTGGTAGAGTCTCTGAAGCGAGATTATTCCTTTTCCGGAAATGACAATATCACGCTGCTCTTCGATACCTTCAATGATAAGACCAATGCCTTTGTCTTTGGAATGAACCCTATGGGCGTTCGAAGAGAGGCCCTGATTGCCAATGGAGGGCGATCAAGAGGTGGAGGTACTTTTTCAGATTCCTGGGACAATAAATGGTACGGTACTGCAAAGATTAAGGGAGACTATTGGGAGGCTGAATTTGCTATCCCTTTTAAAACCTTGCGATTCCAGGAAGGCAGTACCGAATGGCGCTTTAACTGCTACCGTAGAGATACCCAACACAATGAATTGTCTACCTGGGTGCAGATTCCGCGGAACTATATTATCATGGACCTCTCGTTCATGGGGAAGATGATCTGGGACGAACCCCTAAAGAAACCTGGGGCTAATATCTCTGTCATTCCCTATTTGACGACCAGTATGACTAGGGATTTTGAGAATCCTGACCAGACTTCCCCCAGTTGGACAGGTAATGCTGGTGGGGATGCCAAGATTGCGATCAGCTCTGGGCTCAACCTTGATCTTACCGTTAACCCGGATTTCTCTCAAGTGGAAGTAGATGAACAGGTTACGGACCTCAGTCGGTTTGAAATCTTTTTCCCGGAAAGACGCCAGTTCTTTCTTGAAAATGCGGATTTATTTGGAAGTTTTGGACTAACCCGGGTGAATCCATTCTTTTCTCGTCGGATCGGGGTAGCTAGGGATACGGCTACCGGACAGAACATCCAGAATCCCATTCCATTCGGTGCTCGCCTTAGTGGAAAATTGAATGAAAATCTTCGGGTTGGACTGCTGAATATGCAGACGGCGAAGGAAGAGGAAAATGGATTGCCTAGTTTCAACTACACCGTGGCAACCCTACAACAGAAAGTATTTGATAGATCCAATATCTCTTTCATATTTGTCAATAAGCAAGCGGTAAATGGAGAAGAGGATGCCGATAATTACAATCTTTACAACCGAGTAGCTGGCCTGGAGTATCGATTGGCCTCTAAGGATACCAAATGGACAGGTAAAACCTTTCTACATCTCGCCTTGACCCCTGAGGAAGTAGATCATAAATTCACCCATGGCTTCCAATTGGAATTATTGGAGCGACGCTATCGTTTAGAATGGGCTCATCTGTTTATTGGTCAGGGTTATAATGCAGAGGTAGGTTTCGTGCCACGGAAGGACTATATGCTTATGAGTCCCGAAGTACAATTTTTATTCTTCCCTAAGAAAGGACCGATCAATCAACATAGCATCAATATCGATTCCCGATTTTTCTTGCAAGTTGGTAAGGATGAAGAAATAGATTTTACGCCATGGTCGCTTTCGGAACGCCAGATTGAGGCGGAGTGGGAGATACGCTTTGCCAATAATACACAAGCAGGACTTACGCTGAAGGAGGATGAATTGACGCTGCTTAGAGACTTTGATCCTACTCGACTACAGGCGGATAGCGTTTTTTTGGAAGCAAATGATCGTTTCCATTTCTTTAGCCTAGAGGGAAATTACGAATCGGATCAGCGCAAGAAATTCTTCTTTGAAGTCCAACCGAATTTTGGGCAATTTTACAATGGGACACGAGCGGGTATCACTGGAAGTTTTACCTATCGATATCAGCCATACGGTTCCTTTACGCTTGCCTATGACTACAACTACATCAAGTTGGGTGGTGACTTCCAACCCGTTAATATCTGGTTAGTTGGCCCACGCATTGACCTGACCTTCTCCAAAAATCTGTTTCTTACCACTTTCATCCAGTATAACAATCAACTGGATAACTTAAATATCAACACCCGCTTTCAGTGGCGCTTTCAACCGGTCTCTGACTTCTTTCTGGTGTATACAGATAATTACATTACGGACCCTTTTAGTCAGTTCAGTACTAGGAACAGAGCCATCGTTGCGAAGTTGACCTACTGGTTAAATCTTTAAGATTGAATACGTTGGACGATTGTTCAGAAGTGAACACCTATGTGCATTTTTGAACGTATTTTTATAGAGGACTGTTGTTGCAAGGTGTTGAAAGTTAGAATGTTGTGAGTTTGGTATGTCCTTTGCTCATAGTAGGGAAAGCGTCTGTGATATCAGACTCAATCCGACTAACTTTAACACCCGATCTATGTTTCAACATTACCTCAAAGTGGCTCTTCGTAATATGTTTAAGTACAAGGGCTATACACTCATCAATCTTGCCGGTCTTACGATGGGACTCGCCATCTGTTTTGTTTTATTTCTTTGGATCAATGATGAGCGCTCCTATGATCGCTTCCACGAAAATGCGGATCGAATTTATCGATCGAGTTGGGAGGCGCGTTTTGGAGACAATGAATGGAAAACGCCGATGGTTCCAGTACCCTTGGCCGAAACGCTAGAACGGGAATTTCCGGAGGTGCAAGCCGCTACTCAATTGTATCCCGGAAATATGAGCTTGCAGGTCGGAGCGGACTATGTACGAGAGAAAGGGTTCTTATTTGTCGATGAAGATTTTTATGATGTATTCACCATTGAAGTAGTAGAAGGGGAGGCCAAGATTCAATTACCCGATCTCGCTTCCATTGTTGTGACCACAGCAACGGCGGAGCGATACTTTGGAACGAGCGAAGGAGTGGTGGGAAAAGAAATACGACGAAATGATGGGAATACCTTTGTCGTACAGGGAGTGGTAAAGCCCTTTCCAGAGCAATCTCATCTAAACTTTGACTTTTTAGCTTCATTGAAGCATTTGAAAAACCTGGAGCGTCGCAAGACCCAGTGGGGGTCTGCTAGTTGCTATACGTATTTTTTGGTCAATGAAAAGGCCGATGTGCTGGATCTAGATAAAAAACTCAGCGCCTACATTGATGAAAATGTGGTGGATGATGATTTCAAAGTAGGAAATAATTACACCAGTTTTCCCTTTGAAGCGATTACAGATATACACCTAAAACCCAATCTTTCTTACTTATGGATTTTTGGCATTATTGCCTTCTTCATTCTAATCCTCGCCTGTGTCAACTTCATTAATCTTGCGACGGCCAGAGCCATTACCCGCGCCCGAGAAATTGGCCTTCGTAAGGTGATGGGGTCAAAACGAGGGCAGCTCGTTACGCAGTTCTTTGGAGAAGCCTTTGTTTTCGTGATTATTGCGGTTGTATTAGCCGTACTGGTGGCGGACTTATTCCTGCCACAATTCAATTTATTAGCAGATAAGTCACTTAGTCTGGATGTCCTGAATACTCCCTTCGTCTGGATGTTGTTGGCGAGTCTGGTTGTGTTTACCACCTTTGTGACGGGGGTATTTCCGGCGACCATTCTTTCTTCTTTTGTTCCTGTTAAGGTGCTAAAAGGCGAGATTAGCAAATCCCGCTCGGGTAGCCGATTCAGAAAGGGTTTGGTGCTGATGCAATTCAGCGTTTCTGCGGCTTTGATTATCGGGACTTTGATCGTGAGAAACCAATTGCAATTCTTGCAGGATCACGATTTGGGATTTGATCAAGAACAAGTCTTGACCTTGCGAAAAGCTAGAGGACTAGGCAATAACTTCTACCCTTTCTTGAGCCAAGTACGCAATCTACCAGGAGTACAGCAAGCCAGTGCTGCTCAGTATCTTCCTGGGGATGGATACGACAGCACCATTTTCACTCCAGAGCAGCCGGCCAACTTTAAGGAAACCTCCCTGACCTATTCCCACGTGGATGAACATTTCGTAGATCTGTTGAATTTAGACATTATTGCCGGCCGTAATTTTGATCTAGAGATCAAAACGGACAGCATGGCCTACTTAATCAACGAAACGGCGGCAAAGCGCCTAGGCTGGGAGGATCCGGTCGGTCGAAAACTATCCTACGGTGGCTCCCAAGAAGGACAGATCATAGGATTAGTCAAGGACTTTAACTTCTCCTCCTTACATGAGGAAGTAAGCCCGATCATCTTACGAATGAATAACTGGAAACCCTCGAACATTGCGCTACGTCTAGAAGCGGGATCCATGCAAGAAAAACTAGCGACTATTCAAGGGCTATGGAAAGAAATGGCGCCCAATGTACCTTTCGAATTTGACTTTATGGACGATCAGATCGATGCCATGTATGAGCGGGAGCAGCGCATGTCTTCTATCTTCTCCTTATTTGCCGGATTAGCCATATTCATTGCCTGTATGGGCTTGCTAGGTCTATCCTCTTTTATGATCACACAGCGTACGAAGGAGATTGGTATCCGTAAAGTTTTGGGCGCTTCTGTTAGTAGTATTGTACAACTTTTGTCGAAGGATTTTCTTCAATTGGTTGTCTATTCCCTCTTAATAGCTATTCCCTTAGCTTGGTATTTCATGAGCAACTGGCTAACGGATTTCGCTTATCGTGTCACGATCCATTGGTCTGTATTTGTTTTGGCAGGTCTGGCAGCGCTAGGCGTAGCAGTACTGACCATTAGCGTGCAAAGTGTCCGAGCAGCTGTAGCCAATCCGGTGGATGCGATTCGGAGTGAGTAAGGGCTTTCGGCGACATACTTTTTGACATTGCTTCAAAAAGTATGCAAAAAACGCCTCTTGCTTTCACTTATTGAGCCACTGGCTCAAGCCAACTCAGAAAAAAACTCGCTGCCGCTCAATCAGTTTTTGCCAGACCACCCGCATTTGATTGGACTTCAGGTTCACCTCACTTTGGGGTTCTTGCCTAAGGACAGGTAAGCTTATGAAAGCAGTTAGGTTTCAGTTAAAAGAAAATAAAAGCAATTTGCCTTGGCAATATTGTGGGCAAAACATCCGAAGTTAGCCTAGGCCTATCTAAGTAAAACCTCGGATGTTTGCGCCTAAGACAACTTCGTTATTAAAAATCTTGTTTCAATTGCTCCTTGATCTTCACCCACCGCTGACGTGGCATCACAAATTCTTTGCCATTTTGTAAGCGTAAGATGTATTTTTCATTTTCCCAAAAAGAGCAATTGTCTACCGCTTGCCAGTTCACCAATACAGCCCGATTAATGCGGAAGAAAGCTTTATCCGCTAATTGAGTTTCCAAGGCATTAAGCTTTTGGCGAAGCCTAAACCGCCCCTGCTCACCGACGGCAAAATACCGCCGCTGCTCCACCTCGATCCACCAAATGCTGGATAAGGGTAACCGTTTTTCCCCCTTCTCATCATAGACCTCCAGATATATCTCAGGAGTTCCTTTGGCTTGTGCCTCAAGCAAATTCTGCTGTAGGTTAAAGGAACGAATCAGGTTGTAGGTTAAAGCCCCATAACCCAGTAAGAAGATGGGAATCAGGTACCGTAGGTATAAAGGAAGGCTGTAATAGTATTCAGCATAGTAGATGTCCGCATGCCAGTCAGGATAGTAATTCCACCAATAGCGGATCGTTTGGGTAATGGGATTGATCAAAAAGAAAATGCAAAGAAACAAAGGCAGAAACCCCAATAAGTAACGACCGATGCGCTGTGCATTCAAATTCAATTGATTCCAACCCAGCCAATTGGCATAAATACGTATGGCATAAAAGAGCAAACTCGTGGTGATCAACTCTATCTCAAAAATGTCAATGAAAAAATGGCGGACGATAAAACCCAATCGCCACTCCTGTTCTTGCTGTTCGCTCAATAGGGAAGGGGAAGCAAGCGTGTAGATCGTATATATGCAAACAATCGAGGCCGTAGCCAGTACGATTACCCTCCTTTGGGTCATCCATCTATAATCAAGCTGAATGTGTTGGCTTGTTTTTGGCAGCGGTGCTCCTTCTTTTCTCTCCTTCATATGAAAAGCGTTCCCTGCTTCACGCATCCAAATGCAGGATTGGCGCAAAGGGGCTTGATCGCATCAATATTAGCTCATTTTTTTGCTAAAAACAATTCATATGAAAAAGAAAATACTGCTGCTGTTGATGCCTCTATATCTACTATACGGAGGACTCACTGCACAAGAGCCTACCATCCTTTTATTGGGCACCACCCATCAATTTACAGATACCGTAGACGTGTTTGCGGACATCAGAAATCAAATCAAAGATTTTGCCCCTGATATGATCTGTATCGAGAATATTCCCACTTGGGATACGCTCAGCCTTAGGAATATCTGGTCAGATATCTTTCCCGTCGCGACTCGCCTTCGCCAGGAACAAAAACTGGAAACAGTAGATCTTCCCAGCCTGCAAGGTCAATTATTGGAGTCCCTTCAAAGTAGTCCAGATAATCCCCGTCTGCACGCTCAATTGGCCAACGTATACTATGCCCAACACAACTTTTACAATGCCTATTATCATTGGGTTGAATTGGCGCGATTACTAGAAAAGTCAGACGAAGTAGATCAAGCGCTAATTCCTCACCTCGCCTTAGATAGCATCTATTTGCGCGTAGCCAAAAGGCAATCTAGGACAGAATATGGCCATATCGTCTTTCCGGTAGCAGCTGAACTCGGAATCCATCACCTGGAAAGCATCGATGAACGAGGAGAAGATCCCGCCTTCCAAAAGCACAGCAAAAAGCTATTCAAGCGACTGATCTTTAATTTGAAAATCTTCAAGGCGATGAAGATCTACAAAAAGGAACAAAAGAAACTGATCGATGCGCCAGGAGATGAAGTCATGGCTTACCTGAATAGCGAGGCCTTCCGCTCCTTCCTGGAAGGCGTTATCGAGGAGCTGCCTACCCGCTGGTCGCGCTCCAAAAAGACGAAAGAATTGATTCGGCTGTGGGAAGAACGAAATGAACGGATGGCGGATCGGATTGAAGATCTAATAGAAGTCAAACGTCCGGAGCGGGTGTTGGTGGTATTTGGGGCGGCCCATGTCCCATCAGTCAAGCCGTTTTTAGAGCAAACAGATCGATACCAAGTACTGACTTACGATGAGTGGGTCAATGGAAAGCCTCACCCACGGGGTGAGTGAGGCTTTCATCTAGGGGGTGATATCCAGATTGAAGGCAAAATTGCTTTCCCAGAACCCCCATTCTTTTCCACTACTCTCGTGAAAATTCTGGTAAGGACCAGCGGTCTGAGAAAACAGGATGTGACCTTCTCCTTTTTTGCCATCCCGCTGCCTGAGTTCTAGAATGACAAGTACCTCCTCGGTAAGGGTGATGTTGTGGTCGTCTAATGGTACCTGGATCCAATCTTTGCCAGTGGCTGCAATCGATATGGTTTGCTCATGGAGTTTTGCCACCACAGCATCATCCTTGACCTGATACAAATGCAA
>JAHQWA010000388.1 GCA_019634045.1 Saprospiraceae bacterium
AGAGAATCCTTCGACCCTCCATATCCTATCTGGAACAGAAGGTAAGTACGATTTGGCAACCAATACCGTTACCGGCGCCAATTATCGATCGGTGGTCTATATCGCTTTCGCTACGGCGGAGCCTACGGGTTTGCCCTTACAACCGCAGGTACCCGGCGGGCCTTGGATCATGGATCCGGGAACGCATAGAGCGCATATCATGATCACGCCTCCACCGCAGAATTAGAAGAAAAGGCTTCCGAAATCCCCAAGATTTCGGAAGCCTTTTTCGTTTTGTTTCACCCCATGCAACAATAATCCACCCTTCTGAGACAATAACCCACCCCACTTTCCGAAAAGTGCTGCATCTTTGATTCATAATTGTTATCCCATTATGAAAACCAGAAGGTAACTGCTTAAACCTTCTCAGAAAGAACAGACAAATGAATCAAACAAGCGTAAAAGCAGGAAGAATTCAATTCCATCAGAATCCCAACATTCAGTACCCACAGCAACTAGCACTAAAGAATAAACAAAGACTATTTGTAGGCTTATTCTTTTTCTTGGTTCCCTTGATTTGCCTTCTAGGAACCTTGGTCATGCAATTAGTCTAAGTTCACGAAAATATGGGCTGACCTAAACTGCTTGGGAATACCAAACTACTCTTGCAGGTCAGCTTAGATGCGTCTGATAGGGTGAGGGAAGAGGAGTGAAGGAAGAATCCGCTTAATGTAAACTAAATCTCGCTCCTTTTCCCAAAAGCCCTGCCATTCAATGGTTTAGATCTCTTCTTAACTGTTTTTTAGCCCTTCTTTGAGCTGATTCGCTCGCATGATGAGATAAACAGCAAATCCTACCGCCACGCCAGGTACCAGACTTAGTATAAGGCAGATCCATCCATATTTCACTTTCGGAGATTCGTAAATTACCCAAACGGCAAGAACCGCAAAGCAGCAAAACACATCTGCTGAATAGGCCGAAGCATAAGGGTTGACAAAGCCAGCTCCAAAGGCTCCAATGATGTCTGGCTGTTCGATTAAAGGGGGAAGAACCAATATGCAGAATAGCAGGGTGAAAACTCCCGCAATTATACCTACACTAATTTTGAATGTTTTTTCTGTCATGATCTGGAAGCGATTTGGATGGTGCAAGCCGTAGATAAAGCTACTGGCAGAATTTTTCCACTGGGAAATACAAACTTACTCCATAATATACCCACTTAAGTACATGGACATAATCAAATCAGGTCTATTTCGGACTCTTTTTCCACCATACCTCGTTAAAAAGCCTCGATGTAACTATAGCTATATCTACTTTTTTTGCCTCGTCTGGCGAAAAAATAGCCCCAAAATAAATGATGTTTAATTATGTCCAGGTACTTAGCAACAATAATCCACCCTTTGGAGACAATAGCTCACCCCTCATTCGAGAAAGCGTTGCATCTTTGAACTGTCCAAAAAACCTATTTCTAAAAACCTCAGTGAGATCGACTAAGAAGATCTCTAGAAATGTAAGATCATGAAAAGCATCACAACTCATTCTATCCAACTTGAAAAGGACCTCAACAAAAACACAGCTACTAGCAGCAAAACTGACTCCCAGCAGCAATTAGTAGCCGTACTCTGTCTTTTGTTCTTCCCATTCATGTATCTGATCGGAACTTTGATTACTCATCTTTTCTAATACAAATTATTCTGTTTTCATTGCTGTCACTGGATTCACTCTGGATGCCTGATAGGACTGTATGCTAAAAACCGTCCAGGTGAGCAGAATCACAGACAGTCCGATGATCAAGAAAAGCATCGGTGTCAATTCAATCCGGTAGCTGAAGGAAGCCAACCAGCGACTCAGGAGGTACCACGCCAAAGGGAAGGCGAGGAGCGTACTTAGCGATAGGAGCCTTAGGTATCTACTGGATAGTAAATGGATTAGACTAGCCGTTGAGGCTCCCAATACTTTCCGAATACCCAACTCCCTAGTTCGTTTGCGGACGGTCAAGTTGATTAAGGCAAAAAGACCTAACCAAGCAATAAAGATCCCAAACCAGGAAGAAAGTGTCACTACCGTCCCCCAGCGCTTTTCTTCGGCATATTTGGCGGCTAAGGTTTGATCTACGAATTCAAACTCAAAAGGAGTTTCTGGAGAGAGCTCCTGCCAACGATCTTCAATAAATCGGAGCGTAGCTCCAATCTCACCTGGCCCGATCCGAATTAGCAAAGTATATAAATTAGGAGGCCAAACATAGGTGGACAAACCCGTAATGCCCGAAGAAACTGCGGCAGGATCAATGGCTAAGATTAGTGGTTCTACTTTTTGATGCAAAGAGCTAAAATGAAAGTCCTTGAATACACCGATGATTTCATGAGGTTCCGTGAAATTGATACCCGGAATTTGCTGGATCAAGGCATTATCCCAGCCGAAGTGTTGAACTAGGGCCTCATTGACCAATATCCCCCTTTTCATTTGTGGAGGAAAAGACTTTCCTTGGATCAGTTCAATCTCCATAGTTTCCATGTATTCGCGATCCACCTGATTGAAATAAAGTCCAGCTTCTCCTCCATCTGTTTGCTTGAAAAATAATTCCGTCCAAGGGTCTTTGGAATTGTTCATGCTGCTGCTAACCGATAAAATCTGCTCATTTCTTGCCAATTCTTCTCTTAAGCGCTCAACTTTCTGGAACATCTTCTGCTGATCAGGAGAATCGCCTAGCGGCAATTCCAATAATCGCTCTTCTTCGAAGCCCAGATCCATTGCCTGTATATAGTTCAATTGCTGTTGAATATGAAAAGCACCAAGAATCAGCATAATAGAAAGCGCAAATTGAAAAACGATCAGCCCTTCATTGAACCATTGTCGCTTGAATTTTCCGCTGAATTCCCCTTTTAGGGAAAGTGCAGTATGATGTCGAAGCAATAGCCCTGCCTGCCCCAATCCACTGATCGTAGCTAGGCCCATGAGCAACAATAAAAGCCATAAAATCTCTATCCATCCTATTCGGAAATTCAAATCTGCATCAATCAAGTAGCCAAAGTTCGGACTCAAGAAGTAAGCTAGCCAGAGGGCTAAAGCTGCCGCAATGCTGGTGATCACAAATCCCTCAATGATGAGCTGGTTTCGGATCTGCCTTCCCCTGGCACCTAGGGTCCGCCGTAGTCCCATTTCTGGCAAGCGCCCCAAGGCTTGACCGCTCGATAGGGTAATGAAGTTGATCAAGGCTACGATGAGTATCAAGAGGGCGATAGCCAGGAGGATATATAATTTCTGTGGATTAGTGTAAGGCGTATTTCCCCTAATCTTATGATCAAAATGTATATCGACCAAAGGCTGCACACCGATTTCGAGCCTATCTTCACTTTCTTTCGTCATTTTCTCTACTGCGACAGTCAAAGAAGAGGGAAGGAGATCGAGTTGGGCTTCTTCTCGGAGCTGGATATAGTTTTCCACTACACCAAAATTGAAAGAATGAAGCATCTTCGCCGGGATAATGACTCCATAGTGATCGAAGGGAAGAATGCAATCCAATTGCAAACTAGAGCTCTCCTTGATCGGGGCGAGTACGCCGGTTACGACTACTTTTAGTAGGCTGTCATTCAAACTTATCTCTAATTCCTTAGCTAGTGGATCTTGATCTCCGAAGTATTTTTTAGCGAGTGCTTTGGATAGCACGATGGACTGAGGGGCGCTCAAAGCGGTATTTGGGTCCCCTAGTTCCAAGGGGAAACTAAACATCTGGAGGAATTGCGGGTCAACAAAGCTGATGGTTTCCTTGTTGAGGTTTACTCCGTGGCGGACAACTCCACTGCTACTGGCTACTCTGCTGAAAGTTTTAATGGCGGGAACGTCCGCTGCTACCACTTCTCCAAGTGGAACGGATGTGACAGCACTTTGATTCCCCATCTGTCCTGTTTCTTTGTTTATAGCGGTATGATAAAGACGGAACAATTTCGCCTTGTTCTCATGGAATTGATCGTACGATTGTTCCTGCTGGATAAAGAAGTAGGTGAGCATAAGAAATGCCAAGGCTAGAGATAGACCTATAACATTGATTAGTGCAAAAGACCAGTGCTTACGCATCTGCCGGAAGGCAATGAGCAAATGGTTGCGGATGATGGCGGTGTTCATAAATGGAGGATTTAGGTGATTCCTGAAAAGAATAGTGGGATGAAACAGTCGAAATACATGTAAGACGAAATCTAGAGTAGCTTTCCTTTTCCCTCGGTGGTGGAGATTGTCATCAAAGGCTTCCAATAAATCGCCTAATATCCCTTCAATCAGTTCCGGCGGGCAAAACCGCTCCAAAAACCGGATGGCCCAACTGGGAGGTGATGGTTTTCTGTCCTTCATAGTTTAGGCGTTGAATTTGGGTAGCAATTGCCACAGTTTTTGCCGTTGTTCCTGGATTTTCTGCAATTGAGCTATCCCCGCATTAGTAATTTGAAAGTATCGCTTCCGCCTACCTCCCCGCTGACTGGTCGCTCCGCGCATCTCAGATGTGACTAATCCTTTATCTTCTAGTCGGTAGAGTGTGATGTGCACGGCACTTAGGTTGACCTTTCGATCTAACTGCTTGGCAATGATCTCTACGATGGCATTACCGTAAGCTTCTTCCTTCAAAATTCCTACCACTGTCAGAATGAGTTCTTCGAACTCTCCCAGGTAATCTTTACTCATTTCTATATAATTTGTAAAACAAATATACCTATTTCTATATAATTTGTAAAAGAAATAAACAAGCCTGTTTTTCTTAAATCCTATCATCTGCTTCGCAACTACTTTCGAAAACTGACAATTAGATTACCTATTACAATAATTTTGCAAGTGTAATGACCGTTGTTGCTATACTGTTTTTTTTAGATTAACTTTTGTGTCCACACTTTGACGGCTTTCTGAGGAGGATATACGTTTTGAAAACAATCGACAAACATGCAACAGGCTAAGAAATTTGGGACTTTTGGTGGTGTTTTTACCCCTACTTTACTTACTATTCTCGGTGTGATTATGTATCTGCGTTTGGGGTGGGTAGTAGGTAATGCTGGGCTGCTGGGAGCCTGGGTTGTGATTTTACTATCCTTTGCTATCACCTTATGCACGGCGCTTTCGATGTCATCTATTACAACCAATATTAGGATTGGAGCAGGTGGTGCCTATGCCATTATCTCACAGGCCTTGGGGCTGGAGGTGGGAGGTAGTTTAGGTGTGCCAAGGTATCTGTCGCAGGGTTTGGCGGTAACCATGTACATCTTTGGTTTTCGGGAGGGTTGGCTCAGTATATTTCCAGATCATCATGCTTTTTTAGTAGATCTGAGTGTTTTCGTTATACTATTTGGAATTGCTTACATCAGCGCGGATCTAGCCATTAAGACGCAATATATCATCATGGGAATCATTGTTCTATCCCTGGTATCCATTGTATTGGCCGGTTATTATAGCCCGATGACCCACACTGCTGAAGAAGCTATCCGTTGGGGGACCTTCGATGGTGTGCGGGAGAAGAATGGTTCGGAATTCTGGATCGTCTTTGCGGTGTTTTTCCCGGCCGCCACGGGCATCATGGCGGGGGCTAATATGTCTGGTGAACTTCAGGATCCCAGGAAAAGTATACCGAGTGGTACCCTTTGGGCGATAGGTGTGAGTTTGGTGATCTATATGGGATTGGCTTTTTGGGTGGCTAGGGCTGCTACGGAGGAGGAATTGCTCAACAACTACAATGTGATGATTGACAAATCCTTTTTTCCGCCATTGGTAATTGCTGGCGTACTGGGAGCCACCTTCTCCTCTGCCTTGGCCTCAATCATCGGCTCTTCACGGATCCTGTTTGCCATGGGTGAGCATAGGGTTTTGCCGAAAGGGGAGTGGTTGGAGTATCAAAACAAGCTCGGACAGCCCCGTAATGCTATGATCGTGACCGGAATCATGATCTTCCTCACCATGCTGCTGAGAGATTTGAACGCAGTAGCGCCCTTGGTTACGATGTTTTTCTTGATTACCTACGCCATGCTGAATGTAGTAGTGATTATTGAGCAAAGATTAGGATTGATTAGTTTTCGCCCATCTTTCACCGTGCCAAGAATCATTCCCTGGATTGGCTTGATTGGTAGTGTATTGGCTATGTTCATCATCAATCCAACCATATCCCTAGTGTCTTGGTCACTGGTCGTCTTTGTCTACGGCATCCTAAGTCGCCGGCACTTGGAGACCAAGTTTGAAGACGTACGTAGTGGTTTATTTACTTCTTTTTCAGAGTGGGCAGCCAAACACACGGCGGGTTCGGATCACAAGCAGGAGCGCGCCTGGAAACCTAATCTTTTGGTTCCTGTTTCTGATTCTTCCACGGTGCAAGGTTCCTTTTCCTTCATTAAGGATTTGGCTTATCCGCGAGGCTCCGCTTTCCTGATGGGCATAGGGACGGGCGTACGTGCCAAGCGCCTAAAGAAACGCTTGGGGATGATCTCAGGCGCGTTTCGGCGTGATGATGTTTTCTCCTCGACCACTGTGATGAAAACGGAACGCTTTGCAGATGGCGTGAACTTTGGAAATCAAGCTTTGAATGGTGCCTTCTTCCGGCCCAATATTGTTTTCCTCAATATGGTAGAAAAGAAGGCCGTCGTAGAGGATTACCCTGAGATCATAGAAGAGGCTAAGCGCTTGGAAATCGGAGTACTGTTATACATGATTCACCCCAGAGCCATGCTCGGACAAAAACAGAATATCAATTTATGGATTCGTAACCGAGGGCCGGAATGGGATATCAATGACGGTCGACGAAACCCCAATCTCTCCATGTTGATTGCCTATAAATTGATGAAAAATTGGAAGGCTAATATTCGCCTAATTACAGTGATTGACAAATCTGAAGAACTACCTAAAGCGAAGGCTTTTCTTCAGCAATTACTTGAATTGGCGCGACTTCCTATTCATGAGACCATTGTTAAGGATGGAAAATTTGCGGAAGAGTTTGCAGATGCCCCCATGGCAGACCTCAATATCCTGGGCATCTCACCAGGTATGCCGGTTGAAAACTACAAGGAGCTGGCACTTAAGGTGAATACATCCTGTCTTTTCGTATTGGATTCTGGACATGAGAATGTTTTTGCATAGGCTATTGATCTACTAGACGCAAAAGACATTTGCTTAGATAAAGTATTACGCATTAATCTCTAGTCAGAATTTTAGGGTGCTCATATCTCTTTTTTCCGAATAAAAGTTAATTTGGGAAGAAATACTTTGACGGACAATTTTGCTGCTGTCTAGTTCTGCTCAGCAGCCTAGTTGTTTGAATCCTAAAAATGTAAAGACAAGATGAAGCAACGGAAAATCCTACTTTCAGAAAATGAAATTCCAGAGAAGTGGTATAACATAATAGCGGATATGCCCAACAAGCCCTTGCCTCCACTACATCCAGGCACTAAGGAGCCGATCGGACCGGAGGCTTTGGCCCCTTTATTTCCGATGGCCTTGATCGAGCAAGAAGTAACGCCTGAGAAATGGGTAGATATCCCTGAAGAAGTGAGAGATGTATATAAGATGTGGCGACCTACCCCCATGTATCGTGCATACAACCTAGAGAAGGCCTTGGATACGCCCGCGAAGATTTACTACAAATACGAAGGCGTTAGCCCATCGGGTTCGCACAAACCTAACACTGCTGTTCCGCAGGCCTATTACAATATGAAGGAAGGGGTGAAGAAAATCACCACGGAGACGGGAGCCGGCCAGTGGGGTAGTGCTTTGGCATTTGCCTGCAATATGTTTGATATTGCTTGCGAGGTGTATATGGTTAAGATCTCTTACCATCATAAGCCCTATCGCAAGGTGATGATGAATACTTGGGGAGCAGATGTTTTTGCTTCCCCTACGGATTTAACGGAGGCAGGAAGAAAGATCCTGGCTCAAAATCCTGATTCTCCCGGATCGCTTGGAATCGCCATTTCTGAAGCGGTTGAACGAGCGGCGTCGGATCCCGATACGAAGTACTCCCTAGGTAGTGTGCTAAATCATGTCTTATTACATCAAACGATAGTGGGGCAGGAAGCCGTAGTTCAGATGGAAAAAGCAGGAGATATGCCGGATATCATAATTGCTCCTTTCGGAGGAGGTTCTAACTTCGCTGGTCTATCCTTTCCTTTCCTGCGCATGAACCTAGAAGAAGGTAAAAATATCCGCTGTATTGCTAGTGAGCCGGCCTCGTGTCCCAAGCTGACTCGGGGAATCTTCCGTTACGACTTTGGAGATACGGTCGGCATGACTCCGCTATTGCCGATGTATACCTTAGGACATAACTTCGTTCCTGCTCCGATTCACGCCGGAGGATTGCGCTATCATGGAGCTGGGGTGATTGTGAGTCAATTACTAAAAGACAATTTGATTGAGGCCGTTGCGCATGATAATCTGGAAGTTTTTGAAGCGGGCGTAGAGTTTGCAAAGCATGAGGGTATTATCCCCGCGCCAGAAGCTACCCATGCTGTAGCTACCGTTTTTAGAGAGGCTCAGAAGTGTAAAGAAGAAGGCGTTTCTCGAACCATCTTGTTTAACCTATGCGGTCACGGCAACTTTGACATGAAGGCCTACGAAGATTACTTTGCAGGGTCTTTGGTTCGGCATGAATTGACGCAGGATGCGATCGAGGCTTCCTTGGCGGAATTGGATACACCTATTCCACAATAAGAGATTTAACATGGAGCAACGAGCTAGTTTCGTTGCTCCAGCCAACCTAATTATTTGTCATGAGTCTATCTCTATTTAGAAGGTTAAGAGGAAAATCTTCACCGGGTTTTGGGCTAGAACTTTTATCAATCGTGATTGCGATTGTCCTTGGGTTTATCGTGACCGAGTGGAGGGAATCTCGACAGGAGGCTAAAAAATCTAAGGCGGCCATATGGCGGATTGCCCAAGAAGTTGAACTCAATAGAGATGCCATAGATCACATGTTGCCCTATTACGAGAAGATGCTCCATCAAATGGATAGCCTTGGAGGTGATTCGCTGGAGGTTAGCACTGATCTAGTCGGTTGGGAAGGACTCAACCCCATTGCTCTACAAAGCAGCGCCTATCAATTGGCTATACAAACGGGTCTCCTGTCGAACATAGATTTTGATCGGGCTACCGCGGTCTCATTATATTATGCAGCCTGCGATGATTATAGTACCACCTCGGCTTATGCTAGACAAAGCCTCTTGCTGGGGCAATTAGAATCGGGACATCAGTACTATACCGTGTTAGAGTTGTTTCGGCAGCATTGTCAAGTTCTTAAGTTCCTTACCCATCATCTCCAGGAAGATTATTTACCGGAAGTGTCTGCCCTATCACCTGGAGAATAAATTCGCCTCCTTTTTTTATATAACCAACTAACGAAATCTCCTGAATTTTACGTTTGTAGTAAATTCATCCAGCTTTATCTATAAAATATTCAATTTCGATTAAATAAGTTCTTATTGATTTGCGTTATAGCAGAAGTACCTACCAAGGCTCTCCACTGGTAAGGTGGGACGAAAGAAAGCGAAGCAAGGACTTATCCCGTTTTTACTTCGATTTCACCAAAACCCATTATTTCTGCTCTCACAGGTATCCCAAACATTTTATTAATTGAACTGGTGCCCCACCAAATGAAAAAGCTGCTGTCGCCTAGGCGAGGCCCTGGCGAACTATTTGACTAATCACCCTGTAAATCATAGCTTAGCATGTCTTCAATTAAAAAGTTTTTTCTCTTCTGTTCTGGAATTGATCAAAGTATTCTTGAGAAATGCCCCTCTGATGAAAACAAATATGTAGGAATTGGTGCCACTGTTTTCTTTACGGGGGTTATGGCACTTTTTTCCGGAGGGTATGCCCTCTACACCGTATTTGATAGTTGGTTCTTTGCCTTGCTATTTGGTGTGGTTTGGGGCTTGATGATCTTCAATTTGGATCGTTATATCGTGAGCAGTATGAAGAGTCACGGGAAGTTTGGACGAGATTTTATGATTGCTCTGCCTCGTCTAGCTTTGGCCCTGCTCCTCGCCTTGGTGATTTCTAAACCACTAGAGTTAAAAATCTTTGATAAGGAAATTGAGGCCGAATTGATCGTCATGGAGCAAGAGGTCTTCAAAACGCAAGAAGACAAGATTAAGGAACGTTATCAAGGACAAATAGCCGAAAAGCAGGCGGCTATTACCACCCTAAAAGAGGAAATTACAGTGAAGACTGCCCAAAGAGATACCCTGTCTTTGATGGCCTTACAAGAGGCGGATGGTACAGGGGGATCGCGGAATAGGAACCTGGGCCCGATTTACCGCGCTAAGAAACTGGATGCTGACAATGCCCAAGCAGAATTAGACGCATTGGTGGCTAGCTATACCCCTCGCATTGAAACGCTAGAGTCCGAAGTCGCTGCCGCGGAAGCCAGTATCAAGACGGATATAGAAAACCTCAAGCGGGACTCCTATGGTGGTTTGGCGGCACGCATGGAAGCCCTAGATCGCCTGGCACAACGCAGTGATGCCATTTACTATGCTAGTATTTTTGTGGTCTTGCTATTCATCGCTATTGAAACGGCTCCAGTATTGGTTAAACTCATTTCTCACCGAAGCCCATATGACTATTTATTGCATGAGCATGAGCATCAGTTCCAAATGGCGAATTATGAGAATACCTCCATTCTCTCCAACAAGATTGCCAGTAGCGTGAAATACAATTCCGAAGTCGGTACCTATCAAGTTAACGCTAAAATTGCAGCGGAAAAGAAATTGATCGATGCAGCCCTGGAGCAAAGAGTCGAGACCCTCAAAGATCAACCCATCAATTGGGATGATGTGTTCATGAAGCGACCGATTATTGAGTAAGCTTTTGTTCTAGCTCAATAGCTCAACTGAATCACCGACAGCAGCGGAGAGACCATTTGTACTCTCCGCTGCTGTTGTGTTTATATATGATCCAGCGTACTTTTCCGAGTATCTATTATAGCTCTCGACATCCAAATTGGCTTAGCTGTCGTATGTATGTGGCACAGCATGCTACCGAACCCTTTTAATTATTCTTGCCATGGAAGGATATCACTCTACTTAAAAACTATGCTATGAAAAAAGTAGCCATTTTCTCCATGATCTTCCTAGGGATGTTACCCTTGGCGGCACAATCAAACCTGGACGCAGCTTATCTCAAGACCGAAGCGATAATGCAAGAAATAGCAGATCGGGAGGACATTGTGGGCGTATCCATTACTATCGGGCAAGCCGATTCCATCTCTTTCACTAAGGGATATGGTTGGGTGGACAAAGAGCTTCGAGTGAAAACCCAGCCCTACCACCGATTTAGGGTTTACAGTCTTTCAAAACACATTACCGCCATAGCAGCTGCCAAACTGGCCGAGGACGGAGTCCTTGACCTCGACCAGCCGATCTCGACCTATATTCCATTTATTGACGTACCATTGGCAACCATCACTAGTAGACAATTGATTGGCCATACTTCGGGCATCAGATCCTACCAAGAAGGGGAGTGGCAGAAGGTTTCCAACGGCCTATGTGTCAGTCCATTTGAATCTCTCTTATCTTTTGAAGGAGACAGCTTGCTATTTGTCCCAGGAGGGGACTATGCTTATACGAGTTTTGGCTACGTTCTACTTTCCGCAGTGATCGAAAAAGTAGCGAAGAAACCATTTATGGACTATTTGTCCGAAGATATATTGCAACCACTTGGGATTAGTAGTATCAGATTAGATGAGGCTAAAGAGGTAGATTATCTAGCAGCCAAACCTTATGAATATTGGAAGGGAACCCTATACAATGCCAGATATGCCAACAATAGCTGCAAATTTGGGGGAGGTGGCCTTCTGGCCTCCACCTTAGACATAGTGGCATTTAACCAACAACTACTGAATGGTAGCTTGGTTTCCGCTGAAAGCCTGCAGATGATTTATACCTCTATGCGATTAAACGATGGCTCGGAAACTGCATATGGTTTTGGGCTTCAATTCGATGTAGATGAAAAAGGACGTTCTTATGCCTGGCATAGTGGGAGAAGTAGAGGAGGTAGAAATGCCCTGGTCATATATCCGGACCAAAAGCTGATCGTATGTATTTCGGCCAATACGAACGGGGATGGGATCGTCATTGAGGCCGAGACCATCGCCAAATCTTTTCTACCCTAGCACGGTAAATTTGTGACCATCAGATGGGCCGGCGACTCGATAGAAGAGATCGCTGGTCCCTTTTTTTTCAAGCTTGCCTTCGCCAAATTCCCATTTCACCACATTGCATTCGCTTCCCGCACTTTTCCCGCTCACCTTTGTAATCGTCAACCGGAAAGGACAATGATTCAAAAGAAAAGCTTTTATCGGACTCCTTAACCGCCCCATTTCTTGCAACCACAAAAACCAAAAGATGAAAACCTTGAAATGTTTAATGACCGGAATGATGTTGGTGGCCACGCTGTTTTCTGCCATGGCTTCCGGCGAGCCTGGTAAACCTGCCACTTTCTCCACACATTTAGAACAACAAAACCCAAAAAACATGACACAAACCAACACTATTTCTACTATTGCAGAACCCATCAAAGCTAGTGGAACCCATTATTACGTAAGCCGGAATACTGGTCGAGGCCGGATAGCTTCCAAAGAACAACCTGCTAAGGATCTTGGCAATATCATCGCCAAGTTACAGCCCGGTGACGTTATCCATGTTGCGGAAGGCGTGTATACGAGCCGAGGTGACCAAGGAGCCGATGAGATCAATGTCCCGGTATCAATCATCGGAGGGTATAGTTCAGATTTCAGCAAACGAGATCCTTGGGGCGCTCACAAAACGGTACTGACGGGCACGAATCATATCGATGGCCTGACCACTCCTCGAATTTATATCAAAACGCATCTCAAGCATCGTACTTGGGTAGGAGATATCGTGATCGACGGTGTGATCGTGGATAATGGACCTCGAAACCGCTACAAAGATGAAAAGGAACTATGCATTTTGCGTAAGGCAAATCCTGCTAAGCAAGTAAATGCTTCTCCTGGCTCTGCGGGAATCAAAGTTCTAGTTGGCAAAGAAACCAATGTGACCGTTCGGAACTGCATGGTGATGAACACTGCTCCGATGGAAGGTGCGCTATCTGTACAGGGAAATCAGAATAGCAAAATTTTGATCGAAAACAACATTGTAGTAAACAATACGGGCAATGGCATTCAATGCCTATCCGCATGGCATGCAAGGCCGGGCAATGGCTTACCAAGCTTCCGAGTCATCAACAATACGGTCCTATTTACCTGGAAACCTGATGCTATTGCTTCCAACAGCGGCAATGCATTGTCCATGGATACTTCCATTGAACTAGTGGCAGAGGGCAATACTTTCGGATTCAGCGACAGAGGAGGGGTAGACAATATTAAGAAGTGCCAAACCATTACGCTGAAGGACAATCTGATTACTGCCAGTAAGCAATTTGATTACCGAGAATTCAATACGAAAATGACGATTGAGGAGATTGAAGACGAATCGGATTTCATGAGTTATGAGAGTACCGGTAACATTACGAAGGCGATACAAGTCCCAGTAAGTAGCGAATGGGCTAAGGTTTATGCTTCTCGCAAAGAAATCACCCGAGCTCAAGTCGATGCCCAAGCCAAAGCACATAATAATGATGCAAATGCGCTACGAAGCATGCTGGGCCTAAATCTTCGCGCCAATAGCGTGAGTCTGGATGCTGAGATCTGGTTGCACCGCATGAGCATTGAGGATGCCCTGAAGGTGGGTACTCAACAGTACGAAGGAAAGTACGGAGCAAGTAATCCCGGCGAAATTATCCAATAGACCTTTTGCAACACGAAGCAGAATAAGCACAGCGGAATGATCAAACAATTCCGCTGTGCCTTTAAACACCCCAAAAAACAAAAATATCATGGCCACATTAAAAATCATTGGTCTTTCACTGCTAGGCATCTTCACCTTTTTCGTACTCATTGGCTTGGTCTTCGGCGAGCCGAAGAAGCCGGGTACGGTTAAAGATTATGTCGATAATCCGAATAATAAGAGAGGGTATCACAAAGGAAGCATCGCACAAGCAGTAAATTTGTTTAATTCCTACACTAAAATGGACAAACCTCAGATTGAGGCTACGATGGATAGTACGGATTTGAGTTTACACGAAATTTCCTACGCTTTATACTTCTGGGCGATGCGCCACATTCAGGAAGGAAAGATCAAGGAGGGCTACGAACTCCTGAAAGTTGCTGCGGATGATTATCTCAATCCTATCGCGATGGTGAAACTAGCGCGCATCAATTTTCACGGGAGCCAAGCCCTGCAACAGGGAAAGACGCCGATTGATCTAGAACTAGATAAGGACCTGGAAACGAGCTACTATTACATCACGCTGGCCTTCGAAATAACTAGAGTACTAAACGAAAAGACTGGAGATAAAGTAATGCTCAATCATGTGGTTAATAGCGGACTGGCACTATATGATACCTTCGGTATGAATCAATTGGAAGAAGGATTTAATCGCAAGGAAGTTAGCATGAAGCTAAATGAGACCTGGACCGAAAAGATCGATCAATTTACCGATTTGTATTTGTAGCCTACCTCAGCCCTATCACCAAAAAACAAATTTACAGGAATCCCATGAGCCCACTAGCCAAGTTAAAGGCTAGGCACAAATTGTCTCAAATAGGAATGGCTTTGCACTAGCGAAGCCTTTCGTTTTTCCTCACTGCCTTCATAGGCACGATCTTCGACCTCCACACAAACTGGGCCATCATAACCGGCGCTACTTAAGGTAGAAAAGAACTTACCCCAATCTACCTCCCCTAAGCCTGGTAATTTAGGGGAATGCCACTGATTGGGGGGAGCCATGATGCCGACATCATTTAATAAATGCCGATCCACTCTCACATCCTTGGCGTGCACATGAAAGAATTTATGGGCGAACTCTCTGATCGGAGCTAGATAGTCCATATGCTGCCAAATCATATGCGAAGGGTCATAATTTAAACCAAAGTAATCGCTTTCAATCTCTGCGAACATTTTTCGCCAAATAGCAGGGGTGGTAGCTAGATTCTTCCCGCCAGGCCATTCATCATAGGTGAATAGCATGGGGCAGTTTTCAATTCCAATCCGCACGCCTTTGTCTTCCGCATAGGCGATAATATCTGTCCATACCCGGAGAAAACGAGGCCAGTTGTCTTCCACCGATAAGCGGAAATCTCTGCCGACAAAGGTGTTGACGGTACCCAGCCCCAACGTCTGGGCTGCATCGATAACTCTTTTGATATGGTTGCTGTAAACTGCGGCAGACTGTTCGTCTGGGTCTAATGGATTTGGATAGTAACCGAGTGCGCTAATTTTCACCTTATACTTCTCGGTGAGGGCATGGACGGCTGTGGCATCTGCTGCGCTGAAATCTACCACATCTATATGCGTAACGCCGGCATATCGCCTTTCAGCCTTACCCTTCGGCCAGCACATGATTTCAACACAATCATAGCCTATTGCGGCTGCTTCGGCCAATACTTCTTCCAATCCTAAATCGGGTAGTATTGCGGATACAAAACCTAGTTGCATGGTATTCGATTTGTTTTGATATTCAGCGCTTGTTTAAACTTTACCCTTCGGCCTACTATCGGCTAATATTGTCCTGCACTTCGTTGCGCGTCGATCACATAGCTAAGGCTATTTTTCCTCCTTCGGCCTCCTCCAGAACAATATTAGCTTGCTATCGGCTCAAAAGCAAGACTTAAACAAGCTCAAATTTAGAGAAGTGTAGGGGATTTCAAAATGAAAATCGGAAATTTGCTTGGCCCTCTTTATTAGGAGTGGCTTTTATTGGACTGAACGAAAAACGATTTACACCAACACAAACAAGCATTACGAATTATGAAGAAATTAGGAATTGTTTTCTGCCTGATTTTCGCTGCTTCTACGGCAGCATATACACAAGACGCAAAGCCGTCTCAGCATTTCACAAGCATGAGCACTGACGGAGCCTGGTGCTGGTTTTCTGACCCCCGAGCGGTTTCCCTAAATCAGCAAATATTTGCCGGCTGGGTAACTTCAGATGGGAGCATTATGGTCGGTAGTTACCACGAAAAAACAGGAGTGAGTAAGCAGGTGACACTTTACCCTCAGTTTAACAAAGACGATCATGCGAACCCTTCTTTAATTATACTTCCGGATAATAGACTTATGGTCTTCTTTTCAGCCCATTCAACGCGTGGGAGAGGGGAGAAGGAGCCTGCCATCTCCTATGCCATTACTAAACGACCTGCAGATATTTCTGAATGGGAAGATTTACAGCGGATTACTCAGAATGCTGAAGGGCCCAGAGCCTTTTGCTACAATAATCCCGTGATGCTGTCCGAAGAGGATAACAGGATTTACATCTTCTGG
>JAHQWA010000389.1 GCA_019634045.1 Saprospiraceae bacterium
TGCCAAGATGGCCAAGTTACTTTGTGTACTAGTTCGTTATAACTTTCTTTGATATAAAGCTTGATCTGTTCCATCTCGTCATCAATTCATTGGTGATCAACTCAAAATTTGCACGGGCAGGAGGACTCGAACCCCCAGCCTACGGTTTTGGAGACCGTCGCTCTACCAGTTGAGCTATGCCCGTTTATCAGGAGAAAATGATGTTTGCTGTCTTTCCAGCATCAGCTTAATCCTGTATGCGAAAAATTAAGCACCCCTTGCGAGATGCTTAATTTTCGTCAATATTTCGTTCTATACGAGTAGTATCTTATTCGATGATCTCAGTAACCTGACCGGCACCTACTGTACGTCCACCTTCACGAATCGCGAAGCGAAGACCTTTCTCCATGGCGATACTGTTGATCAATTTCACTTCAAGTGAAACGTTGTCACCAGGCATTACCATTTCTACTCCTTCTGGAAGATGTACATCACCAGTCACGTCTGTGGTACGGAAGTAGAACTGAGGACGGTACCCGTTAAAGAATGGAGTGTGACGTCCACCTTCGTCTTTACCCAAAACATACACCTCACACTTGAAGTGTTTGTGTGGCTTAACAGATCCAGGCTTGCAAATCACCATTCCACGCTTGATAGCTTCCTTATCAATACCACGTAGTAGAATACCAGCATTGTCACCAGCTTCACCACGAGCCAAGATCTTACGGAACATCTCAACCCCTGTTACTACAGAAGTCAAAGGCTTCTCACCTTCTTTCATCATCCCTACAATCTCAACTGCATCACTGGTGTTAATTACTCCACGCTCGATACGACCCGTTGCAACTGTACCACGACCTGTAATAGAGAAGACATCCTCGATAGGCATCAAGAAAGGCTTATCAACCGCACGCTCTGGTTCTGGTACATCAGCATCAACAGCTGCCATCAATTCCATGATTCTAGCTGCAGCATCCTCATCATCTTCCAAAGCCTTCAAAGCAGAACCTTGAATTACAGAAGAGTTGTCACCATCAAATTCGTATTGATCTAACAATTCACGAACTTCCATTTCCACCAATTCCAACATCTCTTCGTCATCAACAAGGTCAACCTTATTCATGAAAACAACAATCTTAGGTACACCTACCTGGCGAGCCAAAAGGATGTGTTCACGAGTTTGTGGCATAGGACCATCTGTGGCAGCCACAACAAGAATAGCTCCGTCCATCTGGGCAGCACCAGTAACCATGTTCTTAACATAGTCAGCGTGACCAGGACAATCTACGTGTGCGTAGTGACGATTTACAGTTTCGTATTCAACGTGTGCTGTATTAATCGTAATACCTCTCTCTTTTTCCTCGGGAGCGGCATCGATAGAGTCATAGTCTTTTTTCTCAGCAAGCCCCTGCTTAGACAGTGTATAGGTAATAGCGGCTGTCAGCGTGGTCTTACCGTGGTCTACGTGGCCGATAGTACCGATATTCAAGTGAGGCTTATTCCGTTCAAATGTTTCCTTAGCCATCGGTAATCTAGTTTTTAGATATGAAGTTTATTAAATTAAAAGTTTCATGGAGCCAATGAAGGGATTTGAACCCCCGACCCCTTCCTTACCATGGAAGTGCTCTACCCCTGAGCTACATTGGCAATTCCGCGGTAAGCAGAAAAAAAGTTGAGCAGGCGACGAGACTCGAACCCGCGACCCTCAGCTTGGAAGGCTGATGCTCTACCAACTGAGCTACGCCTGCTTATTAACTAATAATGGATAATTGTAGTGTGAGTAATTGATAATTAAGAATGATCAAATTGACCCTATTATTAATTCATCATCAAAACACTATCCATTAGAAAGTGGGGGCGATAGGATTCGAACCTATTCAGTCGTAGACAACAGATTTACAGTCTGCCCCGGCTCTCCAACTCCGGCGCGCCCCCTGATCAAACTATAGCTAGATAGTTTGATTTGTTTTAGCTCTTAAGGTTGACACGAATTACTTACGCATAGCGTAAAAGTAAAGTAGTGTACCTAGGTGATGAGCTGAATGTGAGCCAGCAGAGGGATTCGAACCCCCGACCCGCTGATTACAAATCAGCTGCTCTGGCCAACTGAGCTATGCTGGCAGCTAGGCTTTCTTGCCCATAAATATTCCAATGGAATACTTTTGAACACCTATATATATACTTTTCTAAGCCAAAAAGTTCCTGGCCGAATAGTACAAGCTTGATTATTTGTTTCTTACAGCTTCATCAAGGCTAAAACATCCACATTTCAAAACACTTTCTAGCGGTCTTTTACCTTTGTAAGCGGACCTCCTCTCAAAAAGCGATTGCAAAGATATTACTTTTCCTGAAAAAGCAAAAAACATATTTAAGATTTTTTCTAGAAAAAGAATATGCTCAATTTGCTTCAGATCTCGGGGGGGTCTTGCCCCTTTCAATCTACCTATAAAAGGCGCTTAAGCCCCTTTATTTCTTCGCTTTTCAAAGGCGTGGGCAAATGTAAGAAAATTATGAGAATGGTGAGACTTAGAATAAGATAAGATTAAGGTCCTTCCGAAGGACAGGCTAGCTTGGGCCTTGATTTTGATAATACAGATTGGAATAAGGGTATTATCCTTCTATCATCACTCCGGAAGGACCCATTTCATTACTTGGCTTTTTCTTTGAATTTAATCAGTTGCCGCTTTAATACATCGACTGCTTCATCGATGGATGCCTCGAAAGTTCGTTGACTTTCTTTGACGACCAGGACATCTCCGGGGACCTTTAGTCTAACTTCGGCGATTTTATCCTTAATCCGTCCCGCGTTTTCTAGTTTTAGGGTTACTCTTGCGTCAATAATACGATCAAAATACTGATCCATCTTGTTTAACTTCTTCTCAATGAAGTCGAGCAACTTACGATCTGCTTTAAACTGGACCGATTCGGTGTACACTTTCATAGGCATTAATTTTTAATGAAGTAATGGTTACCACTACACACCCCTTGCAAAGTATTTTTCAGGCCTAGCTGTCTTTATCCAACTGAGCCTTAGGATGTGCAGACTCGTATACTTTTTTTAATTTCTCGATAGAATTGTGTGTGTAGATCTGCGTGGCTGCTAAGTTAGCGTGTCCAAGAAGTGCTTTGATGGCATTTAAATCTGCCCCATTATCGGAAAGGTGAGTGGCAAAAGAATGTCGCAATACATGCGGGCTTTTCTTTTCTACGGTACTGACAGCCGTCAAGTATTTGCGAACAATATTATAAGCCGCTTTTGGATATAGCGGTTTTCCTTGCTTAGTTAATAGAAGATGTGGGTATGTAGATGCGCCAAAAGTTTGTTGACGCAATTCGATAAAGGCTAATAAGAGTTTGGCCAGGCTTTGGCCAAAAGGGATGAGTCGCTCTTTGTTCCCCTTTCCCAACACCTTCAATATATTTTGAGAAAAGTCGATATCCTCAATCTTTAAGTTGATTAACTCCGATCTACGCATTCCAGTATTGTATAACACTTCCAACACAAGACGATCCCGAGATCCTTCATAATCATCTGGAAACTTGACTTGTCCGAAGAGTGTATCCAACTCATCTGCTCGAACTACATGGGGCAATCGCTTTCCCGTCTTGGGCGAAAGGACCTTCAACATTGGATTTCTTTCCAGACCATGTCGCCTTTGTAAGAAGCGGTAGAAAGTTTTTAAGGTGGAGAGTTTCCGATTAATAGAACTGGTACTTCTCCCTTGGTTTAGGAGTTCGACGGTCCAAGATCGTACCTGCGTATGCGTTACCTCAGATGGAGACTGAATATCGAAAGTAATGTCTAAGAACTGTAAGAACTGTTCCAAGTCCGTTCGATAGGCTGTAAGGGTATGGGGTGAAAATCGTTTTTCGTGCTCCAAGTATCTCAAGAAACTCTCTTTCATCATATGTTAATCAATATACAAATCCAACCTCTCAATTGCAAGCATAAGATATTCTAAAAAAAGAATTATTTTGCGAAGCGATAAGGCGCTTAGCCAAGACGTGATTAGAGCCTAATTTAGTATGCAAAAGGAGAAAAAAGATAAGCACTTCATCAAGAAGCCCATTTATCCCGGGGGGAAAAAGGCGCTTCAACTATTTATCACACAGAATCTTAAGTATCCACCGGATGCCTTAAAAGAGAAGATAGAAGGTACTGTGGTCTTGAAGTATACTGTCAATCATCAAGGCAAAGTAATTGATACCAAGGTGATTTCAAGTCTCGGACATGGTTGCGATGAAGAGGCGGAAAGAGTGGTCAGTCTGTTACAATTCGAGGTGCCTAGCAATCGGGGCGTCAAGGTTTTACATCATCTGAATATTCAGATTCATTTCCGCCTACCCAAACAAAAGGCCCGGCCCATACAGAAAAAAGAAGCTAAACCCAGCTATAACTATCAGTATACGCCTTCTTCATCGGAAGACGCAAAGGAAAAGCCGACTTCTTCGCCTTACACCTACACCATTACGATCAAATAAGTCATAGCAGAGATTACGGTAGAATGACTAGTTTGCGATTCCAGCTACTTCCCGCTGTCTGGAGTTGTACGATATAAGTTCCAGCAGCCAGATTCTTCAATAAATATTCAGATTTTCCATTCGCAATCCGCCAGTCGCGTAGCCGCTGCCCACTGAGGTCATAGATCACTAACTCTCCTTCGCTATTCGCTTCATAGCGTACGAAAATCCTTTGCCTAGTTGGGTTAGGATATAATTGCCATATGGATGGCTCATCTAGATGTTCCACCTCGGAAATCAATGCATTATCAACCATAATCTGTCCATCAGTTGAACTCCCCTCTTGAATATCCAATAGCTGATTAGGAACTACCTCATAGAAGCGATCGACATGTCCCGTAGGCCAGGTGACTGTTAAGGAATCAATCCAAGGGCTCTCCCCCACCCCAAAATGTAAACGTGAACTATTTTGACCTAAATACCCCATCCCGCCATGGCGATAGCGAATTTGGTAGTGGCCTTCGTTATATAGATCCACTCTAGCTCCAATTCCTTCTCGATTACTAATTATCCCTTCTAGTTGAATCTTCAAATACGATTGACTACTAGCCCCTTCATTAGACCATAGTTGGGCAGGGAAAGTGGTCGTATTAACTACTAAAATATCTAGATTTCCATCGTTATTGTAATCTCCAATCGCATTACCAAAGCTACTCACGGTATCCCCAACAAAGCCCGCTTCGTCTACATAAAAGCTTCCCTGCTGATCATTGTAATAGAAGGCGCTAGAAACTACATCGGTCCCGACAGCCATTCCGCTAACATAAAGATCCTCAAAACCATCATTGTCAGCGTCGAGGAAATGGGTTCCCCATGCTGTTCCATTAAAGGTGGTACCCGTCGCTTCCGCTTGTTCAATAAAACCTCCCATCTGATCATTGACTAATAGTGCATTTCCGTGGGGTGTATTTGATATATATAGATCTTGCCAGCCATCACAATTATAATCTCCGATTGCGATACCCATAGCATTCATGATGAGATTAGCAGATGCGGCTACAGAAATATCCAGGAAGCTATTTTCGGTGCCCTGATGCAATAGAAGCGTATTGCCTTGGCTTTTGTCCTGTGCAATGTACAAATCAGGCCAGTTATCATTATTCATATCGAAAAA
>JAHQWA010000390.1 GCA_019634045.1 Saprospiraceae bacterium
CATTCACTCACTCCATATAAGGCAATCGCAGCAGCCAGATAGGTCAACATTTTTCCGAGGGGATATGGTACAGGGTAATACTTTCTGCCAATCCAATAACAAGCCACGCACATCGCTAAAAAGCAGAATAAGGCGGACCAAGCCGCTCCTTGCACCCCCCATTGCGGGATTAGATAATAATTACAGGTAATGGTAATAATTGCACCCCCACAAGCAATCCAAGCTCCAATATGAGTTTTATCCCTCAACTTGTACCAGATCGCAAAATTGTAGTATAAACCCAATAAGAGATAGGCAATCAGAAGAATGGGAACTACTGCCAAGCCTCCGTGATAAGTAGGGGCTACAATGTACTTGGCAATATCTATGTACAACATTAAGCCAAGAAAAGCTACGCTCCCCACCAAAGTAAAGGCTTGCCCCACTTCTGCATATATCTTAGTAGCATCAGCCCGATTGGCATTTCTAAAGAAGAAAGGCTCTGCCGCAAATTTAAATCCTTGTGTAAATAGATTCATCAGCACAGCAATCTTGATACACCCAACATAAATTCCCAATTGAATAATGTTCTCCTCGTAAGTTCCCGGCAACCATTCTTTCAAAAAATAGCGATCCGACAATTGATTGATCATGCCCGCAATTCCCACCACCACTAAGGGGGCTGCATACCGAAACATCTTTTTCCACAAAGTCCGATCAAAACCGCCTCGCAAGCCTCGATAGTAAGGAAGAAACAATAGAAAAGTAACCGCACTCGCCACCAAATTAGCAATGAAGACGTAATGCAGTTTTTTATCTGGATCATACCAACTCCCCCAACCATCTGCTCCACTCATCCACCGAGGAACGGCTTCTAGAAGGAATAACATGACCAAAGCATTGACCAATACATTGATCATCTTAAATACCCCAAAACGAATGGGACGATTTTCTAAACGCAAGGAGGCAAAAGGTATCGCAACCAGCGTATCTAAGCCGATAATCAGCGCAAAATAAATCACATATGCATGGTCTTGCGGCTCTGTCAAAAATCCCGCGATGGAAGGGGAAAACAGAATAATCAGACTAACAAACCCAATCGTACTGACTAAAAGAGAAATGGCGGCTGTAGAAAAAGCTTTTGATCGCCTTTCCTGTTCATTTCCGAAGCGAAAAAAGGCAGTTTCCATTCCATAGGTCAAAATAACCAACAAAAAGCCCGCAAATGCGTACATCAAACCATGGATTCCATACTCACCTTGGTCATCGTCGAACACCCGCGTCAGGTAGGGCGCGACCAAAATGAGATTCAGCACCTTGTTCAGAACGGTGGAACCCCCGTAAATGACGGTTTCTTTAGCCAGTTTTCGGATGGACATGCTGACAATTTCACGTTGAAAGCTACAATGTTACTGAAAAGCCTGATGGCACATCAGTAAAACGAGCGCTTTTTTTACGTATTGGTTAAGGAGAGGGGAAAAAATTTTATCACCTCCTAAATTAGTGCTAATTTACCGCGCTTTTTTACCATTACAACCAGCTAGAGGATTATGATAAATGTAGATCTATTACGCCACATCTGCGAATTACCAGGTGCTCCTGGGTACGAACAGCAAGTACGAGAGTTTGTGATGAAAGAGGTAAGCTCTTTGGTCGATGAGATCTCTGTCGACAATATGGGAAATGTGATTGCCATCAAGAAAGGGAAAAGCCCTAAAAAGGTCATGATCGCTGCTCATATGGACGAGATAGGTTTCATGGTGAACTACATCGATGATGATGGTTTTTTGCGTTTTGTCCCACTCGGAGGCTTCGATCCAAAAACCTTATCCTCTCAGCGTGTAATAGTACATGGTCATGAGGATGTGATTGGAGTAATGGGTTCTAAGCCCATACATATTATGACGCCTGAGGAACGTAGCAAACAAGTACCCCTAAATGAGTACTTTATTGACCTCGGAATGACTAAAGAGCAAGCGGAGAAAGTTGTCCCAATTGGCGCTCCAGTAACTCGACTGGGTGCCTTGATAGAAATGGGCGATTGTGTCAATAGCAAATCCCTGGATAATCGCGTTTCGGTATTCATCTTGATTGAAGCGCTAAGAGCGCTGAAGGACCAAGAAGTTCCGTATGATATTTATGGCGTCTTCACCGTTCAGGAAGAGGTTGGTTTAAGAGGTGCCATATCATCTAGTCACTTAATCGATCCCGACTTTGGCTTAGGGCTTGATGTCACCATCGCCTTTGATGTACCAGGATCCAACGGACATGATGCCGTTACCTGCCTAGGTAAGGGCGCCGCCATTAAAATCCTGGATGGAATGACCATCTGTGATTATCGAATGGTCAATTACTTGAAGAAGGTAGCTACGGACAACCAAATAAAGTGGCAGCCAGAGATATTACCGAAGGGAGGAACCGATACCGCGGGCATACAACGTTACGGCAAAAAAGGAGCCATTGCAGGAGCCATTTCCATCCCTTTACGGCATATGCATCAAACCATTGAATTAGCGCATAAGGAGGATATAAACAATTGTATTTCCTTATTGACTGAGAGCTTGAAGGCAATGGATCAATACAACTGGGACTTCTCCAACACTGGCCAATCTCCCCGGGCATTGGATAGCTTCGAAGGGCTTTTCTAATCGTGCATAAAAAAGTAAAGGCTATGCCTCTGCACAGCCTTCGCCAAAGTATATAGGGCTACAGTATAGATCTTTGTCGTTAGAAGGTCCCCTTTTGTCTGTAAAAGATGGAAGGGGAGCGTATTGCTGGATATATTTATCCTGTTACGCAGCAAATAAACCCATTAATTGTAAACCCATTATTAAATAGATATTAAGATTATTCTTAGCTGTTGGTAATCCTGATTATCAGACAAATCAGCACCTACGACACACCAAACTCATCAATATGGAAGCACACGAAATTGACTATCGGATCTTTGGCGAAGAAATGCAATTCGTTGAAATTGAGCTCGATCCCTATGAAACGGTCATCGCCGAATCCGGCAGTTTTATGATGATGGACGAGGATATAGAACTGGCCACAATATTCGGTGATGGTAGCCACCAGGAGCAGAACAAAGGCTTGTGGGGAAAAGTACTTTCTGCAGGAAAGCGCCTACTGACTGGGGAAAGTCTATTCATGACCGCTTTCACTCATGCTGGCGAAGGTAAAAAGCAAGTTTCATTTGCAGCGCCCTATCCTGGTCGAATCATTCCCTTAGATCTTACGGAACTAGAGGGTAAGATCGTTTGTCAAAAAGATGCCTTTCTCTGTGCGGCTAAGGGCGTATCCGTCGGCATCGAATTTAGCCGAAAACTGGGCCGCGGATTTTTCGGTGGAGAAGGATTCATCATGCAGAAATTAGAAGGAGATGGTTTAGCCTTTCTACATGCGGGTGGAACTGTAGTGAAGAAAGAACTACAGATTGGTGAAAAACTTCGTATTGATACTGGATGTCTGGTAGGTTTCACTCGCTACGTGAAATATGATATCGAAATGATTAAAGGTATCCGCAATATGGTTTTTGGTGGAGAAGGACTGTTCTACGCGCAGTTGGAAGGACCAGGAACTGTTTGGATACAAAGTCTACCTTTCAGTCGCCTTGCCGATCGAATTGTCTCTGCTTCTCGCCACTACGGAGGTAAGTCCAAAGGGGAAGGAAGCGTCCTTGGAGGTCTTGGAGACCTTCTTGATGGAGATGGATGGTAGTTTTAATGAATAGTGTTGAATGTTGAATGGATGATATATTTTTCACTCAACATTCATCCTCCTCAATTGATTCATTTTTCATTATAAAATCGATTCCTGAATAAAGGCATTTTTATCCGGATAATCCGTGGTATAATGCAAGCCTCGGCTTTCTCGCCGCATACTCGCCGCCCTTGTCACTAGATAACCGATGGTAATCAGGTTTCTCAATTCACAGAGTTGGGGAGATAGAGCCGTATTATTGTACAGTGCTTCTGTCTCTCTATAGAGTAGATACAGGCGATCCAGTGCCCTCTTCAAACGAACATTTGATCGGACTATTCCTACGTAGCTCGACATAATTTCTTTCAATTCCTTCCAACTCTGGGTAATGAGTACCATTTCTTTCGGAAGCATGGTTCCTCTCGCATTCCAATCTGGTATATCATTCTGAAATTGGATGTCATCAACTTCCTTCACCACATCTTGCGCGATCCGGTTGCCAAATACTAAGGCTTCCAATAAGGAGTTTGAAGCTAGGCGATTGGCTCCATGCAAACCGGTACTGGTGCACTCTCCGCAAGCATATAGATGCCGAATGGAACTTCTGCCTATCTCATCCACCATCACACCTCCACACATATAATGACAAGCTGGCACTACGGGAATCATATCTTTCATAGGATCCACCCCAATGCTTTTGCATTTATCATAAATGGTAGGAAAGTGAGCCCGAAATCCTGCTTCATCCAGATGTCGACAGTCCAAGAACATGCATTCTTCTCCGTTGATCTTGATTTCATTATCAATTGCCCGCGCCACGATATCACGAGGAGCTAGGCTTTCACGCTCATCATACTTCTGCATAAAAGGTTCACTGTCTCGCTTTTTCAAGATCCCTCCAAAACCTCGAACAGCTTCTGAAACGAGAAAATCGGGGTTTTCACCAGCAGGATTGTACAGGGCTGTCGGGTGAAATTGAACAAACTCCATATTACCCAGATGTCCCTTGGCCCGGTAAACCATAGCAATGCCGTCGCCAGTAGCAATTACAGGATTGGTGGTATTCCGATAAATCTGCCCTGCCCCTCCGGTAGCAATGACCGTCATCTTAGCTAAAATTGTCTCAATCTCCCCCGTTGCTTTATTCAATACATAGGCTCCATAACATTCAATATCTGGTGTAAGGCGAGTTAGGGTATAGCCGAGATGGTGTTGTGTGATCAGATCTACCGCGAAGAAGTGTTCGTGAATCTCGATATTATCAAACTCTTTTGATTTGGCGAGAACAGCTCGCTGTATTTCCCACCCGGTCAGGTCTTTGTAATGAAGTATCCGGTTTTCAGAATGCCCTCCTTCACGCCCCAGGTCATACTTTTCTTTCTTATTTTTGTCGAAGCGTGCGCCCCAATCAATCAACTCCCGAACCCGCTCGGGCCCTTCTTCTACCACGATTTTCACCACCTCTTCATCGCAGAGCCCGTCTCCAGCATCTAATGTATCCTCTACATGCTTGCCGTGTGAATCTACCTCTAGGTCCCACACCGCTGCAACTCCACCTTGTGCATAGCGGGTATTACTTTCGCTGTCATTCGTTTTCGTTAGAACAGTAATCTTAAGGTCTGGTCTACGTTCTGCAATTTCAATAGCGGTAGACATACCACCTACCCCAGAGCCAATGATTAGCACATCTGTTTTGCTCATAAGTTACTTTTGTCAATGCTTTGTTTAACCTTAAAACTAAGATAGCAAAAATTAGTTGTCTCTTACTTCATTTTATTGCGCTCCCCTATTCATATTTCCTCCTTCAAACTCTGCTCTTTTACTTCAAACAACAAGCAAAAGGTTGATTCTAGATTATTTTTTGCTAGCTGCGGCAAGCTTCCTACCTTTGGCCTGCCTATGAGAATTGCCATCAATACTCGTTTTCTACTTAGCAACAACCTAGAAGGAATTGGGTGGTTTACCTGGGAAGTGGCGAAGGAATTGGTCGCTAATCATCCTGAACATCACTTTGTTTTTTTATTTGATCGGCCATTTAATCCCATCTTTATTCCTGGGGGTAATGTCGAAGGCGTGATTGTACAGCCCCCTGCACGCCATGCTGTACTATGGTGGTGGTGGTTTGAAATGGCACTTCCCAGCGTGCTAAAACGCTATAAGATTGACGTCTTTCTCTCACCTGATAGTTACTGCTCCTTAAGGAGCAAGGTGCCAACAGTAATGGTATGTCACGATATTGCTTTTTGTCATTATCCAGAGCAAGTACCCTTTCACGGACGAGTATTCTATAAACACTACGTACCTAAGTATCTGCAACGAGCGGAACGCATTATCAGTGTCTCAGAATTTACCAAGCAGGATATTATCCAGCAGTATCAAACGCCTGCTGAGAAAATAGCAGTCGCCTGCAATGGTGTACGCGCTGTATTTCATGTTGTAGACGAGACTGAAAAACAAAAAGTCAAACAACAATATAGCGAAGGGCAAGACTATTTTTTTTACCTGGGATCTGTCCATCCACGAAAGAATGTGGCTCGCCTTGTTCAAGCTTTTGATCGGTTTAAAACAGCTCATCCTTCGCAGGTCAAGCTGCTCATTGGCGGTCGACTGGCTTGGCAAACTACAGCCATCGAAGAGGCGCTGGCCAGTGCACAACACCGGGCAGATATTCACTTACTAGGCTATCTAGAGGATGCTCAATTAGCAAGAATCCTAGGAGCAGCTATGGCTTTAACTTACCCCTCCTTATTCGAAGGTTTTGGGGTACCATTGCTAGAAGCCATGCATGCTGAAGTTCCCATTCTGACGTCCAATTCCTCCTCCTTACCAGAGGTTGCTGGCGATGCCGCGATCCTAGTGGATCCAACTGATATCAATGCCCTTGCTCAGGGAATGCAAAGGCTTTTTGCATCCTCGACCACCCGGAATAATTTGATTGACAAGGGACGTGTTCAGCGGGAAAAGTTTAGTTGGTCAAAAGCGGCTGCCGTTGTTTGGGATAATATTTTGCGAGCTCAGGCTCCCGGGTAAAATTGAGGCTATATCTAAAGCATCGTCTTTAAAACTATTGTTGGTGTTCAAATCGTTATACAATTAGAAGCTTTGCTTAAAAAGTTCCAATAAAATCAGGTCTTTAACTTCGCTAGTTCGAGGAGTTCGTGCTAATTTAGTAGTCCTGAAAAGTAAGCGACCAAAGGAAGATCTTTTCCATTACTTTAGGTAGATATCCCAAACGCTTATACACCAAAATGAGAGCAAACTTCATCTTTTAAGTGAACAAATTGTTGAAGCTTCTGTACCAGAGGAGTGATCTAAAAAACAAATTCAATGAATCTTTATAAAATCATTAGCTTTCTTAGCCTGTCCCTTTTGCTGACCGCTTGCAGTGAGGACATGCAACGTAGCCTAGCTCCGGTTCCAAATGCATTTGGAAAGTTAAATGAGATCATCGTTATTGCTGATGATCGCATCTGGGAAGGCCCCATCGGAGATACACTTCGTTATTACTACAGCGCTGCTTATCCCATTCTTCCGCAACCAGAACCTATCTTTGATCTGCGGCAATTCACCCCCGCAGAATTAGAGAAAGATCCAATTCGCAGGGAATTCCGTAACTATATGCTACTCGGTAACCTCAATGAGGAGGATTCGCCAACTACCCAATTGATGAAGGAAGACTTGAAGCAGGAAAGATTAGACAAAGCCAAAACTGATCCTAACTATACCTCTACCGTAGCAAGAAATAAGTGGGCAAAAAATCAATTGCTGGTGTATCAATTCGCTTTCAGCGACGATGACCTGATCGAAAACGTCAAAAAGAACTTTCCGGCAGTAGCTAAGCGAGTCCAAGAAGCGGACAAAGCCAAAATTGAGGCTACCATTTATTTTGGAGGTGAGAATCCAGCCATCCAAGCCGAAGTGGCAGACAAGATGGGAACCAAGATTCGCGTTCCTAGTGATTACAGTCTCGCCATTAGCAATGAAGACTTGATCTGGATGCGGAGAGAGATTGACAATATCAATAGTAATGTTCTGATTCGGAAGATCGGCTATACAGATCAATCCCAGTTGTCAAAACAAGGAATCAAAGCTATCCGAGATTCGCTGGGGAGAAAATACGTTTCCTCCACCACGCCCGACTCCTATATGCGTATCAATGACATTGACCTTCCAATGTTTACTAGTGTGAAAACCCTCAATAATAAATATACATTAGAGGCTAGAGGCATTTGGGAAATGGCGAACGACTTTATGGGAGGAGCTTTTATTAGCTATTTGATACATAATCCGGAAAAAGAAGAACTGCTCTTCATTGATGGCTTCGTCTATGCACCTGGCAAAGAAAAAAGAAATTTCATGCAGCAGTTAGAATTTATCATGTCTACGGTCGAATTCTGACAAACTTGAGACAAGGATAAGGCTTTGGCTGGAAATCAGAAAATACCAGGCCAAAGCCTTATCTACCTACCGCTTTTCTGCTCCTCTAATTCCCCCATCCTATTTAGTTCGCGAAGAAATTATTCCTACAAAGATTATTACTTATCAATATTTGTTAATATTGAGTATGTCTTTGCGATGGTTAAAACCAAAAAAGGGCTTAACCAATTGGTCAGATGAACAGTTACTCAAGGCTTTCCAAAAAACGGGGGAAGATCAGTACTTTTTCACGCTAATTGAGCGCTACAGCCACCTTATTTACTACAATTGTAAGCAATACCTTTCTGATGAGGAAGATTGCAAGGATATGGTTATGACCATTGTGGAGAAAGTATATGAGCGCTGTCCGACGGCCAATATTGACTATTTCAGCAGTTGGTTATATAGTGTAATTCGCAATCAATGTATCAGCCACATCCGCGCTCAAAATCGCCAAAACAGGCAGAGTTTAGCTTGGGAAGAAAGCACGATGGCAGAATCAGCCAAGTCTAGGGTAGAAGAAGGAGGCCAGGGCTATGGCTATACTGAAGAGGCGATACAATCGGCCCTCCAGGAGCTGCCCCCATCACAACGGCAATGTCTGCAACTTTTCTACTTTGAAGGAAAGAGTTATAAAGAGATCAGTGAACAGACATCCTATAGTCTAAAAAAGGTAAAGAGCTATTTACAGAACGGGAAACGCAAATTGAAGATCTTATTGGAAGGCATTCAACAGGATGAGTCATAGCCTATGAAAACTATATTCACCAGAAGTGATTGTTTAAGTCTCCATCAACTCCAATCTTATCAAGCTGGGGCGCTGTCAAAGACTGCCAAGCGAAAGGTAGAAGAACATTTAATAGATTGCCCGCTTTGCAATGGGGCATTGGAAGGCATGGAGCAAAGTTCAAACCCAGGTAAGGATGTTCAACAGATTAGGTCCTTGCAGTTGCAGAAAAGAAAAACATTTCACCCTTACCGCATAGTTGCTGCAATTGCCCTTGGCCTGATTCTCCTAGCGGCCTTATGGTTTAGACCTCAGGCCAACCCAGCATCTTTATTTGCTACTTTTTATCAAGCACCCCAGCCTACTAGGATACAATTGCGAGGTACACCCGAAACAGCAGCCCAGCAAGCTATTCAACCGGCTTTGATTGCCTATCAGAAAAAGGACTTTAAGTCAGCCACTAATTTATTGGGGCTGTACCTAGAAGACTTCCCACAAGATAACCAAGCCTATTTGTGGATGGGAATAGCACAATTAGAAATAGGACATGATCAAAAAGCCATTCAATTTTTTCAAGAGCTAAGGTCTCGTGACGAAGATCATTATCAAAAGGCAAGTTGGTATCTCATTTTAACCTACCTCAAAATCGGAGAGCAGGCTCGCGCCAGGGAAGTTGTCAATGAGTTGGAAGTGTCAGGTGGGCAAGAATTTGAGGAGGAGTTAATGCGACTACAAGACAAATTGAAGCGTCTTCCAGCGGATTAATCCACCAAAAGACGCTTCTATCTTGAAGAGTTGAGTTAGAACTACTTCAAAAAGTCTAGGCTACGATTGACAAAAGCTGTCAAATCCGCCCCTTTCAACATATTTTGATTAAGCAGCGCAAGATCATACAGGTACTGCACTAAATTCTCTTTCTTCTCTTCGCTTCTCATCTTCAATAACTTGTTAGCCAGCAAAGGGTGGTTCGTATTGACTACTACATTAAACATATCCGGGAAAGCATCCATCGACATGCCCTGCATAGCCTGCATTTCTTTCATTCTCCGCATAAATTCAGGCTTAGTGACCATGACCGGAGGGTCCTCTGGTGACATCGCTTTCATAACAATAGTTCCGCCACCTTTCTCTGTCACCTTTTCAAAGCGCTCTTTCACCTTGTTTTGCTCATCTTCACTCAAGACAGATTCTGTAGTTTCATCTTTCTGTACCAGATTATCTACCGTATCTGAGTCTACTCGAACAAAAGTGGTATCCCCTTGCTTTTGCTCCAGGTGCTGCAAGAAGTGATTATCAATTACATGATCCAGAACTAGTACATCGTAGCCTCGGTTTTTACAGGCCTGAATAGCACTGTCATGGTCCACCGGGTTATTGGTATACAAATGGATGATCTTATCATGCTTATCTGTCTGCGTGTCCTTGATCTTTTCTTTGTATTCCGCAATCGTGGAGAACTCACCTTCGGTGTTCGTTAGCAGCGCAAACTTCTCAGCTTTATCATTGAATTTCTCTTCTGAGATCATGCCGTATTTCACAAACACGCCAAGGTCTCCCCATTTGGATTCATAATCCTTACGATCCTTCTTGAAAAGCTCATTCAACTTGTCGGCGACTTTACGAGTGATGTACCCGGTAATCTTTTTCACATTTTGATCCGCCTGTAAGTAAGACCGTGAAACATTCAGTGGGATGTCAGGAGAATCGATCACCCCATGTAGGAGGGTCAAAAACTCTGGTACAATCTCCTTGACATCATCTGTGACGTATACTTGATTAGAGTAAAGCTGGATCTTATTTTTCTGGACCTCAAAAGAGTTGGCCAGCTTAGGAAAATACAGTACCCCGGTCAAATTGAATGGGTAATCAATATTCAAGTGAATCCAAAACATGGGAGCCGGGCTAAAAGGATATAACTCATTATAAAAGGAACGATAATCCTCGTCTTCCAATTCCGTAGGCTGCTTTCTCCAGATCGGATCCGTATTGTTGATAATATTATCAACTTCAATTTCCTTTGTTTCGGCTTCATCCCCTTCGCCTTCCGTAATGGACTCCGTCTTGGTGCCAAACTTGATGGATACCGGTAAAAAGCGGCAATATTTCTTTAGTAGTTCCTCAATTCTGCTGTCTTCCAAATACTCTTCACTATCACTACTAATGTGTAATACTACATCCGTTCCACGTTCTGTCTTATCATTACCATCAATGGTATAGGAAGGATCTCCTTCGCAAGTCCAAGTAACCCCGGTCGAACCATCTTGATAGGACTTAGTGACGGCCTCTACTCTTTCTGCAACCATAAAGGCAGAGTAGAATCCTAATCCAAAATGGCCAATGATGTTGGCTTCGTCTTTATATTTTTCTAAGAATTCTGCGGCACTGGAAAAGGCCACCTGGTTCAGGTACTTTTGTACTTCTTCTTCCGTCATTCCGATCCCCTTATCTCGGATCGTCAATGTCTTATTCTCTTTATCCAGGATAATTTCGATCGTAGTATCTCCGATTTCCCCTTTGAACTCCCCTTTTGAGCTTAGCGTTCTTAATTTGTTGGTCGCATCAACTGCATTGGAGATGAGTTCCCGTAAGAAGATTTCTTGATCAGAATATAGGAACTGCTTGATGATAGGAAAGATGTTCTCCGTTTGTACAGATATATTTCCTTTCTGCATAGAATTTGGTTTTTGAATTTATGATGAACTTTTAGACAGCTTTCACTGATTTGTCAGGAAATTTGGCTGTTTAATTGCCAATTTGGGCCTGATCTCCCTAAATTTCCCGCGGTAACAGGCGGAAAACACAGATACTTGATCTTCAAAGGACATGCCAGTGAAATTATTTCTGACAAAATGGCAACCTTTCTGAACTTTTAGCGTAAGATTTATCAAGTGTGGCTACTTTTACTCGTGGCTTTTAATTTTTGAAGAGGCGAAGTTGAATTTATCTGAATAAATATTTACTTTCGCACTAGCGACGAATGAAGGAGGGAACACCAATCTGTGTCGCCACACTTCTAAGAGAGCTTGAGAAAATTTGTATTGGAGAATAAGTTAATATCTCCAATCTCATCAGTTACATTTCATACCAAAATTAAAAAGACGGCCGGTTTTAGCATGCTAAAACCTTGAAGTGCTATGCACGGATCAATACTTAAGCCTAAAGCTAAGTAGGAATGATCTCGTAATAGCCACCCTAAATGAAATCAATCGGGCAACTTGCCAGGACTAACGTGGGGGGATAGTTCGGCAGTTGCCCGTAAGATATACTGACTCATAGAGTCAAAAGAAAAAGCGAGACGTACTGGTTCAACAGGGGGGTAGAATCAAGTATCGACTCGCTTTGTAGAGCAGGCTGACGGACTTAGTTCGTTAGCCTTTTTTTATGTCAACAACAAAAGCCTTCATGAGAAGACTTTTGTCATTAATAATATTCCTTTCTATCGTTTTGGTAAAACATCAACCTTGATACGGTCAGCACGATTGGCTAGTTCCCAAGTAGTATGAAACACCAATTTGGCGATGTTGGCCATTTTCTCAAAGTTAATCTTGTCCACCGTATCACTGGTCAAGTGGTAATCATCATGCGTTCCATTGAAATAGAATATGGCAGGGACTCCTCTTTCTGCAAAGTTGTAGTGATCGGAGCGATAGTAGTACCTATTCGGGTCATTCTCGGCATTATAAGTATAATCCAGTTCCAGTTGAGTATACTTCGTATTTGCTGTTTCGTTGATCTCGTGTAGTTCTGTACTTAGTCGATTAGAACCAATTACGTAAATGTAATTAGGGTTTTCCGCATGTTTCTTATCTACTCTGCCCACCATATCTACATTGACATTGGCCACGGTATTCTCTATTGGAAAAATAGGGTGCTGTACATAATATTCGGAGCCCAACAGTCCTTTTTCCTCTCCGGATACCAACATAAACAACACACTACGTTTGGGGCCTTCTCCTTTATTTTTGGCCTCTACAAAGGCTTGGCAGATCTCCATAACAGAAGAGGTTCCAGAGCCATTATCATCTGCCCCATAGTAGATGGCGTCACCG